>JAZQUO010000027.1:0-35428 GCA_045631325.1 Oscillospiraceae bacterium
AATTTCATCCAGAACGGAAAGTTATGTCCGAAAACAGCCATCGCACAGGCAACAGCTGCTGCTCCGGTATTACCCTCTGTTACAGAAAATATAATCTGACCGGCAATAAATGATTTAAGGATATCGCAAATTCCGACAATAACACCGTAACCTTTGCCAACCGTTATAAAAACATTTGATGCTCCGGGGTTTTTGGAACCAAGATTTCTGATATCAACTTTTTTTATTTTTGCAATAACGGTCGCTGGATTTATACAGCCAAAAAGATATCCTAAAACCAAAGCAAAAATATATTCCATCGGACCACCTCCGTTTCAATAAACAAATTATATATTATTCATATATTTTTTTCAACAATATTTGATTATTCTCTCTTCCATTTTCCCGGTTTATAATGTAAAATTATATCATTCTTATTTTTTGAGGTAATTTATGAAAAATAAAGCAATGCTTGGAAACTTTCTTCTGATTCTTACCGCACTTATATGGGGATGTGCCTTTGTAGCGCAAAGCGTCGGAATGGAATATGTTGAACCGATTACTTTTAACGGAATCCGCTGTATAATCGGCGGAATAGTTCTTATCATCACTAATATTGTTTTTGATTCGCTTAAAAAGAAAAACGGAACTTACAGAAAACCCGAAAGAAAAGAAAAAACAGAGCTTCTTAAAGGCGGAATAATCTGCGGAATTATCATCTTTTTTGCCTCAACAATTCAGCAAATCGGTATTTCACAGACAACCGTCGGAAAAGCCGGATTTATTTCCGTTCTTTATATTCTTATTGTTCCCTTCCTTGGCCTTCTTCTTAAACAAAAACTTCCGAAAATGATATGGCCCTGCTGTGCGATTGCCGTTGCCGGACTTTATCTTCTTTGCATGAACGAAAGTTTTTCCATAAGTAAGGGAGATTTTACCGTTCTGATTAGTGCTGTCGCGTATGCCGTACATATTTTGGCAATCGGACATTTTGCCCCGAAAGTTGATTGCGTAAAACTTTCCTGCCTTCAATTCCTTGTTTGCGGAGCAATTTCTGTTGTTGTAATGTTTATTTTTGAAAAACCTGATTTTGAAAACATTCTCAAAGCCTGGCTTCCGATAATTTATGCCGGCGCTCTTTCCGGCGGAGCAGGTTATACTCTTCAGACAGTAGCGCAAAAATGGACAAAACCAAGCATCGCTTCCCTTCTTATGAGCTTTGAATCTGTTTTTGCTGTTCTTGCAGGTGCGGTTATCCTTCAGCAGATTCCAACACTTCGCGAAGGAATCGGCTGTGTTCTTATGTTTATCTCTATAATTTTGATTCAGTTTTCCGAAAACAGAAAGTCAGGAGCCGAATAATATGAAATCTGAAATTATTTCTGTTTGCGGCAATACAAGATATCATTGTATGCGCCTTCACCGTGGTGAAGATCTTCTTAAATCTATTCAGAATCTTTGTGTTGATAAAAATATCGGTGCAGGGTTTGTTGCTTCCGGTGTCGGATGCATCTCAAAGGGTAAAATCCGCGATGCTTCGGGTGTCACAATCCGCGAAATCAATGAAGATTGTGAAATTGTAAGCCTCAACGGAACAGTAAGCGCAAAAAGATGCCATCTTCATATTGCCCTTTCCAAAGAAGATTTATCTACCGTCGGCGGACATCTTTGTGAAGGATGTATTATAAACACAACTTGTGAACTTATAATAGCTGAAATTCCTGAAATTTCAATCGACATTGAAGATGACCCCGAAACAGGATACGATGAATTAATTTTTAAAAAATAACGCAAAAAAGCGAACCTGTTTAGGTTCGCTTTTTTTACAGCAAAATACTCCAATTTTTAAAATCAAATTTTCCGCTTCCGTGGCAAAGTTTTCCTTGCTTTTTTATTTCAGTTAATTCATTAAAAATATCTGTAATAATTTCCGAAGAAATATCAAGAGAATGGTGTGCAGGAAAAAGCCTTTTTACCGGAATATCCAAAATTTTTTGAACAGATTTAAAATACAATTCCGGGTCTGTTGATTCATAATTTGCAAAAAGAGTTCCTTTATAAATCAAATCTCCTGTAAACAGATACCCTGTTTCTTCCTCAAAAAAGCACATATGTCCTGGAGAATGTCCGGGAGTATGCAAAACTTTTATTTTTCTGCTGTCCAAATCAATGATATCTCCATCTGTTAAAACACCGGAAGGTTTCCCTTGAAAAACCGTATAATCATCGGGCTTTATAGTGCTTGTTAAGTTATTTTCCTTTACAAGTATTTTATAAACGAAATCATTTGCAAGCGGAAATTTTCCGTCTATCCAATCCGTTTCAAGCTCATGGACATAGAATTCCGGAAAATTCCAAAGTCCTCCGATGTGGTCCCAATGAACATGGGTCGGAACAGCAATTATCGGTTTATCGGTAATTTTGCGAACTTCCGCTGAAATATCAGAAATTCCAAGGCCGGTATCAATCAGCAAAGCTTTTTCGCTTCCAATTAAAAGATAACAGTTGGTTTCTTCCCAATGTTTCGGTTCACTTATGACAAAAGTGTTTTTGTCGATTTGTTTTGTTAAAAACCAGTTTTCCATATCATTTATTTTCAAAAAGGTTTTCAAACTGTGCCGGCCGTACATAAGCGGTTTTATAGTGTTCATAAATCGCTTTGCCGGGAGCCGCGCCGGAAGGTTTTTTAACGTTTCTGATTTCTGTATAATCCACAGGAACAAGAGAAGAATCTCTTCCTTTTGAGTTATAAGCCGCAACAACAGCCGCCTGCTGAATGGTTGTTTCCGGAACTTCCCTGCCCTCTGTTACAATTACCGTATGGGAACCGTGGATTTTCTGGGTATGAAGCCATATATCGTTTTTTCTGGAATCTTTAAACGTAAGTTTATCGTTCTGGATATTATTTCTTCCGCAAAGAATTCTGAAACCGTCAGTTGAAATATATTCCTTTGGAGCAAGTTTAACCGGTTTCTGGTTATTTTTACGGTGGTTTTTAAGATAACCCTGTGCAACAAGTTCTTCTCTGATTGCCACTACTTCGTCATCGGTTCTTGCTCTTGAAAGAAGGTCAAAAACAGATTCGATATACGAAAGTTCGGCTTCGCCTTTTTCGATAAACTGTTTAAGCATTCTTTCGGCTGTGTCCGCTTTACGGTATTCGCTGAAATAATGCTGGGCATTCTGGTTCGGAGAAAGGCGCGGATCGAGTTTAACTTCAACAGGTTTGCAATCCTCATAATAATTTTCAAGAACGACTGAAGTCATTCCCTTTTCAATCATCCAAAGGTTGGCATGGATAAGTTCGCCTTTGACACGAAGAATATCCCTTTCGGTTGAACGGGCAAGTTCCTGACGCTGAATGTCAAGTTTTCTTGAAATTCTGTCCGCAAGATTCACAACAAATTTGAAAAGATCGTTGGAACGCTGTTTCATTCTGTCCGCGCCGGAACGTTCCGAATAGAATTTATCAAGCATTTCGCTGAAAGTTTCAAATTTACGAATCTCCACTGCGTCGCCGTACTGATTTACCTTTATAAAAGTAAAATCAAGCGGATGTCCGTTTTCTTCAAGCACCATATAAGGCGTTGTACTTCCGTTTTTAATGCTTTCGGTAATTTTTTCAAGACAGCCTACAAGTTTTTCGCAATCATCATTGCTCAGGTCATGCGCCTTTGTATCAAAACCTCCGGTAACAATATCAGAAATTTCTCTGCATACAATCGGAGAAACACCGTCAAGATTTTCCATAAGAGCTTTCGAAAGAGGAATATCCCTTCCGTTTTTAAGACGCTCTATAAGATCCATATAATCCGGATCAAGTGTGTTCATCTTATTCTGTGCCGGAGGGAAAACATAGCTCATTCCGGGCATTACCTGGCGTACCGAAGACATATCCGCGGTAACGCGCTTAATCGCATCTATAATTTTTCCGTCGGGACCGATAAGCATAATGTTACTGTGGCGTCCCATAATTTCAACCGCAAGTTTTACAATTACCGGGTCACCGAATTCATTATAAGTTGCAAAAGAAAGATGAAGCATTCTTTCAAGCCCGAACTGTTCAATTGCAACAAGTTTTGCGCCGGAAAGATGCTTTCTCATAAGCATGCAGAACATCGGCGGATTTTTCGGATTATCAACGGAACTTTCGGTAAAATGTATTCTAGGACCGTTTGCAGAAGCGGAAATCAGAAGTTTTCCGTTTCCTCCGTTCCAGCGAAGAGAAATAACAAGCTCTTCTTTTGAAGGTTGGTGAATTTTATCAATTCGTGCACAGATCAATTTTTCGGCCAATTCGTTTTTGAGCATGCTCAGCGTAATTCCGTCCAATGCCATTCGTGCTCACCTCGTTTTAAAAAATTATTTTGCCCAATATCTGGCGGGATCTTCCGAAACTTCGGAAGCTGTTATCAATGCATCGTCAAAGTTTATGGAAAGCATTTCAACAAGTGGGGCAATTACAGTATTTTCTGTGCAGAAATGTCCCGCATCAAGAACGCAGAAACCTTCCCTTTTCATTTCTATCCACTGATTATGTTTTATATTTGCGGTAACGAATGCATCGGCTCCTGCTTTTATTGCAAAAGGATACAGATCTCCGCCGCTTCCGCCGCAAACCGCAACTTTTTTGATATTTTTATTTGCAGGAGTATATTTTATTCCGCCAACATTAAGTTTTTCCGCAACGTATTTTATAAATTCCTCGCAGGAAAGTTCTTCTTCAAGTTCACCCATGCGCATAAGTCCTTCGCCGTCATCAACTTTTACAATATTTTTAAGACCAAGAGCGGCCGCAAGACAATCGTTTACTCCCCCGTCGGCAATATCAAGGCAGGTATGTGCGCTAATTATTGCAATTCCCTTTTCAGCCGCAAGAAAAGCAATATTTTTCGGATGAAATTCTTTAAGCGCACCGAAAATTACCGGGTGATGGGTTATAATAAGGTCTGCGCCGATTTCATCCGCCTCATTAAGAACATCCTCAGTTACATCAAGCGCAAGAAGAACTCTCTTAACTTCTTTTTCTCCGTCACCGACAAGAAAACCGGAATTGTCCCAGCTTTCCTGTGTTGCAAAAGGCGCAATGCTGTCTATAAAATTATAAAAATCTATAACTTTGCTCATAAATCATTCTCCGTTTCATCTGCCTGTTCTTCGATCATATCCGCAAGCTGAATATGAACAAGGGCATGTTCTTTTTCCTTTTCTGAACGCAGAAGTCCCGCTGCAATGCCTCTCTGGATATTTGCCTGCCAACGTACGTATTTAAGCGCAAATTCATCATTCTGTCCGAGAAGTTCACCTGTAAGGCAATAAAGATCATCCGGAATTTCTTTTCCGCCGATATAATCAGCACTCATGACGGTATAAAGATGCCTTTCAACTTCAACAGCCTTTTCCGCATCGATATCCCATCCGTTTTCACAAAGCCATCGGCGGAGCATATCCGCTCTGGACATAGGCTGAAGAACAAGATGTACTTTCTCGCTTTTTACCCATTTTGCTTTTTCGAGGATTCCGATAATTGTTTCCCCGCCCATTCCGCAGATAAGAACTTCGTCGATTTCGTCTTCCGGAAGGCCTTCAAGTCCGTCGGTGAGAACCGTTTCTATCTCCTCATCAAGTTCCATTTCCCTGATGAGGTTTCTTGCGCTTTCAAGGGGTTTTATATTTATATCAGTTGCAAAACCACGCTTGCAGATTCCTTCATTTACAAGATAACAGATAAGATATCCGTGGTCCGTACCGACATCGGCGGCAACAGTTCCCTCTCTTACAAAATCCGCCGCGGCGGCAAGCCTTAAATCAAGTTTTTCCAAAACAAATTCCTCGCTTTATATAAAAACTTAAGGCAGCCGTGAATTTCATGGCTGCCGGTTTTTTTAATCAATTTTCTTTTTCTGCAAAATATTTATTGATTTTTTCTACGATTTCTTCGCATTTGACTCCGTGGACTTCACAAGCTTCTTCAATGCTTTCGCCGCGGGACATCGGACAACCGAGGCAATGCATTCCCATTTCAAGGAAGAAAACGCCGGTGTCTTTATCGTAATCAAGAACATCTCCGATGATGGAATCTTTGGTAACCTGATATGCCATTTTTAATATCTCCTTTGAATGAATATATTTATATTATAATGCCCGAAAGATTGATTTTCAATATATATTTAAAAAATCATTTCTCAGTTTTTTTAGCATGCTCGCAAATTTCTTTGAGCACACATTTATCGCACTGGGGTCTTCTTGCAACGCAGACCGCTCTTCCGTGAAGAACCATTCTGTGGCAGAAATTATTGGATTCCGCCGGGTCAAGAATCTCACGAAGTTCAATTTCACATTTCGCCGGGTCTTTTGTTGTGGTAAAACCGAGAAGATTCGTTATTCTTATGCAATGGGTATCGCACACAACCGCAGGTTTTCCGTAAATATCTCCAACAACAAGATTTGCGGTTTTTCTTCCGATTCCCGGAAGTTTAATAAGTTCCTCAACGGTATCCGGAACGATTCCTCCATATTCATTGACAAGCATTTTAGACGCAAGAGAAATATCATGCGCCTTTGTTTTATAAAATCCGCAGGAACGGATTATATCGCTTATATCCTGTTCGTCCGCTTCCGCAAGTGCTTCAAGGGTAGGATATTTTGAATATAAAACCGGAGTTACCATATTTACTCTTGCGTCGGTACATTGCGCCGCAAGACGGGTTGCAAAAAGGAGTTCGTGCGGTTTTACATATTCAAGAGAGCAGATTGCATCCGGATATTCTTTTTTCAGGAGTTCAACCGCTTTTGCGGCAAGTTCTTTTTTGTCCAAAAAAATCCCTCCGTTTCTTATAAGAAAAGAATATTATATTTGCATTATCTTGTCAAGATTTCTTCGGATTGGGTATTGCAAAATCAAAGAAAAAGATATATGATGTATTTGTATAAATCGGTCAAAGGAGTGTTTTATAAATGGCACAGATTACCGTTAAAATCAAAGATAATCAGAAAGACGCATATAACGTACGCCTTGCTGTTTTTGTTGCAGAACAGAAATTCCAGAACGAATTTGACGATATCGACAATATCTGCGAATATGTAACTCTTTACGATGGAGAAAAAGCAATTGCCACCGGAAGATACTTCCCCGACCCCAAAGGCCGCGAAGATACCTATATTTTCGGAAGAATCGCAGTTCTTAAACCCTACCGCGGCGAACATATCGGTATGGGCGTAATCGGTGCTCTTGAAACCGCCGCAAAACTCAAAGGCGGCAAAAAAGCTCTTCTTCTTGCCGAAGGACATGCTGTCGGTTTCTATGAAAAATGCGGTTTTAAAAAGACCGAAGACCGCACCGTTTACAGCGAAGGATGCCCCTGCTACTGGATGGAAAAAAATATTTAAAAAATTTTTCAAAAAACTATTGCTTTTTTCAAATGTTTGTTGTATAATAGTCAAGCGCTTGAAAATAGCATATATCGCGGGGTAGAGCAGCTCGGTAGCTCGTCGGGCTCATAACCCGGAGGTCGTTGGTTCAAATCCTTCCCCCGCAACCAGAAGAAAGACTCTTAATCTTAGGATTAAGAGTCTTTCTTGTTATATTTTAAAAAATAATTTGTTTGATATCTCTTTTGCTCTCCTATTGATTTTATATATTTTTTGTGATAGCATATTTGTATATAATTTTAAAAGAAGGATTTGTTTAAATGGATAAGGTCAAAAATATCTGGCAAAAAATCTCACCGTTTTTCTGGATCGTTTTCGGTAATATAATTTATGCTTTAAGCATTAAACTTTTTGTTCTTCCTTCCGGAATCGCCCTTGGAGGAACAACCGGTATTGCACTTATAATCGAATACTTTTTCCATGTTCCGATTTCCGTATTTGTTTTTATTTTCAATATGGCAATGCTTTGTCTCGGATATTTTGTTCTTGGAAAAGCCTTCGCAATGACCACCATTCTGAGTTCTTTCTGCTACCCTTTTTTCCTCGAAATTTGCAACCGTGTTTTCGGAGATTATTACCTTACCGATGATGTATTCCTCTGTGCAGTCCTTGGCGGAATCGGAATAGGATTTGCCCTCGGTCTTGTAATTCGTTCCGGAGCTTCCACCGGCGGAATGGATATTCCCCCGCTTATCCTTAACAAACTTTTCCATATCCCCGTTTCAACAACTCTTTATATTCTTGACTTTATTGTTGTTGTTTTCCTTGCAATGTTCAAATCCATGGATCTTATCCTTTACGGAATTGTTTTCACTTTTTCATATACTTATATTCTTGACAAAACTCTTGTCCTTGGTAAATCCAGAACGGAAATCAAAATCGTCACAAGAAAAGCAAGAGAAATCACCGATGCAATTCTTACAAAAATCGATCGCGGCGTAACTCTTCTTGAAGCCGAAACCGGTTATAAACATTACCCTACCGAAGTTGTAATGACAATTGTTTCAAACCGCGAAATTGCTAAAGTTGAACGCATTGCCCACAGCATCGATCCGAAATGCTTCGTAATCATAAGCCATGTTTCCGAAGTTCGCGGAAGAGGATTTTCCTCCGCAAGAAAGTATAAAAAGCGTCCCGAAGAAACATAATTTAAAATAAAAAAAAGCACCGTGCTCATTTGAGCACGGTGCTTTTTTTTCAAAGTTTCATATCCCCTGCTTTGATCAATCCCATTTTTTTCATAATAAGATAGAACAGATAAGAAAGAACGGCCGGAAGAACAAAACAAACTATAAGAAGTCCAAGCCACATGTTTGCTCCGCCGTTCATATCGGAAAGAACTCCAAGAGGTCCTACAAGTCCGCATGTTCCCATTCCGGCAGATACTCCGGTACATTCAAGTTTAAAAACAAGCGTGCTGACAGGTCCCGTAATTGCCGCCGCAAGGGTCGGTGGAATCCAGATTGCCGGTTTTTTAATAATATTGCTCATCTGAAGCATTGAAGTTCCGAGTCCCTGTGCAAAAAATCCGCCCCATCCGTTATCGGCAAAACTGATCACCGCAAAACCAATCATCTGTGCACAGCATCCTGCAACAGCAGCCCCGCCTGCAATTCCGCTTATACCGATCATAGCACAAATTGCAGCAGAAGAAATCGGAAGAGTCAGAATCATTCCAACAACAACGGAAATAATGATTCCCATAAGAAGAGGCTGCATTTCCGTCGCTGTGTTTATAAAATCTCCAAGATAGTACATAATATATGCAACAACCGGACAAACAAGTTTTGCAACAGCATATCCTGCGATTATAGTGACGGTCGGAGTTACAAGAATATCGACTTTTGTCTTTTTTGAAACAAGCATTCCGATTTCAACAGCGAAAATTACTGCAACAAATGCACCAGCAGGACCGGCGGTATATGCTATACTTTCTCCGTTTTCAAGAACAATCTTTGCACCGAGGGAGTATGATAGACTTCCCACCGCCGCGCATGAAAACATTACAAGCGGATCCGCTTTAAGCGAATAAGCGATTGCAACACCTATTGCCATTCCCGAAGCCCCTTGTGCAAAAGTTTTCATTTCTGTAAAAAATCCGCCGATTGCGTTTACGGTTTCGTTTGTAATATAATCCGGTCCGAGATATGTTCCGATTGTTCCGAAAATTGTTCCTATCAGAAGGGAAGCAAAAAGACCCAATGCCATTGCAGACATCGCATCAATAAAATATTTTTTTGCATATTTTTTCAGAGTTTCCATTTATGTCATCTCCACTAAAAAATTTACACCTTTATTGTATCACTAAATAACATTTATTGCAAAATTTTTTAAAAAATTATATAATTGATTTATATAAATCATCGGAGGTGTTTTTTTGAAACCTATCATTGGAATTTCTCCTTCCTATGACATTGAAAATAAAAGAATTTTTCTTAATAAACAGTATATTGATGCGGTTATTGAATCCGGTGGAATCCCTTTTGTTCTTCCCCTCACCAATGATCCTGAAATTGTTTTAAGCGTAATCAAAGAAATCGACGGACTTATTCTTTCCGGCGGAACAGATATCGATCCGAAATATTACGGCGAAACAAATTCCGGAAAAAGTCTTGAAATCTGTTCTCTTCGTGATGAATCAGAAGAAACGCTTATCCGTCTTGCCCTCGAAGCAGATATTCCCGTTCTCGGAATCTGCCGCGGAATGCAGGCTCTTAACGTTTTTTGTGGAGGAAGTCTTATTCAGGATATTCCTTCCGAGCACGGTTTTTCAGTAATTCATCGCCTTGATAAACCCGAAATTGCTTTCCACAGCATTAATGTAGAAAAATCTTCTCCCCTTTCCGATTCAATGGGATTCGGAACACATACAATAAACAGTTATCATCACCAGGCAGTAAAAAACATTGCGCCTGATTTTTCAGTCTGTGCCGTTTCCGAGGACGGAATTATCGAATCTATTTATCATAAAAATAAAAAATTTGTTCTCGGAGTTCAATGGCACCCGGAGCGTAACAGAGATATCGCCACCGAAAACAAAAAAATCGTCGATTATTTTATAAAAATCTGCTGTGATACAAAGAAGGAAAAGTAATGACAAAAACCGTTCTTATAACCGGTGCATCTTCCGGAATAGGAAAAGAATTTGCAAAAATTTTTGCTAAAAAAGGCGATAACGTAATTCTTGTTGCGAGAAGCGAAGATAAACTCAAAGAAATAAAAAATCATTTAAATAAAAAATACGGAAACAATGTAATTTACTATGTAAAAGATCTCACCGCGGAAAATTCTGTAAAAGAACTTTATGATGCGGTAACTTCCGACGGATATCAGGTTGATTATCTTATAAACAATGCCGGTTTCGGAAGCAACCACGGTTATATAGATACCGATTATAAAATTCATGAAGATATGGTAAAACTCAACATACTTTCGCTTATGGAGCTTTGCCATTGCTTCGGAAAAGATATGTGCGAACGAAAAAACGGAAAAATCCTTAATGTAGCTTCAATTGCCGCCTTTTCTGCCGGACCTTATATGTCCGTTTATTACGCAACAAAAGCTTTCGTTCTCTCATTTTCTGAAGCTCTTGCTGAAGAATTTTCCGCACACGGTGTTTCGGTGACCTGCCTTTGCCCCGGACCTACTGAAACAAATTTCGGCGCAGTTTCTGATTTTGGCAAATCGAATGCGTTCAGATATCTCGGAGTTGCAAAAGCTTCCGATGTTGCAAAAATCGGATATAAAGCAATGATGAAAGAAAAAACTCTTGCTTTGTGCGGTTTAAAAATCAAATTCATGGCTTTTCTTACAAGAATTACTCCTCGTTCAATCAATACCAAATTTTCAAAATTCATGAATATGCATAAATAACAGCAAACAATCTGTAAAGTTAAATAATTTTACACGTAAAAAAGCCCGCAATTGCGGGCTTTTTTGTTTACAATTTAATTATTCAAAGAATCTTTCACCAAGACCGTATTCCTCCACAACAAAGTCCATATCTTTGTCGCCGCGTCCGGAAAGACAAACAAGAATTGAGCCTGTGTCGTGTTCTCTTGCATATTTCATAGCATATGCAACCGCATGAGAGCTTTCAACTGCAGGAATAATACCTTCAAAACGGCAAAGTTTATAGAAAGCTTCCATTGCCTCTTCGTCGCTTATCTGAACGTAATTCACACGGCCAACGTCACGAAGAAATGCGTGTTCCGGACCAACAGAAGGATAGTCGAGTCCGCTTGCAATGGAATAAACCGGGCTGGGGTTACCCTCATCGTCCTGAAGAAGATAGCTGTTGAAACCATGGAGAATACCGGGCTTTCCGTATGCCATGGAAGCTGCGTGGTCACCCACAGCAGAACCTCTTCCGAGAGGCTCTACACCGTAGATATCAACGGGATCGCCAAGGAAAGGAACGAACATACCGATGGAGTTGGAACCGCCGCCAACACAGGCGGTAACCGCATCCGGCATAATTCCTGTCATTTCAAGGAACTGCTCCCTTGCTTCAATACCTACTATAGACTGGAAATCACGAACCATTTTCGGGAACGGATGAGGACCGACTACAGAACCGATGCAGTAAATAGCATCCTTATATTCATTCATATATGCCTCAAATGCGGCGTCCACAGCCTCTTTAAGGGTTTTAAGTCCTTTGGTAACCGGAATTACGTTTGCGCCGAGAAGTTTCATTCTGGTGACGTTGGGAGCCTGTTTTTCAATATCAACTTCGCCCATATAAACGTCACACTCAAGGCCGAAATAAGCAGCTGCGGTTGCAATTGCAACACCGTGCTGGCCTGCGCCGGTTTCTGCGATGAGTTTTTTCTTGCCCATATATTTAGCAAGAAGTCCCTCACCCATGCAATGGTTCAGTTTATGAGCACCGGTGTGGTTAAGGTCTTCCCTTTTGAGATAAATCTGGCATTTGCCGATATGGTTGGAAAGTCTTTCGCAATGATAAACCGGGGTTGCTCTTCCCTGAAATTCTTTTCTGATTCTGCGGAGCTCATTGATAAACTGTGCGCTGTGGCAGATTGTTTCATAAGCATCGTTTATTTCTCTGAATGCAGGTACAAGTTCATCCGGAATAAACTGTCCGCCGAAGTCGCCGAAAAATCCTTCTTTATTGGGGTAATCTCTGAGATAACGGTCAAAATCTTTATAAGTCATATTCATGGTAAATGTTTCCTTTCAAAATAAATTTGTTATAAAGCAAAAATTATTTTAAAATACACCATCGTTTCATAATAATTACCTCCGAAAATAAAAAAACGCCTTTGTCCCCTTCTTTTTACAGGACAAAGACGAAAATCTCTGCGGTGCCACCTGAATTGGCAAAAGCCCACTTTTTTTGAATACTGATATATTCTTCCGGTATGATAACGGTCCGGCGCCGACAGCCATTACTTGCAAAACGCTTTCCTGCTGTCCTCATGAGTCCATTCACTTTCATTAAGGTTACGGCATTTCCATCATCGGCCGCTCTCTTTAAGCCAACCTGAAAGTTACTATTCTCAATCATCGGTTTGAAATATTATAAGTAACTTATACCACCTTTCAGCACTTTTGTCAAGTAAATCGCTAAAATAATTTTATGTTGAAATTTGACGTATTTAAGCTATAATAGTAACAAACTTACTAAATCGCTTTATTAAGGAGATTTATAATGATATTAAAAACAGAAAGACTTATTATCAGACATATTGAGCCGAATGACTGGAAAAGTATAAAAGAGATTTGGAAAGATTTTAATAATTCCCCCTTTTCTCAATATGATATGCCCCACAACACAGATGACGATGATGTTCGTGGAAGGATTGCTAAATGGGCCGCAGCAAGCAACGGAACAGAGCATATTTTTTTCGCTGTATGCCTCGATGAAACCGTTATAGGGTTCTTTTCTTTTAATATACGCGAAGATTCACATGAAATTGGCTATTGCTTTCACTCAAAATATCAAGGAAAAGGTTACGCAAAAGAAAGCCTTGCAGCATTGATAGAATATCTTACTACAATTGGAATTAAAAAGCTAACTGCCGGTACGGCCATAAACAACATTCCTTCCGTATCTCTGCTTAAATCATTGGGTTTTGAGCTAACAGGAACCGAAAAAGTTTCTTTCTATAAAGATGAGCACGGAAACGACATATTTTTTGAAGGCGGAATTTTTGAACTTAATAAATAAATGATACAAAAAAAGCGGTGCTCGTTTTGAGCACCGCTTAATTTATGTAGCTTATGCTTTGAGGTCAAGACCGGAAGCTTTTTTATCGAAGATCTGTTTGCAAAGTTCTGCGATATATGCGCCTGCTTCTACCGGAGGAGTACCTGCTTTGTGGATGTTGGAAACAACGGTACGGTTTGCTTCCGGAATGCCGGGATAGCCGCCGTATACAATGTAAGCAGAAAGAGAACTGGAAGTTGCAAGTCCGGGTCTTTCACCGAGAAGAATTACGGTTACTTTTGCGTTAAGGATGGATGCAACAGAGTCTTCTGCGCCAACACGTCCATATTTTACAAAGAAAGGAGTACCGACTTTAAGACCGGTTGCTTTAAGACCGTTGAAAATTGCGGGAAGAACTGCGTCGATATTAGCTTCAACTGCGGAAGAAGAAAGTCCGTCGGAAACTACAATCTGTACGTCAGCATCGTTGATGCATTCTGCTTTGATTTTTGCAGCAGTTTCATCGTCAAATACACGGCCGAGGTCAGGTCTGGTAAGATAGGTTTCTTTGCTGTCGCATTTGGTCTGATAGGTTTTGAGGTTGTTTCTTTCAAGATATTCTTCGTGAACATCGTTGAAAACTGCGTCCATTGCAGCAGCGTTGTCTGCGCGGACACGAAGAGTAGTTCTGGTAAGAGGACGGGGGCCTGCTCTCCAAACGCCAAGACGTGCGTCGGTTTTGGCTTTGATTCTCATATACTCTTCTTTGTTATAAGGATTGGGAATGTTGAATTCCTCTCTGAGGCTATATGCGGAGATGTCGTCTACCTCTCCGTCGCACTCACATTTGCAAGCGCATTTAGAAGCTGCTTCGCCCTGAGTGGCCTGTGCGATAGCTTCACGGATGATTTTCATAAGTTCGGTATCGTTCATTATAATTGCAGCCTCCTTTCTTATTTAGCAAAGAACATGGATGCGTCACCAGCACGTTCGCCAAGACGGCCTTCTTCGTCGAGAATGCCCATCTTCATTGCCCACTGATGGAATTCAGGAGCAGGTTTTCTGTGGCTGAGTTCACGCATGGTGTTGTCATCGTGGAAGGAAACGTCCTGATATGCAAGCATTACGTCGTCGCCCATAGGAACGCCCATATAATAGTTGCAGTTTGCTGCGTTAAGAAGCAGGCAAGCAATTTCCTGGTCATCCTGGGTAATACCGGTGTGGTTGGTGAAGCAAGGTGCCATACCCATAGGAAGTCCGATGATTTTTGCCATGAAATGGTCTTCAAGGTTACCACGGATCATTTCTTTGCCGTCGTAAATGGTTTCCGGTCCGATGAATCCGGTTACGTTGTTTACGCCGAAAGGTTCAAAGTTACGGGCAAAACCGTAGGTACGTGCTTCAAGAGTCATTTCGTCTGCGCCTTCGTCGCAGTCGATGGACATTTCGGAACCTTGTCCGGTTTCAAAATAAAGTTTGTTCATACCGGTACCGTAGCATTCCTGTTTTGCAAGGTCATAAGCTTCCATAAGAAGAGCTTTATCTACGCCGAATGCTTCGCAAGCGCTCTGGGTACCTGCGATGGACTGGAAGAACATAGAAAGCGGTGCGCCTTCACGAACAGCCTGCATCTGGGTGGTTACGTGAGAAAGAACGGAAATCTGGGTAGGAATATCCCACTGGTCTTTGAAATCGCGGAGTGCATGGGAAATTCTCTGGGTGGTTTCAACGGTGTCTTCTACGGGGTTGATACCGAAGCAAAGGTCACCGGAACCGAAAGAAACAGCTTCCTGAACGCCAAGAACGATGGTTTCAGGATCGTCGGTACTGGAGTTGCACTGTGCACGGAAAGAAAGAGTTCCGGGAAGACCGATCTGGGTTTCGCAGCGGGTAGGTCTGCAGCATTTGCTTGCGCCATAGATAAGGTCGGAAGCGGAGCAGATTTTTGCGACTGCTGCAACGGTTTCACCAATCCATGCATAGCTTGCACGGTAAAGGTCGTTGGTAGTGGTCTTGTGGTCCATGATCCATTCACGTACTTCTGCGATAGTGTAGTTTTTGAACTTATCGTACATACGTCTGTTCATGGAGTCGATCTCAACTCTGGTAACCTCGTCTTTTTCGTAAGGAACAACGGGGTTTTCGGTGATGTCAGCAACGGTGAGCTCGCTGAGAACTACTTTAGCTGCGATTTTTTCGGAAACAGTTTCCGGAGCAATTCCGAGGTATCTGTCGCCGGATTTCGGTTCGTTAGCTTTTGCGAGAACGTCTTTGACATCACGGAATTCATAAGTTTTTCCGTTAAGTCTGGTTTTCAGTTTCAAGGTGAAAACTCCTTTCCGTTTTCTGTTAAAAAACAGAAAACTGGTTAATTTATATTTTCCGTTTTATGTGAAACCACGTCCCGGAACATCTCCGGAATCCCGGACGCAATTTCACATAATCACGATTTTAATAAGCAGGCATTCTCCCCCACTTATACAATATAATTATATATAAGACAGCAAATTTTGTCAATTAAATATAATTTTTCAAATTTACAAAATAAGCTTCGAATTTTATCTATTTTGACGAAAAAAAGCTCCCCTTCCGGGGAGCTTTTACTTTTTAAAAATTAATCGGTGTTCTTCTTGAAGCGTGCTTTCATTCTCATGTTGTTATCAAGAATCTTTTTACGGATTCTGATGTTTTTAGGAGTTACTTCAAGAAGTTCGTCATCCTTAAGGAACTCGATGGAAGCTTCAAGGCTCATTCTCTTGAAAGGAACAAGACGGAGAGCATCATCGGAACCGGAAGCACGGGTGTTGGTAAGATGTTTGGTTTTGCAAACGTTAACAGCAATATCTTCTGCTTTCGGAGAAGAACCTACAACCATTCCTTCGTAAACCGGAACACCGGGTCCGATAAAGAGCTGGCCGCGTTCCTGAGCATTGAAAAGGCCGTAGGTGATAGATTCACCGGTTTCGAAGGAAATAAGGCTTCCGGTTGCGCGGCGCTGAATATCGCCTTTGTAAGGCTCGTAGCAATCGAAAACGGAGCTCATAATACCTTCACCTTTGGTATCGGTCATGAATTCGTTTCTGTAACCGAAAAGTCCTCGAGCAGGGATTTTGAATTCAAGGCGCATACGGCTGCCGAAGGGAGCCATTTTGGTAAGCTCGCCTTTTCTGTTGCCCATTGCAGACATGATGTTGCCTACGCAGTCTTCAGGAACGTCGATGGAAAGAAGTTCGATCGGTTCATGGAGTTTTCCGTTGATGGTTTTATAAAGAACTTTCGGAGTGGAAACAGCGAATTCATAACCTTCACGGCGCATGGTTTCGATAAGAATGGAAAGATGCATTTCACCGCGTCCGCAAACGGAGAATTTATCGGTGGTGTCGGTATCGGAAACACGAAGAGAAACGTCTTTAAGAAGTTCTCTGTAAAGTCTGTCGCGAAGCTGACGGCTGGTAACGAATTTACCTTCTCTTCCTGCAAAGGGGCTGTCATTAACGCAGAAAGTCATTTCAACGGTGGGTTCGCTGATTTTTACAAAAGGAACAGCCTCAACAGCATCGGGTGCGCAGACAGTATCGCCGATGTAAATATCCGGGATACCGCTGATGCATACGATATCGCCGACAGAAGCGCTTTCGCAGATTTCTTTGGAAAGACCTTCGATCTGATAAAGAGTGCCGATTCTGCCTTTATAATCAGCTTTTTCTTTATGGTAATCGGTAACGATAACGTCTTTGTTGGGGGTAAGGCATCCGCGTTCAACTCTGCCGATACCGATTCTTCCTACGTAACCGTTATAGTCGATGGAAGAAACAAGCATCTGAAGAGGACCTTCCTCGTCGCCTTCCGGTGCGGGAATATGGTCAAGAATCGTATCAAAGAGAGGTTTAAGGTCTTTGCCTCTGGTATAAGGATCAAAAGAAGCAGTACCTTCTCTGCCGGAACAGAAAAGCATCGGGCTTTCAAGCTGTTCTTCGGAAGCGTCAAGATCAAGAAGGAGTTCAAGGATCTCGTCGCCGATTTCATCAAGTCTTGCGTCGGGTTTATCAACTTTGTTAACAACAACAATTACAGGATGGTTGAGTTCAAGTGCTCTCTGAAGAACAAATCTGGTCTGAGGCATAGGACCTTCCGCTGCGTCAACAAGAAGGATAACGCCGTCAACCATTTTAAGAACACGTTCAACTTCGCCGCCGAAGTCTGCGTGTCCGGGGGTATCGATAATATTGATTTTAACTCCGTTGTAATGAACGGAAGTGTTTTTTGCAAGTATGGTAATGCCTCTTTCACGTTCAAGGTCGCCGGAGTCCATAACACGGTCTTCAACAACCTGGTTGTCACGGAAAGTACCGCTCTGTTTGAGCATTTCGTCAACGATAGTGGTTTTGCCGTGGTCAACGTGGGCAATAATTGCAACGTTTCTTAAATCTTCACGAATCAAATTTTTTCTTCCTTCCTTTTGGGATTGTTCCCGGAATAAATAAACATAAAAAACGGACAGTTCCCCGTTTTGTCAATCGTGGGAAATGCCCGTTGTTGGACAAATCTCTTTTAGTCTGTTTTTCGGACTATTTATAAAATCAGTCCGGAAGATCTTCGGTAGGAAGATCGAGGTTTTCAAGAATTCTGCGAAGTTCGCCGAGTTCTTCAGCAGTAAAAGTAAGGCCTTTTGCCATTCTGCTGTGATCGGGAGCCCATTCGCGGATATCGAATTTTGCGGGACGGTCGTTCCAGCTTACGAGGTTAAGTTCTTTGGTCCAGCCGCGGGAGTTTTCGGAAATAACGCCGCATTCTTCGGTGATTTTATAAGTGATTTCAGGCATGTCAGTTTCCTCCAATGAAGTTTTATATTTTGCGCTTTTATATATAATATATTATAGTTATAATATTTATTTTTGCAATATCATTTTTCAAAAAAATTTTATTTTCTTTTTGTTTTTTTCAAAAAAATCTGTTATTTCTTATTTTTTACCATTTAGAGCAGATTTTTCATAGTATATTGTGCGTATAAAAATGCGCAATATTTATCATGGAGGTTTATAAAATGGAAAATATCGACAGCATAAACCCCGTTCCCAATTGCGAACCGTCTCCGGGTGTGCTTGCAATGGCGAAAGTTGCAATACAGCCCTGGTGTCAGGTTTATGACGGTTCCACCGCTTTAAGCAGAGGTACCCTCTTCCCTGCACTTGATTTGCCTTATCTCGGCAGAAGGGTAACAGAATGAACGAACGCAAAACTCTTCTTTCAAGAATTGCAACCTGTGATTTCATCCTTGCGGAAACATCACTCTTTCTCGATACACACCCTCATTGCGCAGAAGCTTTGGCTTTTTATAAAAAACATCTCGAAATGAGAAAAAAAGCTGCTGATGAATACTCCGAAAAATTCGGAATGCTCCGGCACGAGGATTATATCGGACAGAACACATGGCAATGGACCGAAGGTCCCTGGCCCTGGGAATATGAGGAGGTGTGACTTATGTGGATTTATGAAAAGAAACTTCAGCATCCCGTAAAGATTGCCAAAACCGACCCTGCAATGGCAAAAATCATAATCACCCAACTCGGTGGACCCGACGGTGAACTTGGCGCTTCAATGCGCTATCTTAATCAGCGGTACGCAATGCCTAACGACAAGGTAAAAGCCGCTCTGACCGATATCGGCACCGAGGAACTTGCTCATATGGAAATGATTGCAAGCATTGTTCACCAGCTTACAAGAAACCTTTCCATGAGCGAGATCGAAAAAAGCGGGTTTGCACCCTATTTTGTGGACCATACCGTAGGAATCTACCCTGTTGACGCAAACGGAGTACCCTGGAACGCCGCAACGATCCAATCTACCGGTGACCCTATTGCAGACCTTCACGAAGATATGGGAGCCGAACAGAAGGCCAGAAAAACCTATGACAACATTCTTAATCTCTGTGACGACCCGGATGTCCGCGATGTCATAAAATTCCTCAGAGAGCGGGAAATCGTCCATTATCAGCGTTTCGGTGAAAGCCTTGAGCACATTCTTGACGGACTTGATAAACGTAATTATTACGCCTTCAACCCTGCTTTTATTCCGAAGAAATAATCTCATGACAAAACAGCCGTAAAGTTTAAAAACTTTACGGCTGTTTTTATAATTTCAATAACTGAATTATCTCATTCCTTTGTCGTAAGGAATGCCTTCTGCTTTAGGAGCTCTGGATTTCTTGGAAGTGAACGCAAGAACAATAAGGCAGATGATATAAGGCAGCATATTATATACGGAACCCGGAATGTTGAGAGCGACAAGGAACGGGAATCCGAAGAAAACGTTGGAAAGTGCGCGGAAGAAACCGAAAATAAGTGCAGCCATTGCAATTTTGGTAGGTTTCCACTGACCAAAGATCATAACAGCAAGAGCAAGGAATCCGAAACCTGCAACACCGTTTTCAAATTTCCATTCGGAAACACCGGAAAGGATATAGCAGATACCGCCGAGACCGCCGAACATACCGGAAATAAGTACGCCTGCCCAACGCATTTTATAAACGTTGATACCTACGCTGTCTGCTGCCTGAGGATGCTCGCCGCAAGCCATAAGGCGAAGACCGAATTTAGTCTTATAAAGGGTGATATAAGCAGCTACAACGCCGATAACAGCGATAACCATAAACCAGTTGAATTCAAAGCTTCCGATATTCACGATGAATGCTTTCTTTTCTTCAACGTACTGGATGGTGGAAGAAACGTCATCGGGGTTTGCTGCGGTGTTGATTGCTTTTACAGCAACAGTTGCACCTGCGGTACCGAGCATATTAAGTGCGGTACCTACAATGGTCTGGTTTGCTTTGAAATTGATGCAGGCAACGCCCAAAAGCGAAGAATACGCAACGCCGAAGATAATTGCAGCAATAAGAACGCAAAGAATAAGCGGAAGAGGTCCGAAACTGTCGGGAGCATATCTCATCATAAGAGCGCCGCCGAGAGCACCGATTACCATGATACCTTCAAGACCGAGGTTGATAACACCGGAATGTTCTGCAAAGCATCCGCCGAGTGCAACAAGTGCAAGAACGGAAGCGAAAATCAATGTGTACTGGATAAGCAATAACATTATTTATCGCCTCCTTCCTGAGTATTTACAGCTTCTTTGGCTTTAAGTGCCTTTTTTTCTTCCTGTTTATCAAGAAGATGGTTCATAGTGAACTTGATGAAGAATACGAAACCGCAAAGGTAAATTATGATTGCGGAAATAAGGTCAGAAATCTGGGAACAATAAAGGCTCTTATCAACATAAGCACCGCCGTTGGTGATATGCTGAATGAAGTAGGAAGAGAAGATTGTTCCGATAGGATTAAGTCCGCCGAGGAATGCTGCTGCAATTCCGTTGAAGCCCATTGCAGGAACGGCAGAAGAAGTGCAGGACCACTGCTCATAGTCGGTAAGATACATGAAAGAAGCACCAATTGCAGCAATTGCTCCGGAAATCATAAGAGTTACGATAATGTTTCTTTTTTCTGCCATACCGCAATATTTTGCAGCGTTCTTGTTGAAACCGGTTGCTTTAAGTTCGAAACCGAATTTGGTTTTTTCAAGAACAACATAAACAAGAACAGCGGTAAGAACTGCAAGCGGAAGAGCTATGGTAACATAAGTGTTTCCTGCAAAGATTTTGTCAAATCCGAGACCGGGAAGCATTGCCTGCTCGCCGTGAGTATTAAGATGGAAAGTATAGGGGCTGGTGGATTCTTTTACTGTGCTGAGTATCATGTTGGTCGTATAAAGAGCGATCCAGTTGAGCATGATACCGGAAATAACTTCATTAACATTGCAATAGGATTTAAGAAGACCAACAATTGCGCCGTAAAGAGCTCCGCAAACGCCTGCAATAATCATGCAGGGAAGCCAACCAAGTCCAAGGGATATTGCGCAATAAATGCTTACGCAGATACCTACGCAATACTGACCTGCAGCACCGATGTTGAAAAGACCTACTTTATATGCAAAAAGGATGGAAAGAGAGCACATAAGAAGAGGTGCGGTTTTTACAAGGGTGTTACCAAAGTTTTTGATCTGAAGGTTTGTTTTGGAGTAATGAAGGAAGTTTTTAAGAACTTCTCCGATAGCCTCCCCTGCACCGGCAGGATTGATGAAAAGAAGAACAATATATCCGATGAGAACACCGAGAATAATGCAGATAAATGAAGCAAAAAGCGACTGGAACGCTTCGTTTCTCAAAATTTTCTTGCTCATGCTTTCACCTCATCTCTTTTTGCACCGGCCATATAAAGACCGAGTTCATCTTCGGTTGTGGTCTTAGGATTGAGTTCACCGACAATTTCGCCTTCGTACATTACAAGAATGCGGTCGGAAACATCCATAACTTCTTCAAGTTCAAGAGAAACAAGAAGAACACCTTTTCCTGCATCGCGCTGTGCAACGATCTGTTTATGAATATATTCAATTGCGCCGACGTCAAGTCCGCGGGTAGGCTGAACAGCGATAAGAAGTTCAGGGTTTCTGTCAATTTCACGAGCAACAATTGCTTTCTGCTGGTTACCGCCGGACATGCTTCTTGCAATGGTGATGGGACCCTGACCGGAACGAATATCATACTGCTCGATAAGTTTTTCTGCGTATTTTTTGATATTGTCTTTTCTGAGGAAACCGAATTTATCGGTGAATTCAGGCTCAAAATAACGCTGGAGAGCACAGTTGTAATCAAGCGGATAGTCAAGAACAAGACCGTGTTTATGTCTGTCCTCCGGAATATGGCTCATACCGGAAAGAAGTCTTTTGCGGATAGGAGCCTTAGTAATATCTTCGCCGCAAAGAGTAATTTTTCCGCTTACGAGAGGTTCAAGACCGGAAAGTCCGTAAACAAATTCAGTCTGGCCGTTTCCGTCGATACCTGCGATACAAACAACTTCACCACGGCGGACTTTAAGAGAAACGTTTTTGACTGCATTGTTTTTATGCATTTTGGAAGCAACGGTCATGTTTTCGATATCAAGAACAACATCGCCGGGAACACTTTCTTCTTTCTGAACGTGAAGGTTTACGTTATGACCGACCATCATTGCAGAAAGTTCTTCGATAGTTGCATCTTTTGTATCAACAGTACCGATATATTTACCTTTTCTCAAAACGCTGCAGCGGTCTGCAACAGCTTTGATTTCATTGAGTTTATGAGAGATGAAGAGAATGGATTTACCCTCTTTGGCAAGGTTTTTCATAATCTGCATGAGCTCATCGATTTCCTGAGGAGTAAGAACCGCAGTAGGTTCGTCGAAAATGAGAATTTCATTTTCGCGGTAGAGCATCTTGAGAATTTCGGTACGCTGCTGCATACCAACAGTAATATCCTCAATATAAGCATCCGGATCTATATGAAGACCATATTTTTCAGAAAGTTCAAGTACCTTTTCTCTTGCTTCTTTTTTCTGAAGGAAACCAAATTTATTGGGTTCAACGCCCATGATAATATTATCAAGAACAGTAAAACATTCAACAAGTTTGAAATGCTGGTGTACCATTCCGATTCCGAGATCATTAGCGTCGTTGGGGTTTTTAATATGAACTTCCTTACCGTCTTTTTTGATGATACCCTCTTCTGCCTGATAAAGACCGAAAAGAACACTCATCAAAGTTGATTTTCCCGCGCCGTTTTCACCAAGAAGAGCGTGAATTTCACCTTTTTTAAGCTGAATTGTTACGTCATCGTTGGCGATAATACCGGGGAATTTTTTGGTAATATGAAGCATCTCAATTGCATACTGATTCTCCAACTCTACCATCCCTCCTGTATCTAACTTATAGTTATAATCATAATACTACAAATTATAACCAAATACAAGAAGAATTTGTTCAAAATATAAACAAAAAAAGGACAGGCATATAACCTGTCCTTTTTAAGCACTGTGATAAAAATTATTTAATGTTGCCGAGATCGTTAACAGTTACAACAGTTACGAAATCTGCTGCTGCGCCTTCGATAACGCTGCTTACAACAACATCGCCGTTGAACATTGCAGCTACGAGAGCTTCATAGTCAGCTTCGGTGAAGGAATCAGAGAACTGGGTGGAAGGAGCAAGCTGTACATAGTTTTCTTCCGGGATTTCGGAAACGAGACCAAGGTTTTCAACCTGTCCGCCTACGAATTCGCCAGCGATAATTTTTGCAAGCATGGTTTTAACAGTAGGAGCAAGACCTTTCATTGCGGAAGTTACGGTCATGCCTTCGCCGTATGCTGCATCGATGTTTGCAGCCTGGTCAACGTCAACGCCGATAACTTTGCCGTTAACTTTTGCTGCTGCTTCAGCAACGGAAGTGTAAACGCCGCCGCCGCATGCAAATACGATTTCAGTGCCGTTGCCGTACCAGGTATCCATAACTGCAGTAACGTCAGCGTCACCGTAGAACTGGTTTGCAAAGCCCCAAACAACGTTAACATCAGCACCGATTTCTACAGCTGCTGCGTCAGCACCCTGAAGGAAGCCATAGCCGAAACGAAGAACTGCAGGAACAGCCATACCGCCGCAGTAACCGAGTTCGGTATAACCGAGTTTTACTGCTGCGTAACCTGCCATGTAGCCGGAAAGTTCTTCCTGGTATACTGCGGAGTATACGTTTTCAGGAATGGACCAGCCGCCGGAAGTGAGGTCGAATTCTGCAACGTCGAGTGCTACGAATTTAACTTCGGGATAGTTGTCTGCAGTTGCAATGATTGCGTTTGCAAATGCAAATCCGGGAAGAACGATTACGTTGTAACCCTGGTCGATTGCGTTTTCAATCTGGCCGATACGGTCTTCGTCGGAGTCAGATGCGGGTTTGAAATAGTTGAAGTTGATGCCTTCTGCTTCGCAGAATTCTTTGCATGCTTCATAAGTGGTCTGGTTGAAGGACTGGTCGGTGATATCGCCGTAGTCGGTAACCATAGCAACAGCATATTCTCCAGCGTTTTCGCTGCCTTCGTTAGAACCGCAAGCTGCGAAAGAGAGAACCATTACCATTGCAAGAAGAAGTGCAATAATTTTTTTCATTTTAATTTTCCTCCCCTGTGTAATATTTTTTCACAGTACTTAAAATATAACATATTTCATAAACAAGTTCAAGTCTATTTACATTTTAAGATTAAATTTTTGAAAAATTATACCAAAAAAACGCACTTTTGAGGTGCGTTTTTTGAATATCATTTTTGATTTTTAATGTATTCTCGGATGTATCCGGAGAAAAGATCAAGTGCAGCTTTGTTTCTTCCGCCTTCAAGAATCACAATATCAGCATTTTTCTTGCTCGGTTCAACAAATTTTTCATGCATAGGTTTCACCGTTGTTTCATATTGAGTAAGAACGGATTCAAGGCTTCTTCCCCTTTCGTTCATGTCTCTCAGAATTCTTCTTCCAAGGCGAACGTCTGCATCCGTATCAACGAAAATCTTCATATCCATAAGATCGCAAAGGTCTTTGTTCTCGAGAATAAGGATTCCGTCAATAATAAGGATTTCGGTAGGATTAAGCGTAATAGTCTTACTTTTATCGCGGTTATGTACGGTGTAATCATAAACCGGTTCTTCGATTGATTCTCCGTTTTTAAGTGCTTTTATATGTTCGATCATCAGTTCCGTATCAAAAGAATCCGGATGGTCATAGTTTGTTTTGCATCTTTCTTCATAGGTAAGATGATCCTGAACTTTGTAATAGTTATCATGATGAATTACGGTTACATTTTCACTGAATTCATTGACAAGAGTATCGGTAAAAGTTGTTTTTCCGCTTCCGGTTCCTCCGGCAATTCCGATTACGAACATTTTTACACCTTCCGAAATTTATTTTATCATTCCGCAAAAATTATTTGCTGAAATTTACCACAGTATCAAGGACAAGGGTGATCATTTCATCAAGTTTGGTCTGGCGGTCCATGGAGCTGATACCTTCACCGGTAATCATATCGTCAGTGATGGTGCATACGCAAAGGCCTCTCTTGCCTGCTCTTGCAGCATTGAGATAGAGAGCTGCAGATTCCATCTCTTCTGCAAGAACGCCCATTTTCTGCCATTTTCTGACGTATCCCATGTGATCTTCTTTATAGAAAACGTCGGAAGAAACAACGTTTCCTACTTTTACGTTTACGCCTTTTTCTTTTGCGGTTTCAACAAGAGTGCTGAGAAGATCGTAGTCGGCAATAGGAGCAAAAACACCCGGAAGTTCAAGATGAGAAGCAAAACTTGAAGTTGTGCAAGCGCCCTGTGCTGCAATGATAGTGCTTACAGGAAGTCCCATTCCGCCTGCGGAACCTACTCTAATTATATTTTCAACACCAAAGAAATTAAAAAGCTCATAGGTATAAACGCCGATTGTAGGCATACCCATTCCGCTTGCCATTACAGAAACAGGAACACCTTTATAAGTACCGGTATATCCCTGGATTCCGCGTACATTGTTAACAAGTCTTGCGTTTTCAAGATAATTTTCAGCAATATACTTGGAACGAAGAGGATCACCGGGCATAAGAACGGTTTTTGCAAAATCCTCGGGTGTTGCGTTGATGTGTGGGGTAGGATAATTGGACATGTTAGTTTCCTCCTTATTTCTGTTCTGCAATGGCTTTTTTCCAGCATTTATGGCACATTGCGATATATCTGTCGTTTCCGCCGAGGCAAACCTGTTCACCCGCAGTAACGATTTTTCCGTTGTCATCCATTCTTGCGTTAACGGTTGCTTTTGCACCGCAATCGCAGATAGTCTTAATTTCGGTGATGGAATCAGCGACCTCAAAAAGGCGCATGCTTCCGGGGAAAAGTTTTGTAATGAAGTCCGTTCTGAGTCCGAAACACATTACAGGGATATTCATTTCATCCACGATATCGCGAAGCTCATCGATCTGTTCAGGAGTAAGGAACTGGGATTCGTCGGAAATAATTACGTTGCAGTCTTTATGATTTGCAAAAAGTTCCTTGATGCTGTCTTCGGAACCGACCTGTTCAGCAACGGCATAGAGTCCGATTCTGGATTTGATAATTTCTGCGCCGTCCCTTGTATCGGTTTTCGGTTTAATAAGCCATACTTTCATTCCGCGTTCTTCGTAATTATATTTTGCAATAAGCGCCTGGGCAGATTTTGAACTTCCCATTGCGCCGTATTTGAAATAAAGTTTTGCCATTTTTCAATTTCCCCTTTTCCGCTTTTTTTGCCGAAACGACAAATCAGAACAAAATTTTACAAATTGATTATATCATACAAAAAATGTTTTTCATATACCCATTTCAAATAATGTTTATTAAAATTAATATTTTTTTATAAAACATCTCTTGCTATAATATCAATTTTGATGTAGAATATATATGTGATAATTTTTATGTTTTGCAGGATGCAAAAACGAGAGGAGGATATTCCGTGAACGAACCTACCATTTCCTTTTCCATAAGAGAAGATAAAGAGAAAGAAATCAAAGCAATTCTTACAACTGTTTATGATGCTCTCCGCCAGAAAGGATATAACCCCATTAACCAGATTGTCGGATACATCCTTTCCGAAGACCCCACTTATGTCACCACCCATAATAACGCAAGAAGCCTTATCCGCAGAATCGACCGTGATGAGCTTCTTCAGATTCTTGTAAAAACATATCTTAACGATTGATATTTGGAGGAAACTATGTCTGAACAGTTTATGACTTACAAGGGTCGTCCCCTTGTTCGCAGCAAAAAAATTCTTTATTACGGAGATATGCGCGACGCTTATGTTGTTATGCTTCAGATAAACAACACCGCAACCGCAGCGGACACTGAAGTTGCCGGTCACATCACCCTTCAGATGATGTCCACCGACCCTAACGCTGCTCCTACTGAAATGGTTGTAAAACGCGCAGAACGTGAAGGCCTTTATGCAGCTCTCGACCTTGCCGCAACCTGGCTTGACCGTCAGCTTGGAAAAGTTGAAGAATAAACAAACAAAAGCCGCCTTTTTGGCGGCTTTTTCAATAGATTTTTCGCCGGAGGTTTTATATGAGATTGCGTTTAACTTTCTTTTAATTTCAATTTTAAAAGGAGATTATTATGGACTTAAAAATCAACGAATATAATAATTATAAACCGGAAGAAATTTTAAATTTATATGACAGCGTCGGTTGGTGCTCATACACAAACCGGCCCGATATGCTTGAGCACGCGTTTGAGCATTCGCTCAAAATTCTCGGTGCTCATGACGGAGAAAAGCTTGTCGGAATAATCCGCGCCGTGGGTGACGGTTATTCTGTTCTTTTTATACAGGATATTCTTGTCCTTCCGGAATATCAGCGAAAAGGAATCGGAACAAAACTTCTCGAAACAATGCTTTCGCTTTATCCGGATGTTTACCAGACTCAGCTTGTTACCGACCGCACCGAAAAAACTGTTTCGTTTTATAAATCCTGCGGTTTTCTCCCCTATTCCGAAATTAACTGCGAAGGTTTTATAAAAATCAGATATTAACGCAAAAAAGGCTTCCCTTTCGGGAAGCCTTTTTAATTTCAATAAAACTATTGATTACCAGTTGCCGGAGGGTTTCGGAACCTGGTGCATTTTTTCTGCAACTTCGTTGATGAATCTGCCCTGATATTCGGGTTTTTCGGTTACAAGGCTTTCGGTGGTAAGAACCATTGCTGCAACGGATGCTGCGTTGTTAAGTGCGCTGCGGGTTACTTTAACAGGGTCAACAACACCTGCTTCAATCATGTCGGTAAATTCTTCGGTGAATACGTTGAAACCGTAACCAACTTTTCTGGAACGGCGAACTTTGTCGATAACAACAGAACCGTCAAGACCTGCGTTAACTGCTACCTGACGCATCGGTTCTTCAAGAGCGCGAACAACGATGGAAACACCGGTTCTTTCGTCGCCGGAAGTATGCGCAAGAAGTTTTTCAACTTCGCTGATTACGTTAACAAGAGCAACACCGCCGCCTGCTACGATACCTTCTTCAACTGCTGCTTTGGTTGCGTTGAGAGCGTCTTCAATACGGAGTTTCTTTTCTCTTGCTTCGGTTTCGGTTGCAGCGCCGCATTTAACAACTGCTACACCGCCAACGAGTTTTGCAAGTCTTTCCTGAAGTTTTTCACGGTCATAATCGCTGTGTGCGGTTTCATAGGAAGCTTTGATAACAGCGATACGTCCCTGGATTTCTTCTTTGGTGCCTGCACCGTCAACGATAAGGGTTTTATCTTTGTCAACTTTAACTTTTTTAGCAAAGCCAAGATGATTAAGTTTAACTTCAGAAAGGTTGAGGCCGATATCATCGCAAACAAGGGTTGCGCCGGTAAGAGCAGCGATATCGAGAAGCATTTCTTTTCTTCTGTCACCGAAGCCGGGGCCTTTTACGCAGCATACGTTAAGGGTGCCGCGGAGTTTGTTAACGATAAGGTTGGTAAGAGCATCGCCGTCGATATCTTCAGCAACGATGAGGAGTTTTTTGCCTGCTTTCATGGTCTGTTCGAGGATCGGAACAAGTTCCTGGAAAGAGGAAATTTTCTTTTCAACAAGAAGGATGGAGCAATCTTCGATGATAGCGACCATTTTGTCTGCATCGGTTACCATATAAGGAGAAAGGTAGCCGCGGTCGAATTCCATACCTTCAACAACTTCGATATAGGTGTTAGCGGTTTTGCTGTCTTCAACAGTGATGATACCGTCGGTGGTAACTCTTTCCATTGCTTTTGCAATAAGTTCACCAAGTTCGGGGTCTCCGCAGGAGATGGTTGCAACTCTTGCAATGTCCTGGGAACCGGAAACAGCTTTTGCGTTGCCGAGAACTGCCTGGGTTGCTACGTCAACTGCTTTCTGAATACCGCGTTTTACAAGCATGGGGTTTGCGCCAGCGGTAACGTTTTTCATACCTTCACGAACAAGAGCCTGTGCAAGGATGGTTGCGGTGGTGGTACCGTCGCCTGCTGCATCGTTAGTTTTTTCTGCAACTTCTTTAACGATTTGTGCGCCCATGTTTTCAAAAGGATCGGGAAGAGAGATTTCTTTTGCAATGGTAACACCGTCGTTGCAGATCATAGGAGTTCCGAATTTTTTGTCAAGAACAACGTTGCAGCCTTTGGGGCCAAGGGTGATTTTAACGGTATTGGCGAGCTGGTCGATACCAGACTGAAGAGCGCGTCTTGCGTCATCGCCGTAAAGCATCTGTTTTGCCATATATATTACCTCCGAAAAGTTAACTTGTAAAATTAGTCTTCAACAACTGCGAGAATGTCGTTCTGGGAAAGAATGATAATTTCTTCGCCGTCGATTTTAACAGAAGTACCTGCATATTTGCCCATGATAACATGGTCGCCTACTTTAAGCTGCATTTCAACTTCTTTGCCGTCAACAACGCCGCCGGGACCTACTGCGATAACTTCAGCAATTTCGGGTTTATCCTGTGCGTTAGCAGTGATGAAAAGACCGCCTTTGGTTTTTTCTTCATAATCTACCATTTTAATAACAACTCTGTCTCCAAGGGGTTTTACGTTCATTGGAAATCCTCCTAAATATATGTTATTTATTGATAAACATTCATTTAGCACTCTATATTCAAAAGTGCTAATAATATTTTATACTATATGGCCCAAAATGTCAATGTTTTTGGGCCATATTTTTCATCAAATACAAGATTTTTTAGTTTTCAGCAGAAATTTCGGGCTGTTCAACAGTTTTTTCGACAGTTTCAGCACAATTTTCACTCTCATTGACCTCTTTTTCAGAGGGATTGATTGTTAATTTTTTAGCGATAAGGAATTTTATCGGTATTCCCTGTTCCGAAAACATCTTTTCATGCTCTGTCATTATATTATCTTCAAAACCGGAATTATGAAGATCTTCGGTGACAAAAGTAAGTTCAAATCCGCATTCGGTGAAATATCTTTTGGAAGAAAGGAAAAGATCGTCGTTATCTGTCTTGAAACGGATTTCTCCTCCGTCTTTCAGAAATTCACGGTACTGCATAAGCTGGTTGTTATGAGTAAGACGTTTCTTGTGGTCATGGGTTTTGGGCCAGGGATTGCAGAAGTTGATATAAATTCTGTCGCAAACATCTTCGGCAGAAAAAACTTTGTTGATAAGCATGATTTCCTGGCTGAAAATATATACGTTGTCCACTTCCCTGTTTACTGCGGCATATTCGCGTTTGATATTGCGCATTGCAAGGCCGAGCATTTCACTTTTGATATCAACCGCAATAAAGTTGGTTTCCGGATGAGCAACCGCAAGTTTTGACATAAAACCGCCCTTTCCGCATCCGAGTTCAATCATAAGAGGAGCATCGTTTTTAAAAACGGAATGCCATTTTCCTCTGTTTTCTGCCGGAACATCTATGCAGTTTTCCCATTCGGCAAGTTCCGGTCTTGCCCAGGGTTTTCTTCTGATTCTCATTTTAATTCCTCCGCATTGATTCCGTAAATTCTGCAGCCGTTTTCAAAAGCCTTATCAATAAGCGTCTGTGCGTCAGTTCCTCGGATTTCCGCAAGGCGTTCTGCCGTTGCGGGAATAAGGCTGCTGTCACAGCGCCGGCCTCTGTAAGGAACAGGAGCCATATAAGGGCAATCCGTTTCAAGAAGAATTCTGTCTTCCTGAACAACTTCAGCGGCAAGCAGAAGTTTGTTTGCATTTTTAAAAGTTACCGAACCCGTAAAACCGATATACATTCCGAGTTTAAGAAATTCCTTTGCGGTTTCCGCAGAACCGGAAAAACAATGGATAATTCCCTTTGGGCGGTATTTTTTCACAAGTTCAAGAGTATCCGCGTGAGCTTCCCTGTCGTGGATTATAACGGGAAGATTCAGTTCGTTTGCAAGTTCAAGCTGTGCGGCAAAAACTTCTTTCTGCTTTTCTCTCGGAGAAAAATCGTAATGATAATCAAGACCGATTTCACCGATTGCAACAACTTTTTTATTTTTTGCAAATTCCCTAATTTTTTCGATCCAATCGCCGTTTCCGTCGCTTTCTGCGGAATGGGGATGGATACCGACAGCGGAATAAATAAAATCATATTTTGACGAAAGTTCAAGTGTTTTTTCACAGGATTCAAGATCGCACGCAGGATCAACTACCAAGGAAACGCCGTGCTCAAAAATATTTTTGAGCACGGTGTCGCGGTCTTCATCGAACTTTTCGTCATCATAATGAGCATGAGTGTCGAAGATTCCTTTGTATTCCATTAATGGAGCCTCGTTCCTACGGGTACGGAATCATCAATAAATGTTACACAAACGGAACCGTCTTCCCTGTCGCCTGCAAGAAGCATTCCGCAGGACTCAACACCGCAGAGTTTTGCAGGTTTAAGGTTTGCAACAACAACGATTTTCTTTCCGATAAGTTCATCGGGAGTATAATGCTGTGCAATTCCGGAAACGATCTGGCGTCCGCCCATTCCGTCATCAAGCTGAATTTTATAAAGTTTCTTTGCTTTCGGAACTTTTTCACATTCAAGAATTTTTGCTACGCGAAGTTCAACTTTGGTGAAATCGTCGATTGCGATTTCGGGCTGAAGTTCAATAACAGGTTTCTCTGCTGCTTTTTCTGCTTCAAGCTGTGCTTTATGTGCAGCTTCAAGTTCTTCAATAAGTTTTTCTTTATCGATTCTGGAGAAAAGAGGAGTTGCGGTGCCAACTTTCTGGCCTGCCTCAAGTCCGCCGAAGTTCTGGATGCTTTCATAAGAAGGAACTTCAATTCCGAGCTGTTCGGCAATTTTCTTTGTGGTATCGGGCATAATCGGAGCGATAAGAACGGAAAGGATTCTGATACCTTCAAGAAGGTTATAAAGAACAGTTCCGAGTCTTGCTTTTTTCTCTTCATCTTTAGCAAGAGCCCAAGGAGTGGTTTCATCGATATATTTATTGCAGCGGCTTGCAAAATCCATAATGCAATCGATAGCATCGCTCATTTTATATTCGGAAAGGTTTTTGTCGAAACCTTCGATTGCTTTTTTAGCAGATGCTTTGAGATCGTCGTCGAATTCTCCGCCAAAATCGGGAGACTGAATTACGCCGTCAAAGTATTTGTTCTGCATTGCAACGGTTCTGTTAACAAGGTTACCGAGAGTGTTTGCAAGGTCGGTGTTGAATCTGTCGATCATTGCTTCGTAAGTAATGGAACCGTCGTTTGCGTGAGGCATTTCGGTAAGAAGATAATAACGAACTGCGTCAACGCCGAAAACTTTGGTAAGGTCGTCTGCATAGATTACGTTGCCACGGGATTTGGACATTTTGTCTTCACCGAAAAGAAGCCAGGGATGGCCGTAAACCTGTTTGGGAAGCGGTTCGCCGAGAGCCATGAGCATGATAGGCCAATAAATGGTATGGAATCTTACGATATCTTTACCGATAATATGAACATCTGCGGGCCAGTATTTTTTATACTGTTCGGAACTGCCGTCCGGGTCATAACCGAGAGCAGTGATATAGTTGGAAAGCGCGTCGATCCATACATAAATAACGTGTTTATCATCAAAAGTTACCGGAACTCCCCATTTGAATGAAGTTCTGGAAACACAGAGATCCTGAAGACCGGGTTTGATGAAGTTATTAAGCATCTCTTTTTTACGTGCTTCGGGATAGATGAAGTTTTCGTTGCTTTCAATGAACTCCTCAAGCTGTTTCTGATATTTGGAAAGGCGGAGGAAATATGCTTCTTCTTTTGCTTTTCCTACTTCTCTTCCGCAGTCGGGGCATTTTCCGTCAACAAGCTGGCTTTCGGTCCAGAAAGATTCGCAGGGAGTGCAGTAAAGACCTTCGTATTCGCTCTTATAAATATCGCCCTGATCATAGAGCTTTTTAAAGATTTTCTGAACGGTCTTTTCATGATAATCATCAGTGGTTCTGATGAAATGATCATATGTGGTATTGAGAAGGTCGCAGATTTCTTTGATTTCGCCGGCTACTTTATCAACGTATTCTTTCGGGGTAACTCCGGAATCTGCTGCATATTTTTCAATTTTCTGGCCGTGCTCGTCGGTACCGGTAAGGAAGAAAACATCATATCCCTGCATTCTTTTATATCTTGCAATAGCATCGGTAAGAACGATTTCGTAGCTGTTTCCGATATGGGGTTTTCTTGAAGTATAAGCAATGGCAGTTGTAATATAAAACTTAGGTTTGCACATTATGTTAAATCTCCTTTTGGATTATAATGTCAGAATTCTTTGATATATTCGAGCATTTTTTTGCTGAATTCATCTGCCTTGATGTTGCCTTTAAAAATATCAACAACAAGATTGCAGAATTCATCGGAAAGAGTTTCGTTTTCTGCGGCTTTTGTTTCAAAAGCAGCAGAAAAAACAGCGGAAGGCTGTTCGGATTCTGCATAAATATGTTTAATAAACTCTTTTGCGAGTTCAGCTTTTTTTGCTTCTGCGGGAATATACATTTCGGAGAAAGCCGCAATATCGGTCTGCATACCGGAAAGAGCAGGATATGCGCAGATTGCGTATTTTTCACCGTCTTTGTTGAGTTCTTTAAGATCGGATTCAGTTCCGGAAACAAAGAGTGCCTTTCCGTCTTTAAGAGCGGACAAAGTATCTTCTTTTGATTTGGTGCTGCTTCCGGAAACAACAAGTTTGATTATCTTTTCAACTTTCTGTGCAAAAGTTTTAATGTTTTCGTTTGCCCAGGCTTCTTCGTTACAATCGAAAAGTTTTGCTGCTTCTTCAGCACCGATTACAGGAACAAGGGCAGCAGCAAAGATATCAACAAATTCGTCCGGTTCGGAACCTGCATAGGTAAAGAATTCAAAGTTCTTGTTTTTGCAACCTTCTGCAATTGCAATAAAATCGTCCCAGGTCTGGGGTTCGGAAAAACCGTTTTTGGAAAGGGTTTCCTTGTTGTAGATAAGACCTTTTTCTTCAAAGAAAATCGGTGCAAGATAAGAAACGCCGTTTTCGTAAGGTCTGCAGATATTGTTGTCAAAAGCGCCGTCCGGTGCAGAAGCTTCAATATCGGTAAGAGCAAGCATTGCTTTGTCTTTTACGAGCGCTTCGGTAACTCCGCTTTCTTCTTCAAGAGGAAGAAAAACAAAATCGGGTGCGTTTCCGCCAAGGATTCTGTCGCGGACTTCGTAAGCGGCGTCTTTTGTGATAATCATATTGATTGTAACGCCTTCGTTTGCGCTTTCAAAAGAAGATTTTATTTCTTCCCAGAAAGCTTTGTTGTCGCCGTTGTCATAAATTACCGCGGTAAAAGATTCCTGAAGCGGAGCAACAACGATCTGCTGTTCCTGTTCCACGGGTTTATCGTTGTTTTCTTCCGGTTTTTCTTCAGAACATCCAGCAAAAACGGAGAGCATCATGAGAGCTGCAAGTAAAATAGAAATAAATTTTTTCATTATATCCTCCCGGTCATAAAAATACAGATTAATAATATCACAAAATGAATATAATTAAAAGACTTTATTAAAATTTATTTTACTTTACTTTTATTATTAATTCATTTAAAATAGAATCAGTAAATAATTTTTGGATGTGATTCATTGCAGGATTATATTTATCTGTTTTTAATTTCAATGGTTCCGCTTGTTGAACTTCGCGGAGCAATGATATATGCGGCGGTTGCGGAAATGCCTTTTCTGCCTTCCCTTCTCTGCTGTATTCTCGGAAACATTCTTCCGGTTCCCTTTTTAATCAAGTTTGCAAAGACCGTTCTTGTTTATTTTGCAAAAATTCCGAAAATCGGTTTTATTTTTCAAAAAATAATCGACCGTGGAAACAAAAAAGCAGAAAAGGTTAGAAAAGCAGAACTTGTGGGTCTTTTTGCATTTGTTGCTCTTCCCCTTCCCGGAACCGGCGCCTGGACTGCTTCTCTTATTGCAACTCTTATGCAGCTCCGTGTTTTGAAATCAACCGCTGCAATTTTTTTAGG
>JAZQUO010000028.1:0-11191 GCA_045631325.1 Oscillospiraceae bacterium
CGGATAAACAACATCGATATAAAGTTCTTCCCAACCGTTTTCATCTTCTACCATAAGGCCGTGAACGGTTCTGTCCGGGCAGATAAATGCTTTTTTAAGATTTTCGGTATCTTTATCCCATTCATGGGCGCGGACTTTTTCAATTTCGCCGCCGTAAAGATACCATTCGCCGGTTTTGGTGATTCCAACAAGGACCGGTTCATATTTTTCTCTGTCCACGTTTTCAAAAACGGAGGAAACGGAAAGACAGGAAACTTCATATTCGCTTGAAACTCCGCCGAAAAGCAGAGCAACGGTTTTCTTTGCCATTTTTATATAAAACCTCTTTTCGAGTTTTAATTCAAATTCGGTGGCTGACACAATTTGATGGGATTACAATCCCTCAGTCAGCTTCGCTGACAGCTCCCTTTACACAAGGGAGCCTTTTAAAATTCCCCTGCAAGGGTTTCAAGAACACCCATATAAGCTCCGGCAGGGTCCCCGAGGAATTTTTCCTTTACCGCAAGGGCCTGTTCTCTTGTCGGCATGAAAAGCGAAAGATCCATAAGGTCCGTTCCGATATCGGTTACGCGGATATGGATCATATATCCGTCCTCGGTTTTTGTAATGGAAACAAGGTTTTCCTTTTCTATGCGGCGGCGCTGGATAATATTCTTCGAATTTTCAAGGGATTTTTCCTTTACCGAAAGGGGAATATTGTTTTCAAGGGATCTTGCAACGGTTCTTCCTTTTTCGGTAACGGTGTATTCGTTGATTCCGGATTCGGTCTTGAACGCAACGACACAACCGCTTTCGCGAAGTTCCGAAAGAGCATCCGCAAATTCAAAATAATTTGCCGCCCCATCGGAAAGAATCGCTTCCGTCATTTCATCAAAACCCATAGGCTCGCCGATTTCGGAAAGGATATGGCAGATAAGGATTCTTATTTCTCTTCCGTCGGTAAGTCCGCCGGGACGAATTCCGGCGGTAAAAGTTTCTTCCATTTTTCCCTCTCCGTTCATAAAAGTTTTTTGGAATAAATTTCTGTATATCGCAAAACGCCTTCAATGCGTTCGGATTTCATAAGGCTTATGCGGTTTGCAAAAACCGCTTTTTCCGGAAGGAGCTTTTCGGTTTCTTCTGCCGAAAAACTTTTCCCGGGTCTGAATTTTCTTGCAAGGGTTATATGGGGAACAAATTCCCTTTCCTCGGGTTCAAAACCAAGATCCCGGATTTTTTCAAAAACCTCTTTATAAAGATTCCGGAGGTTTTCGTTTTCTTCGGTCCCTGCCCAGAAAATTCCTTTTTCAAAAATTCCCGTTCCGGAAATTTTAAATTCAAAAGACGGAAATTCAATTTCCGAAACGGCGGATATGATCTCTTCCGTTCTTTCCGTTTCACCGATGAAAACAAGGGTGAGATGAAGGTTTTCCTTCGGAGAAAAATTCCCTTCGGAAGAAATTTCCGCCGCTTTTCCGGCGGCAAAAAGGGCGTTTTTTGTTTCTTCATCAAAACATAAAGCGGTAAAAAGCCTCATTTTTGCCTCCGTTAAAACCCACAAACGGAGGGACTTTCAGAAAAAAGTCCCTCCGTAAGGAAATATTTTTATCAGTCGGTTTTTACGCATTTATGCGGAATTTCGTGCTTCTGGAAAAGCTGGCCGCAACGGGTGCATTTCCATGCCCAGGGATGTTCGCCGGTAAATTCAAGCGGGCCTTTGCAGTCAACATATTCCGGTTCGGCAGCTTTTGCTTCTTCCTTGTGTTTCTGTTCGCCTGCTGCTTCGGCAAGACGCTGTTTTCTTTCCTCGGCGCGTTTGCGGTAAAATTCCGGATCATAAGCGGTCATTCCTTCGGAATCGGTTTCGGGTTTGACCTGGTTATCCGGTTTGCGTTTTTCTTCGCGTACCGGAGGAACGTATTCGGTTACGGTGTATTCTTCTTCCTCTTCTTCCGGTTCTTCTGCGGGAGCGGGAGCGAGTTCTTCTTCGGGAATTTCTTCCTCAACAACCTCTTCTTCTGCTTCCTCAACAGGTTCTTCGTAAACTTCTTCGATTACTTCTTCTTCAAAAACCGGTTCTTCGATTACTTCTTCAATAATTTCTTCCGGTTCTTCGATAACGGGTTCTTCAATTACGGGTTCCGGAGCTTTTTCACGTTTCGGTGCAAAGGGGTTTACCCATTCTTCGTCCGGAATGGATCTGTAAGGATTGGGAGCGGGAGCGGGTTCCGGCTGAACTTCCTGAACAGGTTCCGGGCGGGCAGGTTTATAAGGATTTACGTAAGCCGGAGCAGGTGCGGGCTGTGCCATGGGCTGCTGGGGCATTCCGTAAGGATTCTGCTGATACTGGGGCATCTGCTGGGGCATTCCGTAAGGATTCTGCTGATACTGAGGCATCTGCTGGGGGTTCTGCTGGTACTGCATCTGCTGCTGGGGCATTGCATAGGGGTTCATGTAGGGGTTCATATAAGGATTGGGAGCCATCTGCTGCATCTGCTGCTGAAGAGCGGCAATGCGCTGTGCGATGACGGTTTCAATTTCGCCTCTGAATGCGTTGATTTCCGCTTTGATGGATTCTGCGGTATCGTCGGCAATTTCTGCGCGGAGTTCGTCAAGTCCGGCTTCTTCCTCTTCGCCTTCGGAAAGAGCGGCAAGCTGAACAGCAGTTTTTGCTGCAAGTTTTGCGTTGTTGTAAACAAGCTCGATGTTGGAATCAAGGCTCATTCCGCCGGTCATCTCTTTAACAAGAGTGAGGAGGAAGGGGGTGAGTTCCTTGCCTTTAATGTTGTTTTCCTCGGCTTTTTTAACTGCGATTTCGATTGCTCTGTCTGCCATTCCTTTGGACATTGCATATTCCTTCGGAATGGGGTTTCCGACAAGCATACCGCCGTGGATTCCGAGATCGAGTTTTGCTTTGAATGCTGCGGCAAGTTCGTTCGGGGTGTTGATTCTGTAATCAACGCCGAATCCGCTTTCTCTGCAATAGAATGCGGGGAGTTCGTCGGTGCCGTAACCGATTACCGGAACGCCTTTTGTTTCAAGATATTCAAGGGTAAGACCGATATCAAGGATGGATTTTGCGCCTGCGCAAACAACCATAACGTCGGTTCTGCCGAGTTCTTCAAGGTCTGCGGAAATATCCATGGTGGTTTCCGCGCCGCGGTGAACGCCGCCGATTCCGCCGGTTGCGAAGATTTTGATTCCTGCCATAGCGGCGATGATCATGGTGGAAGCAACGGTGGTTGCGCCGTCCTCTTTCATTGCGGCAAGAATAGGAAGGTCGCGGCGGCTTGCCTTTGCGATTTTGGTTCCTTTTTTGCCGAAATATTCAATTTCCTGGTCGGAAAGGCCAACTTTGAATTTACCGCCGATAATTGCAATGGTTGCGGGAACAGCTCCTTCCTTGCGGATGAGTTTTTCAACGTTCCTTGCGGTGTTTACGTTCTGGGGATAGGGCATGCCGTGGCTTATGATGGTGGATTCAAGGGCAACGACGGGTTTTCCGTTTTCAAGAGCGGATTTAACTTCCGGTGCGATATCAAGATACTTTGCAAGATTCATGAAATCTGTCTCCTCCTTTATGGGCGAACTTTTACATATAATATAATAATAAAAATAAAGCGCTTTGTCAAATAATAATTGCGGAAAAGGCGGGAAAAGGGTATAATAATTTAAAAACCTCCCCTAACAGGGGAGGTGGATTTTGCCCGAAGGGCAAAAGACGGAAGGGTTTAAAAAATTATTCCGCAATTTGTTTTTTTAAAATGAATCACTCCACCGTGCCATACGGCAACGGTCCCCCTCCGTTTAGGTAAATGAGGCACTTCTGAAAGGAGATATATATGAAAATCGCAAAAAATTTCAGCGAACTTATCGGCAATACCCCGATGCTTGAACTTTGTAAAATTGAAGAGGAACTGGGCCTTGAAGCAAGAATTTTCGCAAAGCTTGAAGGACTCAATCCCGGCGGAAGCATCAAGGACAGAGTCGCATGCTCAATGATTGACGAAGCAGAGAAAAACGGCATGCTCAAGCCGGATTCTTTGATTATAGAACCCACCAGCGGCAACACCGGAATCGGTCTTGCGGCGGTTGCGGCGGAACGCGGATACCGCTGCATAATTATAATGCCCGATACAATGAGCATTGAAAGAAGAGCCGTGCTCAAAGCTCTCGGCGCGGAACTTATCCTTATCGACGGCGCCCTCGGAATGACCGGCTGCATTGCAAAAGCAAACGAGCTTCTTGCGGAAAATCCCGGTTCCTTTATGCCTGCCCAATTTAAAAACCCGGCAAATCCCCTTGCCCATATTCTTACAACCGGTCCCGAAATGATTGAACAGATGGACGGAAAAATCGATATTTTCGTTGCCGGAAGCGGAACCGGCGGAACGGTAAGCGGCTGCGGAAGATATCTTAAAGATAACGTTCCCGGCGTTAAAATCGTCGCTGTGGAACCTGCAAACTCCCCTCTTTTAAGCGGAAAAGGAACCGCTTCAAAACACAAAATCCAGGGAATCGGCCCGAACTATATTCCGGATAACGTCGATTTTTCCGTTATCGACGAAGTTATTTCCGTTTCCGATGAAGATGCTTACGAATACGGAAGAATGATTGCAAAAAAGCAAGGTTATCTTGCGGGAATTTCTTCCGGCGCGGCCCTTTGCGCGGCAATTGAACTTGCAAAACGCCCGGAAAACAAGGGCAAAAATATCGTCACAATTTTTGCCGATACAGGCAACCGCTATCTTTCCGGAGATTATCTCGGATAATTTCAAACAAACAAAAAAAGCACCCTTCGGGGTGCTTTTTCTTTTTATCCGCAGTTCACCAGATATTCGTTTGCTCCGAGGAAGTTTTCAAAATCAATTCTTTTTGTCGTTCCGTTTTCAGTTGTGAAAGTATAGGAATATCCTATTCCGTTATAAATTTCAACCTTTTCCGTGACCTTTCGCGAAAGGCAGAAAACCGGCCGTTTTTCTTTTTCAAAAACAAGGCTGTGGTCAAAAACCGCGGCAGAAAACCAAAGTATCAAAATTGCCAAAATTGCCGCAAGAACTTTATAAAAAAGGCGGTTGTTGCTTTTAATCACAAAAGATTCCTCCTTAAGCGCTTCGTTTTAATTCGGAAACGCTTGTTTTTATTTTATGTTCAATGGGTTTCCATTCAACTTTCATAAAAATCGCCACAAAGGAAATGGGGATATATGTAAACATAAAAAGCGGAAAAGTGAAAGTATAAAAGATCTTTTTGAATTTTGAAGTGTGGATATTTTTCCATTCCGTTGCGGTTGTAATTGCTCCGACAGCAAAAAGAGTAAGATACATATTGAAAAGCCATTCTCCTGCGGAAGCGATTATCGGAAGAATGCTTTCTCCGGAAAGAACCGCCGCAAAAGAAGCAAAAACGTTTATCAAAGCGCAAAGAACCGAAAGAACAACCGCCGGCATTATATTCATTGTCATATCAAAACAGGAGAAATCCCCCCGGAAAATCCCTTTAAAAAGTTCCGCTCCGTATTTTTTGAAAACCTGGAGATAACCCTTTGCCCAGCGGATTCTCTGCCGCCAGGATTGGCAGAAAAGAACGGGCTGTTCATCATAAAGAACGGCATTTTTGCAAAAACCGATTTTTTCGCCGCGGATTATGTTATGAACGGTGAATTCAATATCTTCCGTAAGAAGATGAAAAGGCCAGCCGCCGCATTTTTCAAGAACTTCCCTGCTGAAGAAAAATCCGGTTCCGGAAACGGCGCAGGAATTTCCGAGAAGAAAACGGGAATTGTTGAGAAATCTGCTTTCGCGCAAAAACCAAAGGGAATATCCTGCGGAAATCCAGTTGTCGCCGTAGTTTTTTGAATTCCGGTAACCGGTTATGATATTAAATCCGTCGGAAAAAGTTTTGTTCATTTCCTCAATATAATTTTCTTCGAGGACGTTGTCCGCATCAAAAACAAAAAATCCGTCAAAATAGTTTCTCGGATAATCCTTGCAGATACAGCGAAGAAGTTCTTCAAGAGCATAACCTTTTCCGATTTTTTCGTGATTAAAGCGTTTATAAACCCTTGCGCCGAAACTCCGGGCGGTTTTTGCCGTTTCGTCGGTGCAGTTATCCGCAACGACAAAAATCCTTATATTTTCATTTCCGTAAGTCTGGGAACGGATGCTTTTTATAAGTTCGCCGATAACTTTTTCTTCGTTCCTTGCGGAAACAAGAACGGCAAAGCGGTGTTTCTTTTCCGGTTTATGGGGCGGTTCGTTTCCGAAAACCGAAACAGGAATATAAAAAAACTGATACGCATAACAAAGGAAGAATATTACGGATATCACAAAATTGAAAATTACGATAGTTTCCATTTTTTGCTCCTTAAAAAATATTTCGGATTAAATTTTAAAGAAAATATTTTTAAGAAACAATTACATAAAATCTTAAAGTTTTCTTAAGATTTCATTAATTTATTCCGGAAAGGAATAATTTTTTGAAAAAACACGCAACAAAAACCTCCTTTTGCGTTACTATTGTTATGATACGGTAAAAAAGGAGGATTTTTTATGAAAAAATTCTGTTTTATTCTGGCGGTTATTTTTGTTCTTTGCGGATGTGCTCCTACCGAACCCGAATTTTTTGAAATTCCGGACAAACCTTCAATCGTTCCGGGAAGCGGTTATCAAAGCGAACCGGCAAAAATTTTTCTTCCTCTTGAAAATTTGCGCGAATCGGATTTTGAACTTCCGGATTCCGCCGACGTTTTCGGAACAAGAGTCGAAATTCCGGCGGTTCTTCCGGAAAATTTTGAAGAAAGCGATTCAAACGTTTTTCCTGCAACTCTCTGGCCGGAACTTGTTGCCGAAATCCAAAAGGATCTTCCGGATTTCGATCCGGAAAACCCGGGTTGGAAGGCGGATTATAATTTCTTCGCAAAGGACGAAACCACGGGGATGCTTAAAATCAATTATTACATCGCCGACAATATAATCACCGACAAAGCCATAATCGGAACAATTGAAAACGGAGTTATAAAAAGACTTAATTACACGAATACGGTTTTTGAAACCGACGAGGACGAAATCCGCGAAAAGGCGGAAAATTTCCTCGAAACCACCACCCAGACAAAAAAGATTTTTGAAGAGGGCGAAGAGTTTTTAAGCGAGGAAACAATGTTCCATTATCACTATTCTTTGGATACCCTTATGTATTGCTATCAGCTTTATTTTTACGTCAATATGGGCGAAACGAAAGTTATCAACAACGATTGGGGTCATGAATGCATCGTGAAATAAAAAAAGCAGGCTTTTAAGCCTGCTTTTTGTTTTTATTAAAGTTCAAAATTCTTTTCGTAAGCGGCGATTACCGCTTCGGTGACTGAGGAGCGGAAGCCGCCTTTTTCAAGTGCGCGGACGCCCTGAATAGTTGTTCCGCCGGGGGAACAGACTTCGTCTTTAAGCTGTCCCGGATGCTTTTTGCTTTCAAGAATAAGCTTTGCGGAACCTGCTACCATCTGCGCTGCAAATTCAATTGCCTGCGCTCTCGGAAGTCCGCAGGCAACTCCGCCGTCCGCCAAAGCTTCAACGAAAAGATCGACGAATGCCGGGCCGCATCCCGCAACGGAAGCGCCCGCATCCATAAGTTTTTCCGGAAGGGGAGAAAATCTTCCCGCTTCCTTCATGGAATCGAGGAAGAAGGAAACCTCATCTTCGGTGACTTCTGCGTTCGGCGCATAGAGGATCATTCCTTCGCCGATTGCGGCGGGAGTGTTCGGCATAATGCGGATAACCGGATAATTTCCGCCGGCGTTTTCGCAGATCCTTTCGCAGGTGAATGCCGCGAGCATGGAAACAAGAACAAAACGGTCGGTTCTTTTTTTGAGCACCGGAATAATTTCCTCCATTGTATCTTTGAGCATCTGGGGTTTTACTCCAAGGAAAATATAGTCCGCTTCCGCGGCTACAGTAACGTTGCCGCAAACTTTTCCGCCGGTCTTTTCCGCAAGAGCATCAGCTTTTTCGCGGATTTTATCCGAAAGAAGAAGTTCGTTTTCGCTGTTCGATTTTGCGGCGGCAAGAATAAGCGCGCCGCCCATATTTCCGGTTCCGATGAACCCGAGTTTTTTCAAAAAAATCGCCTCCCGTGGAATTATGTTTTTATTATAAACCTTTGCGCCAAACCTTGCAATATGGCTTTTTTTGATATATAGTTTAGTTATAGATAAATTCAAAAATCAGGGAGGATAAAAATTATGAAAACACCCGGCCTTATCGATCTTCATCTCCATCTTGACGGTTCCCTTTCCGTAAAATCCGTAAAAGAACTTGCGGCAATGCAGAATATCGAAATTCCCGAAAACGAAGAGGAACTTCTCAGACAGCTCCGAGTCAACGACGATTGCAAGGACCTTACCGAATATCTTGAAAAATTCGCTTTCCCGGGAAAACTCCTCCAAACAAAAGAAGCAATCGCTCTTTCCGTTTATAACCTTCAGGAAGAACTCAAGGAACAGGGACTTATCCATGCAGAAATCCGCTTTGCTCCCCAGCTTCATACCCATAAAGGTCTTTCCCAGACCGAAGTTGTCGAAGCGGCAATCGAAGGACTTGACAGAAGCGATTTTTCCGCCGGACTTATTCTTTGCTGTATGCGCGGAAACGACAACCACGAAGAAAATATCGAAACAGTAAAAGTCGCAAAAGAATTCCTCGGAAAAGGCGTTGTTTCCGTTGATATTGCCGGCGCGGAAGCGCTTTTCCCCACCGAAGATTTCGAAGACCTTTTTGAACTTGCAAAAGAACTCGAAATTCCCTATACAATCCATGCCGGCGAAGCCGACGGCCCCAAAAGCGTATGGAAAGCTCTTGAATACGGAACAAAACGCCTCGGCCACGGCGTCCGTTCTCTCGAAGACCCCGCTCTTATCGAAAAAATCGTTTCCGAAGGAATCACCCTTGAAGTCTGCCCTACCAGCAACCTTCACACCTGTATGTTCCCTTCAATGGAAGAATATCCTCTCCGCAAACTTATGGAAGCAGGCGTTAAAGTCACCATCAACACCGACAACATGACCGTTTCCAACATAAATCTTTCGAAAGAATTCGGAAAACTCATCGCCGCCTTTGACCTTACCGACGATGAAATCAAAGGCTTCGCAAGAAACTCTGTCGCGGCCTGCTTTGCCGACGAAGAAACGAAAAAAGTTCTTCTTGAAAAGATTGAAAAGGCGGAATAATATTCCGGAGGTTTTATGAAAAGGGTAAGAATAACGGCTTTACGCAGAACAAGTTATCCGGATTTGATTGAAAAATATGAAAACCCGATAGAGCACGCCTGCGACGTTAAGGAAGGGCAGGTCTGGATCGCCGAAGGCTGGGAAAAACCGGAAGGCTTTTGCGACAGCGCATGGGAGAGCATTTCCGCTTTTGTTATGGCTTTGGCTCACGGCGGCGAAAACTTCTATGACGGCTGGATGAAAAACCCGAAAACGGCGATGATAAGCTGCAACGACGGATTTCGCCCGGTGAGCTTTTATCTTGAAGCATTGGAAGAAGATTGCGCTGCGCAAAACGCCGATACGGATTCGGACACAGAAAAAAACTAAAAAAACAAACAGCCGCCGACCTTTGGGTCTGCGGCTGTTTTTATCTGTTCAACATATTGGAACTTAGCGAATAAAGTATTCCATCATTTGGGCAAGAAAGGGTGGTTCCTCTATAACAACATTAGAGAGGATAATGATTGCCACTTTATCCTTAGAATTCAACCTTTGCCAATGTCTCAATCCTGGCAATCCTCCATCATGTCCAAACCAACCATTATCGAACTGCCACAAACCACATCCATAAGGCTTCGGGTTAAAATTCAGACATTCCTTCCAACTGTCAGCAGACAATATATCGGCATTTAGTATAGCGTTGCACCAAAGTCCTAAATCTGTTAGCGAAGAAACAACGCTGCTGTCACCACTATCCATGGCAGGTCTGCCACAGGAAAAAAAGATATCATCATGTTTGGCATATCCACAAGCATCTGCGTCACGCCCATTCATGTGTGTATATTTCAACCCAAAGAGCATAAATATATCACTCATTACATCTGAAAAAGACTTGTTGGATACTATTTCCAAAATGTAACCAAGTAAAAAATAATTGGTATTGCTGTATCTGCCATCTGAGCCTGGCTTAAAATACAACGGTAATTCACCAATTAGGTCAAAGCATTCTGAAAGACTAACAGGGCGACATTCAGAAACAATGCATTTATTAAACTCGATAACATCAGTTGGTGCTATTCCGTGCTCTGATTCATATTTTTGGATTGCGTCAGGGATAATTCTATCACTGATATAATCGGGAATACCACTTGAATGATGTAACAGATGACAAATTGTAATATTCTTTCCTTGGGGATATTGAGGAAAGTACTGGTCGATTGTATCATCTAAAGAAAGTTTTCCCAGTTCTATCTGAAGGAAAATGGCTGCTGCGACAAATTGCTTAGACAGCGAAGCTAATGTAATTGTAGTCAATTGCCATATTACATAGTATAATAGGTCTAGAAATAGGTGATATTATGCTGAACTATGCCAATTTAAATGATATGGAATTTGAAGCTCTATGTCGAGATATCATGGAGCAAAAACTGAATATTTCCCTACGACGTTTCGGCCCTGGTAGGGACGGCGGCGTAGATCTTACAAATGATGTCAACACCAAAAGTATTGTCGTGCAGGTCAAACATTACCAATCAAGTACAACCGATGCATTAGTTCGTTCACTCAAAAACGAATTGCCCAAGGTAAATGCACTACAGCCTGAGAAATACTATATTTGTTGCTCTAGGCAGTTAAGTGTCGAAAACATCAGATCGCTGTACCAACATTTTCATACATATATGGATTCTGACCGTCATATCATCACTCTCTTGGAAATTGATGATTTTCTAAAGAAAGATGCAAATCGGGACATTCTAAAAAAACACTTCAAACTCTGGCTTGACGATACCGGTATATTACAAGAACTCGGAAACGATGATATCTTTGTAGACTGTGAAGCCTTTCTAGACGATGCAGATGATCTTCACAAACTGTTTGTCCGCACCCATGCCTTTGATCATGCTTTAAAGGCGTTAGAGAATGATCAGACGCTGTGTATTATCGGTGATCCTGGTGTCGGCAAATCCATTACATCCAAAATGTTGGTCTTATATTATGCTTCTCAAGGAT
>JAZQUO010000029.1:0-16797 GCA_045631325.1 Oscillospiraceae bacterium
TGACCGTTCCGTTTAGCCTTCCGGTCGGGGAAGGTGTCTGCGAAGCAGACGGATGAGGGATTACAAAACAACCCGGAGGGAGAGAAAACCCCGTCAAATTAAAAAATCCCCGCAGTTTTAAGAAGAAAGGAAGAAAGAAAAATCGTTCCGGCGGAAAAAACGGTTGTCCAGACAACAAGCTGTCCCGCAAGCTTTGGATCTCCGCCCATTTCCTGCGCCATCGGAACGCTTGAAACCGCAACCGGCGCGCTGAAAAGCGCCGCAAGAGCGGCAAACTGCGCTCCGCTGAAAGTTCCGGAAAAAAGGAGAAAAGCCGTTCCGATTCCGAAAACGGGAACAGCTATGCAACGCATTGCCGTTCCGAAAAGGATTTCCTTCCGAAGTTCGGAAACAGCGGAAAATTCAAAATCCGCGCCGAGAACAAGAAGGGAAAAAGGCGTTGCCATTGCGGAAATATATCCGGCGGTTTTTTCAATAAAAACAATATCGAAAAGCCGGAAGAAAATTCCGGTTTCGACAAAAATTCCGCGGATAATAAGGGCGGCAAAACCCGCCGCAACACCCTGTATAAGCGGATTTTTTATTATATCCGTAAGAGTTTTACGCAAATCGGGCTTTTTTCCGTCGCCGCTGAAAAAGGCAAATTCCGCAACGGCAAGAATGTTGAAAAGCGGGATCGCAAACGCCGAAAGAACCGCCGCGGCGGAAATTCCCTCTTCACCTAAAAGACTTCCGGCAAGGGGAATTCCGATAAGCGCATAGTTGGAACGGAACATTCCCTGAATAAGGGCGCTTCTTTTCGGGCCTTCCTTTGTGATTGTTCCGGAAGAGAAAAACGCAAGAAGAAAAACCGCAAAAATTGCCGGAAGAGCATAAAGAACATGGCCGAGACCGACTTCGCCGAGATTTTCGATTTTATACACGTTTGAAAAAAGCATTACCGGAAGAAAAATTTTAAAAACAAGGCGGTTTCCGCTTTTTGCAAATTCCTTTCCGATTATTCCGTCTTTTTTAAGAAAATATCCGATTGCAACCATTGCGACAATCGGCGCAACGGCATTGAAGGCAAAAGAAAAAGATTCCACACTCTCACTCCTTTTTGTGGGAAAATAACTGTCTGTTATTATAACAGATTTTTTTAAAGAATAAAATGCCTTTCGGTTTCTTGACATTGCCTTTTAATAGGAATATTATTAATATTAGGTAAATTTCGGAAAAGGGAGGTTTTGTCATGGCTGAAGCAGAAGAAAGATTCGAGGAAGTTTATGACGAACTCAGAGATGAACTGGAGGAACTTTGCCACGAAAAGCGGTATAACGACCTTCGCAAGCGTCTTGCTGATATGAACCCTGCGGATATCGCCTGGCTTCTGGACGATATGCCGGAAGATCATCTTCCTATTATTTTCCGCCTTCTTTCAAAAGAAGTTGCTGCGGATGTTTTCATCAATCTCGAAAGCGATTCCCAGGAAATGCTCATCAAAGGATTTTCCAATTCGGAACTTGAGGCGATTCTTGATGAAATGTTCCTTGACGATACGATAGACGTTATCGAGGAAATGCCCGCAAACGTAGTAAAAAGAATTCTTAAATATTCCGACCCGGAAACAAGAAGAGAGATAAACAAAATTCTCCAGTATCCGGAGGATTCCGCCGGTTCCCTTATGACAACGGAGTTTATCCGTCTTCGCCGAGGAACAACCGTTGCCGGAGCTTTTGACGTTATCCGCCAGAAAGGCGACGATTCCGAAACCATCAACGTTTCCTATGTCACCGACGAGGAACGCCATCTTATAGGATACGTAACAATCCGTACCCTTGTTCTTGAAAAAAACACCGAAGCCCTTATCGGCGATATCATGGAACCGAACGTAATTTCCGCAATGACCACCGACGACAAGGAATCGGTTGTACAGCGAATGAGTAAATACGACTTCGATACCATGCCCGTTGTTGATGCCGAAAACCGACTAGTCGGAATCATCACCTTCGACGACGCAATCGACGTTATCGAAGAAGAGGCCACCGAAGATATCGAAAAGATGGCGGCAATCACCCCGAGCGACCGCCCCTATCTCCGTACCGGAATTTTTGATATTTGGAAATCAAGAATTCCGTGGCTTATGATATTGATGCTTTCCTCCACCTTTACCGGAATGATTATCAGCAGTTTTGAGGATGCTCTTGCGGCCTGCGTCGTGCTCACAGCATTCATCCCGATGCTTATGGGTACCGGCGGTAACTGCAGCAACCAGACTTCCGCAACGGTTATCCGCGGACTTTCCCTTCAGGAAATCGAATTCCGCGACCTTTTCAAAGTTATGTGGAAAGAAGCAAGGGTCGGTCTTCTTGCCGGTGCGGCTCTTGCGGCGGTAAGCTTTGTAAAAGTTCTGCTTTTCGATGGCTGGCTTCTCGGAAATCCGGAAGTCACCCCGACGGTTTCCGCGGTAATTTCCCTCACCCTTGTTCTCACCGTTTTCTGTTCGAAAATTGTCGGCGCATTCATGCCCCTTTTCGCAAAAAAAGTCGGCGCGGACCCTGCGGTTATGGCTTCACCTTTTATCACCACAGTTGTTGACGCCCTTTCCCTTGTGATCTATTTCGGATTTGCAACCCTGCTTCTCGGAATATAATTTACAAAGGCGTAATTTCCGCTTGACAATGCGGTTTTCCGCGTTTATAATTATTTATGCTGTTTACAGAATTTTTAAAACTGTCCGGCCGCTTAACCGGACAGTTTTTTATTATTAAAACGGAGGTATAAAATTGGATAATAACATTGTAATTGTAATCGCAAACATAATTTCAATAATTTCCTGCACTATAATGGTGCTTACCGGTCTTATAAAGAACAAAAACAGAATCCTTGTTGTTCAGTGCGTCCAGTTCACCATTATGGGAATTTCCCATTATCTTCTCGGCGGAATGGGCGGCGTTGTTGCAACCATAGTAAGTATTCTTCGAAACCTTGTTTTCTTCAAATTCAAAATCACCGTTCCGCTTAAACTTCTTTTCATTGCTCTTTCTGTCGGACTTTCTCTCGGAACGGTTTCTTTCAACCCCATAACATGGCTTCCGATTCTTGCAACTTGCTTTTTTACATGGATCCTTGACAGCGAGGATATCATAAAGTTCAAAAAAGTAATGATCTTCACCCTGTTTATGTGGTTTGTTTATGATGCATACCATCTCAATTTTGTTTCCGCCGCATTCGATGCTTTCACAATTGCCTCCACCACATACAGTATCTGGCAGATCAAAAAAGCAAAGACGGAGGTAAATGAATGAACATCCTTTTAGGCAACCTTGTTTCGCTTGTGGGATGCATTGTTATGGTGCTTATCGGTCTTATTAAAAACAAAGACCGCTATATTGTCGCCCAGACTCTTCAGTTCGGACTCAACGCCCTCTCCCATTTTCTTTTGGGAGGATACGGCGGAACGGTTGCTTCCCTTGTAAGCGTTGTGAGAAACATCGTAATTTCAAAATGGAAATGCACGACCGGAATAAAAATCGCTCTTATTGCCGTCCAGGCGGTTTTCACAATTTCCACCATAACCGCAAACCCGATCACCTGGATCCCGATCATTGCGGCGGGTATGTTTACCTGGTATATCGATACCAAGGACGCCATGTGGTTCAAATGGGTTATCATAATAACCCTTATCATGTGGGCGGTTTACGATATTTACCACCACAACTACGTTTCCGTCTGGTTCAGCGCTTTCACATGCGTTACCAACGGAATAAGCATGGTAAAAATCCATAAAGAACGCAAAGCAGCAGAAGAAGAAAAACTCCCCGCATAAAGCGGGGAGTTTTTTTATTCCGATTATGAATATTCGTTGCATTCCGTTGACTTTCGGGAACATTGGTTATATGATTAAAAAGAAAGGAGATGAAAACCGTGCTCAAAAGAAAATTTGCCGTGCTCATGGCTTTAATGATGATGCTCATAACCTTTTGCGGATGTTCTTATAAGGAAATTCCGGAAAAATCCGACATTTATGATAACGGGAATTGGGACAGAAATCTTTTTGAGCATTGGCAAAAAGACGGAAGACTTGAAAAGATAAATATCAGCGAACACGATTTTAAAAAAGGTGTGTGCTCGGTTTGCAAAAGCAAAATTGAAGATCTTGGAGATTCTTTTGTTTTAATAAATTTCAATGAAAATTCGGATATCCGAAGGGAAACAAGATATGACCTTGGCGGAAATTTAATAAATGAAATAAATTACGAATATGATAACGAAGGAAGGCTTGTCAACGAGCTTGAACATAAATATTATTACAGCAAAAACGACATCCTTCAATATTCAAAACTTTTTCAGCGTGGCGTTTTGCTTTTTGAATATGAATATGCCGTTTCCGAAGAGGGTTCAGTATATGCAAAAAAGCAAATCTGTCATGACGGGGAAAACGGTTCTTCCTTAACGGAATTTGATGAATACGGAAATGCGCTTATCTATAATACCTTCGACAAAAACGGCGAAAAAATTATGGAAATCACTTCCGAATATGCCCATCATCCAAACGGCGGATATTATTTAAAAAAAGAAGTTATTTTGGATTACGGAAGAAATGAAAAAATAACCTATGAGTATGACGAACATTTTCAATATATTTTGATGATAAACGAAGACCTTGCCGGAATATATTATTATGAGGATGTTTTCGAAAACGAATATGACGAAAACGGAAACCTTGTTTTCAGACGAAGAATTCTGAACGGCGAGCTTTTTGAAGAAACTTATTTCCGGGAGCCTTTGGATTCGGGATATATTACCGAAAAGCATATCGTTTACGGAAGCGACGGGTCATTTACCGTTTTTGAATATGATGAAAACGGAAAAGAAACAAGCGCGGTAGATTATGATCCCGAAGGAAATATCATTCGGGGATTCCCCTTTGGTCAATATTCTTCTGAAAGGATTTTTACAAATCACCTTAATTCAAATCTCGGTTTTAGCCCCGAAATAAATTTTACTGTAAGCGAAGATTCCATTTTGACGGAATATAACGGAGAAAACAAAACATTTGAAATTTCCGGATGGGAATGGGAAGAATTTCCCTTTTCCAAAGAGGAATGGGCAGGATTTTTTGATAATCCGGAACAGCTTATCGACCTTGCGCCGTACGGAAAAATCATGTATAAACCCATAAGCCATTTTCAGTTTATGCTTTTTTCAAACGGAGATTTTGCCTGTGTTTCCCTGATGTATTTAAATATGGGAAGCTATAATCAGCTTGTTATCTGGCATATTGAAAAACTTATTCCGGCGGAATAAACCGGAAAAAATAAACAGGGGACGGTTTTCCGTCCCCTGTTTTTTTATCCCAATTTTTCTTTTATGTATGGAACGACTTCTTTCGGGTCGATTCCGAGAACCCAGGCAAATTCTCCGAAAAGAAGTTTTTCCGCCCTTTGCATGATAGTTTCGTCGCTGCTGCGGAGTTTTTTGCCTTTTTCCGCAAGTTCGATTTTATGAAGATAAAGAGTATGGATAAGTGCGGCAATATCTTTTCTTGTTCCGCCTTCGAGAAGATTGCGGAAAGTTTCCATTCTTTCTTTGTCGTTGCGAATCCATTCGGATTCTGTTTCATGGAAAGAAAGAATTATTTCCTCAACTTCCTCTTTTGTAAGAAGTTCTCTTGCATGGGAGGAAAAAACCGGACTGTCAACCGGGACGGAAAGATTTGAACGAAGGTCAAAAACGGGCTGGAGGATATAATATTCCTTTTTTCCTGCGCCGTAATCCCGGACGCAGATTTCCTCAACGCGGCAGACTCCGCTTGCTCCATATACGAAAACGTGACCTTTTTCAAACATCAAAATCGTCCCTTTCATTCCGGTTTTGTCAAGAGTATGATGCCTAAGGATTCAACACTTTAATTTATACTAATTATAACATATTTAAAATAAAAATGTCATGGGCTTTTTTGCAAAAAAGGAAAAATTTTGATGAAAAATCTTATATATTGAATTCAAAAAGTCCTTCGCGGTTTGAAAAGAAAAGAATCTTTCCCTTCCCGGTGAAGGGAAAACGGATTTCCGCTTCCTGTTCCGGATAAAGCTTTTTTATCTGGATTCCGTTATAATTGATATAGGCGGCGAAGGAGATGTAATCTTCCTTCGTCATTGGGTGGCTGAAGCGGACAAAAATATCGTTTTCCGGTCTTTCGATTTCGAAGGAATCTTCCGGCGCAGCTTCCGGAGAAAGAGCGGGAAGGCTTATTCCGCAGCAGGAAAAAGCGCCTTCGCCCATGGCGGTTATGATATTTCCGCAAACGGGACAGACGTAAAATTTCATTCTTTTAATGTTTCCGGCGCGGTTTTTGTTGGTGATGTTTTCGCCGGAAAGAAGTTCCGCAACGGAAATTCCAAGAGCGGCGGAAAGCGGTTCAATAAGGGTTATATCCGGAAGTCCCCGTTCCGTTTCCCATTTTGAAATTGTTTTATCCGAAACGGAAATTATTTCCCCAAGCTGTTTTTGGGTAAGGTTCTTGCTTTCCCGGAGTTCCTTTATAATTTTTCCGGTTATATAGGACATAAAAAAATCAACTCCTTTTCTGCTTTTGAGGTTAACACAAACCGGAAGAAACGGCAACCTATGGAAAGTAGAATGGCAAAAAAACATAGTTAAAACCGTCTTTTTTGAAATATCCGGCCGATTATGGGTATAATTTTATAAAAAACTATTGCAAAAATGATGAAAATACTTTATTATTTATAGTGTAAAAAAATGCGCTACTGCGCTTAATTTTAGGAGGATTAACTTTATGGTTTCTGCAGGCGATTTCAGAAACGGCGTTACTTTTGACGATAACGGCGATGTATATCAGATCATCGAATTCCAGCACGTAAAACCCGGCAAAGGTGCAGCATTCGTTCGTACCAAAATCAGAAACGTCATCACCGGCGCTGTAATTGAACGTACTTTCAACCCCACCGATAAATTCCCGACCGCATTTATCGAAAGAAAAGAAATGTCTTACAGCTATACCGACGGCGACCTTTATTACTTCATGGATCCCGAAACTTTTGAACTTATCCCGATCGAAGAAAACCTTCTCGGCGATTCCTTCAAATTCTGCAAAGAAGAAGACGTTTGCCGTATTCTTTCTTACAAAGGCAAAGTTTTCGGTCTTGAAGCACCCAACTTCGTAACTCTTGAAGTTACCGAAACCGAACCCGGCGTTAAAGGCGATACCGCTACCAACGTAACCAAACCCGCAACCGTTGAAACCGGCGCAAACGTAAAAGTTCCGCTTTTCATCAACGAAGGCGACAAAATCCAGATCGACACCAGAACCGGTGAATACATCGGCAGAGCATAATCGATTCTGAAAAAATTTAAAAAAAATCTTTACGGCAAAGGAGAAATTTATCATGACTATTGCTGAAAAAGTTGCACATCTCAAAGGACTTATGGAAGGTCTTAACTGCGACGACAAAGTTCTCAACGCAATCGTTGACATCCTCGAAGATCTCGCATACGATGTAGAAGACGTTCAGGACGCTCTTGCAGAAGTTGGCGAACAGGTTGAACTTATCGACGAAGACCTCGAAGCTCTTGAAAACGATTATTATGAATTCGACGACGACTGCGATTGCTGCGACGACGATTGCGACTGCGACTGCTGCTGCGACGATGATTGCGATTGCGATTGCGACGACCTCTACGAAGTAGAATGCCCCGCATGCGGCGAAGTTATCTGCATCGACGGCTGCATCGTTGACGAAGGCGAAATGGATTGCCCCAACTGCGGCGAACATCTCGAATTCGAAATGGACGAAGAAGAGGAAGACGAAGAATAATTCTTCCAAAAAACGTTTGAAAAGGCGCTTTGCGCCTGTTCATAAAACTAAATAGTTTCGGGGCAGGGTGAGAATCCCTACCGGCGGTGAAGCGGCTTTTTGCCGACAAGTCCGAGAGCCTTAAAAAAGGCAGAACGGGTCAGAATCCCGTACCGACGGTGTTTGCGGAATTTCCGCATTTAGTCCGGATGGCGAAACTGCGTGAAGAAAACAAACCCCGTGCATAAAAGGCATGGGGTTTTTCTTTTTGCGATTTTGCCTTTCTTTTAAGAAACTGATTAAAAACAAATCTTAAAAAAGAAGGGGTATTATTATGAAAAAAATGAACACAAAAAAACTCACAACTCTCGGCGTATTGGCGGCTTGCTCAATTGTTTTGGTAGCGTTTATCCATTTTCCGATTTTCGCTCCCGTTTCTTTCCTTGAATATGACCCGGCGGATATTCCGATTCTTATCGGAACCTTCCTTTTCGGACCCGTTTGGGGCGTTGTTCTTACAGTAATTGTTTCTGCAATTCAGGGATTCACCGTTTCCGCTCAAAGCGGAGTTTACGGAATTGTTATGCACACCATTGCAACCGGAGCTTTTACCCTTGTTGCCGGAACAATTTATAAACGCAACAAGACTAAAAAAGGTGCTTTTATTGCAATTATCTGCGGCGTTATTGCAATGACCGCGGTAATGTATCCCGCAAACCTTGCTTTCACTCCTGTTTATCTTAATGCAATGGCAGGAATGGAAATGGAAGCGGCAAAAGGAATGGTAAAAAGCCTTATGCCTTTTATCCTTCTTTTCAACCTTACAAAAGCGGGAATCAACGGCGCAGTTACTTATCTTGTTTACAAACGCATCCACAAACTTTTCGGAAAACTTAACCTCGCATAAAACTAAGGAGAACCCATGACCGGAAAAATCCGTTTTGCAACAGAAAAGGACGCAAAAGAGATTCTTGAAATCTATGCGCCCTATATCGAAAAAACAGCCATAACCTTTGAATATGAAGTTCCTTCCCTTTCGGAATTTTCCGGAAGAATTGCGGAAATCCAAAAGAAATATCCCTGGATAGTCTATGAAGAAAACGGAAAAATTCTCGGTTATGCCTACGGCGGCCCGGAATATACAAGAGCGGCTTATCAATGGACTTGTGAAACTTCGGTCTATGTTTCGGAAGAAGCAAGAGGAAAAGGAATCGGCGCCGCGCTTTATGAAAAAATTCTCGATATCCTCAAAAAACAGAATTTCTGCGTCTGTTATGTTCTTATAAACGACGATAACGAAGCGTCTGTGAAAATGCACGAAAAATTCGGTTTCAAACAAAACGGATACCGGAAAAACTGCGGATATAAATTCGGGAAATGGCACAGCGTTGTTTTTCTTGAAAAACAGCTTAACGAATTTTCCGTTCCGCCGAAACCGGTCATACCGATCGGTGAACTTGACTATGAATTTTAAAAAAGCACCCGAAAGGGTGCTTTTTTTTGCCTTCCCTTGGGGCAAAGCCTGTGAAGCGCGTCCTGTGGACGATGAAGCGAGCAGGGTTTGGCGCCGCGGTCAAAATATTCAAGGCGTATGCCGCAGAATATTTTGGGTACCGCAAGAGTATAGGTGGCACGAAGTGACGGATGAGGCGTCAACCCTGTCCAATTAAAAACGGCGGGAGCAAGCCCCCGCCCTACATTGATTTTGTGTAACCACCGAAAAACAGCCGTTAATCTCAACAGAATCCCCCGGTTTTTTAAAAACGCCTTTTTTTTAAATCTTAATAAATTCTTAATAATTTACCCACTTTATTCTTAAAGATTAAACTGGTATTATTATATCAAGAGGTGAGAAAATGTACAATCTTCTGATTTGCGACGACGACAGGGATATCCGAAACGCCCTTAAAATATATCTTTCCGGCGAAGGTTATAAAATCTTCGAAGCGGAAAACGGCGAAGAAGCTTTGAAAATCGTTTCTTCCGAAGAAATTCATCTTATATTGATGGATATAATGATGCCGAAAATGGACGGAGTTTCCGCAACGGCAAAGCTCCGGGAAAATTCAAACGCACCGGTGATTTTTCTTTCAGCAAAAAGCGAAGACAGCGACAAAATTCTCGGTCTTACCGCAGGCGCGGACGATTACATAACAAAACCCTTCAATCCGCTTGAGGTTATCGCAAGGGTAAAGGCGCAGCTCCGGCGATATGCCTATTTCGGCGGAATGGAAAAGAAAGAGGACGTTGTTTCCGTCGGCGGGCTTGAACTTGACGATAAAGGAAAAAACGTAACCCTTAATGGCGAAACCGTTCCCCTGACCCCGACGGAATATGAAATCATGAAGCTCTTTTTACAAAACCCGGGAAAGGTTTTTTCCTCGAAGGATATTTATACCGCGGTCTGGAGCAGCGACCCCATGGGCGCGGAAGGAACCATTGCGGTGCATATACGCCATTTAAGAGAAAAAATCGAAATCGATCCCGCAAACCCGAGATACCTGAAAGTTGTCTGGGGAAAAGGTTATAAACTGGAGGGAGAAAAATGAAAAGAATATCCGGAAGTTTGTTTCTGAAAATGCTGTCGTTTGTAATGGTTTGCGTTGCGGCGCCGATTCTCGGAATCTGTATTCTTTGCGCTTATGAAGCTTATGATACAGGAATTTACCAAAGGGCAGTAACTTTTGACGAAAGCACTATCTGCAAGAATTTTGTGACGGAAAACCTTGCGGAAATCCGCGAATATATGTATTGGAACGATATTTCCGGCCTTAAAGACAGAACATATTACAATGAGCACGGGAATTTTGCCTATACCGTTTATGATGAGCACGGAAAAATCGTTTATTCAACGATCCGCAAGGATATGAATTTTGAACTTATCGTAAAGGATTACCCCGCAAGGGAAGTTAACGAACAAGGAAGTGTAACCGCGGAATATACCATAAACGGTTATATTTCAAAAAATATCACCGATAAGTATGACGGTTATGAAGAATATACAAAATTCCAGTTTCTGAAACGCAACCGTGAGGAATTCATAACATACGGAGTGATCTGTTTTGCGGTTTGCGCCTTCCTTTGCATCTATCTTTTTTCCGCCGCAGGATATAACCGGGAAGGGGAACTTGCATATCGTGGATTAAACGCGGTTCTTTATGATATAACGGCGGGACTTTGCACCCTTGGATTTATCGGGCTTGCAAATCTCTATATAGATCTTCTCTATCCCGGCGGCGACGCGCTTATGAAACTTTTCGGAGTGCTTCTTGTTTTCATAGGAATGACCGCCGTTGTTCTGATCTTTGCAATAAGCAGTGCGGTCCATTTCAAGATGAAGCAATGGTGGAAGCATACATTTATCTATGAATGTTTCCATATTTTCGGAAAATTCTTCCGCTGGATTATGGATAATATCGGAATAACATGGAAAATTTCCCTTGCCGTTCTCGGTTACAGCTTTCTGATTTTTGTTTTGGGATTCCTTTCAATCGAATCCTATGACGGAGCGATTTTCCTTCTGCTTGCAATTTTCATAACCGTTGCGGCAACCTGCGGAGCAATCTGGTTCGGAAGCCAGCTTAAAAAGATAAAACGCGGCGGCGAAGCCATTGCAAACGGCGATTTCGATTACCGGATCAACGCAAGGGAACTCTGGCCGATGCTCCGGAAACATGCCTATAACCTCAACTGTGCGGCTCTTGGAATGTCGAAGGCGGTTGACGACAGAATGAAAAGCGAACGTTTCAAGACCGAACTTATCACAAACGTAAGCCACGATTTGAAAACCCCGCTTACCTCAATCGTTTCCTACGTTGACCTTCTTAAAAAGGAAAAAATCGAAAACGAAAATGCCCTTGAATATATCGAAGTTATCGACCGCCAGAGCGCAAAACTTAAAAAGCTTACCGAAGACCTTGTTGAGGCTTCAAAGGCAACAAGCGGCGCGGTTTCCGTCAATAAGGAAACTCTGAATATCGGGGAACTTATCAACCAATCCGTCGGGGAATTTTCGGAAAAACTCGAAGCGGCAAATATAATTCCGGTTATCAATCTTCCTGAAAAAGAGATTGCGGTTTTCACCGACGGAAGGCTTCTCTGGCGCGTTTTTGATAATCTTATACAGAATATCATCAAATATGCCCAACCGGGAACAAGAGCCTATTTCGACCTTTCGGAGGAGGATAAAAACGCAATTCTTACAATAAAGAATATTTCAAAAGAACCGCTCAATATGACCGCGGAAGCGCTTATGGAAAGGTTCGTCCGGGGAGATGCTTCCCGAAACAGCGAAGGAAACGGACTTGGACTTTCGATAGCAAAATCCCTTACGGAACTTTGCGGAGGAACTTTTGAACTTTCCCTTGACGGCGACCTTTATAAAGTCACAATAAAAATCCCTTCAATAGTCCCGGAAGAAAACTGAACACAAAAAAGGGAGCGCATTCCGAAAACGGAATGCGCTCCTTTTTTTATATCTGTTTTAAACTTTACGGAACAAGGTCTTTGATTCCGGGGCTTTCATCGACCCAATCAAAACCGTCGTTTCCTTGGGTAATTTCGGGTTCTTTTTCCGGTTTTTCCTGTTCGGAAGGCGGAGCCGGCTGAACAGGCTGTGTCGGCTGGGCGGGCGGATTCGGAACCGCCGGTTGGGTCGGGTTCGGATTAACCGGTTCTGCGGGGATTTCAGGTTCTTCGGGAATTCCGGTGAAATATGCTTCGTTATAAAGAAGAATATATCCGGTTGCGCCTTTTTCTTCAAGATAGCTGAAAATTCCGGTGGTTTCCTCTTTTGTGAATCCTTCAAAATCAAGAATCGGAAGCATATCAAGTCCCTGAATATTTCCGATGGATTCATAAATTTTTACAAAAACTTCGGTTATGTCTTTCGGAAGTTTTTTGAAATAAAAATCACCGCTTATTTTTTTACCGATGAAATCATCGATATCGATTTCCGGGGAATATCCGTCCGCAGAAAGGGAAAGGGGATTTCCCCCATAGATATCGGAACCGGAAATATGAGCAAAGCTGTCAAATCCGATGATGATGTTGGTGTCGGTTATAACAACGGAAGAATAAACGCGTTTTGCAAACTGGAAAAGAATCTCTTCTTTGGAAACCTCTTCGGCGGTGACTCCGAAATAGGCATATTCCATACCGTCATTTTCGGGAAAACGCATTCCGTCAAGAAGAATTGCGTCAACTTCAAAGTCAACCGCATCATAAACAACGTCGAGAATGTATTTTTGCGCGGTGTCGGAATAGGGGTTGAGCCAGGGCTTTCCGCCGTTATCGACGCTGTCATCAAGCCAGAGGATTCCGTCTTCGGATTCATAGCGGATCGCCATATCGTTTGCGTTATAAGGCGCTGTGGAATCTTCGAAGGCATAGATCCTTGCGATTATATCGAAACCGAGGTTTCTTGCGGTGCGGATCCTTGCATCAAGATCGACGGCGTTTTCGTGTGCCGCACCCGCCGCAAGAACGCTTACCTGGTCGGAATTATAGGTTATGGTTCCGCTTTTTGTTTTCATATCGATCACAATCGCGGTGACTTTTTCGTCAAGAGCCTTGAGAAATCCGTAAAATTCGGTGGAATCATAAAGGAATTCTTCCGGAACCGCAACCGCAACCGTTTCTTTTTCAAGGAATTCAACCTCAACAGGTTCGTAAGCAGGTTCCTGCGGTTTTTCCGGAACAGGTTCCTGTTCGATTATTTCCTTGTTCTTTTCGTTGATTGCGGTCATAAGGGGTTCGTATGCGAACCAGCCGATTGCAAAAAGCAAGGCAGCGATTACGGCAATAAGAGCGCCTTTTATGACTTTTCCGCGAACGGGATTATAGATTCTCGAACGGTAATGTCTTACTTTATATCTTTTCATAAGTAATCACCTTTTATGTGGGAAGCTGGTGGCCTACAAGGCCATAGAATGCAAGGGAAAGAAGTCCAAGGTAGATAAGAGCAATCGGAACTCCGCGGAAAATTTTCGGAACACGGCAATATTCAAGCCTTGTAAGACCGTAACCGAGAAGAAGGGTTGCAAAACCAAAACCAAGGCTCATTCCGATTCCGTAACCGAGAGTGCTCAGAAGGTCAAGTCTTTCGTTGGAAGCAACAAGAAGTCCGCCAAGGGTTGCGCAGTTGAAAACCGCAACGCCGAGATTAAGACCGAAAAGTTCTTTCTGTTTCGGAAGGGCATATTTAATGAAGAAATAGATTGCAATATATACAATCGCCATTGCGAGGATATAGAGCATCGGGAGAAGAAGATGGCGGTATTCGCTGTTATAAACAAATCCCCGGAGAGGATATGCAAGAAGTCCCGAAAGGGTCGTTACAACCATAAGAAGTCCGGTGTATTTTAAAAGCTTCTTCGGATTTCTTATAAGATAAAACATCCAGCTTGTGCCAAGTGCCCTTGTAAAAATAATGTTTTCAATAAAAAGCGCGGTGAGCATTGCGGAAAGGAACTGAACAAAAAAGGTCATTCTGTTTCCTCCTCTCCGGTGGGTTTTTTAATAAATTCTTTGATGAAGTTAACAAGCGCCGCCATAAATCCAAGGAAGATGAATCCCCAGAAAGGAAGTTTTGCCGCGGGGAAAACGGGTTTTACGACTTTGAAGCCAAAAAGGCTTCCACTTCCGAGAATTTCTCTTGCTGCGCCAAGAATAAATGCGGTTATTGCGAAACCGAAAGCAATGCAGATTCCGTTGACAAGGGCGGAAAGAGGCTTTTTGTTTTCGGCAATTTTTTCGGAATATACGATCGGAACAGTTGAAACCGCAAGAAGAGCGGGATAGATTCCGACTGAATCGAAGATTGTTGCGGAAATTCCCGCGCTTATGAAATAGGAAGGAACAAGCATCAGGGAACCGACTATTGCATACAGAACAACTTTAAGCCAGCCGGGAAGCTTTTTTCCGAAAAGGGAAGCAAAAACAAGAACGCCGGAAACAACAAAGAAATATGTTACGGAAAGCGCCGCGGCGTTCTGAAGGTTTGAAACACCGGCAGCAAGCTGACCGATTACAAGACCGAGAACAAGAACGGGGTTTTTTGTGAAAAGATAGGCGGAACTTTCTTTGAAAGCGGATTTTATTTCGTTCATACTGCCGCCTCCTCTCCGGAAGGTTCTTCGGTTTCTTCGGAAATTTCAGATCCGGAAATAATTTCTTCCGCGGTTTCGGTTTCCGCGGATTTTTCTTCGGATGTTTCGGAAAGAACGGGTTCTGCTTTTTCTTCGGGACGTTTTTTAATAAACGAAGCGATTACTACGTCTTTGTGGCGCAGAACATGAAGAACGTTTTCACAGATGGAATCGAAAATCGGGGAAAATACGTTCATAACGATAAGCGCGCTTGCAAATCCCATTTCGAATTCACCGAAATATCGGAAAAGGAAAACAACGATTGCGGAAGAAATTCCCGCAAGAATTTTTGCAAAATCGCGTTTCGGTGCAGTGACCGGTTCGGTGAGCATGAAGAATGCGCCGAAGATTATCATTCCGCTGAAAAGTTCATAGCAAAGGGCGTCAAAAGCGGAAACACCGATTCTCGGGAAAAGAAGACAGAGAAGAGAATACTGGGTAAGGAAGAAAACGGGAGTTATCCAGTTTGCGGCCTTTTTTACAATAAGAAAAATTCCGCAGGCGGCAACAACAAGAATGTTGGTTGCGCCCATAGGACCCGGTGCACTTCCGAGAAGCATATCGAGCACGTTGTAATCCGGAACAGCACCGAGAGAAAGGCTGTAAGCCGGGCTCTGGGCGGTTTTTGCGGTGACTTCGCCGAAAATTTCAAGGCTTTGCATGGTTGCCGGATAGCTGAAAACTTTTTCCGGCCAGCAGATCGCCGCGGAAGCGAAACCAACTGCGGCGGGGTTGAAAAGGTTATGTCCGGTTCCGCCGAAGGGGAATTTTACAACAAGAATTGCAACCGCGCAGGCGGAGAAAACTATGTAATAAGGGATGTTTGCCGGCATAAGAAGCGGAATTATAAGTCCGGTAATAATCGGGGTAAGGTCAAAAACCGCTTTTTCGCGGAGAAGAAGCGAACCGATTGCGGAAAGGACAATACAGGAAAGAACTCCCCAGATTCCGAGAACAAGGGCTCTTACTCCGTAATAAAAAACGCCCATGAGATAAACCGGAAGAAGCGCAAGAACAACGTCCGCCATCATTGTGACAACGGATTCGCTCTGGCGAACGTGGGGTGCGTTCTGGAACATCAGTTTTTCTTTCATAACGTACCCTCCTTCTTCGCAAGTTCAATTTGTTTTTTTGCTTTGATAAGGGTTGCAGCAACGTCGATTCTTGAAGGGCATACATAGGAGCAGGCTCCGCAGCCCATGCACAAATCGATATCGTATTTGTGAAGAAGATCGAATTTTCCCGCTTCGGCAAATTTGCGGAGAGAGCAGACGGAAAGGGCCTTCGGGCAGGCGTGGTCGCATCTTCCGCATCCTATGCAGGTATAGCTGTATGTGCCGTAACTTCTTGCAAGCGCAATTATTCCGCGGGTCGTTGCGGAAACGGTTTCGTTTTCCGGTTCAAAAATTGCGCGGCCGGTCATGGAACCGCCGACAACAATGGTTTCCGGTTCTTCGGAAAGTTCGCAAAGTTCAAGAATTTTTTCAACGGTGGTTCCAACGGGAACTTCGACGTTTCTCGGGTTTTTGACAACGTCGCCGGCAACGGTTATAAAGCAGCTTGTCATTTTTCTGCTTTCTTCCGCCGCCCTTGCAAGATGAAGCATTGCGCAGGCGCCGACAATAACGGAGTTTTTGCCCTTCGGAATATGGCGGTAAACCCTGCTTTCCGCGGGATATCTTCCGCCGATTTTGTGAACTTTATATTTTCCGATTTTTCCGGGAATTCCGAAGTTGGAATCCAGGATATGGCGGTACATTGCGATATAGGTTTTTCCCGGGGAAAGAACTTTTTCGCAAAGTTCGATTCCGAGAGAAAGTTTTTCCGGCTGATGGATGCAGATACTCATC
>JAZQUO010000030.1:0-44681 GCA_045631325.1 Oscillospiraceae bacterium
GATTTTTTGGAATTTGAAAATATTAAGGATGAGCTTTTGCTTTCCATCAACAAAAAAACTTCTATAACCGGTGAACCGAACAACTTCAGCGAAAGAATCGATGTTCTTAAAAATGAATATGAACTTTTGCAAAATGAAATAAATTCCGATGAAGCAAGCACGGTTACTTCACCTAAAACGGGATATTTTATTTCTTCCGTTGATGGATTTGAGGATATAATTAACAAAGAAACTCTTTTTGAGAAAAGTGTTTCCGAAATTGAAGAAATTATAAACACGGATACTGTTGCAGTAGAAGAAAAAATCGGAAAAATTGCGGATAACTATAAATGGTATTATGTAATTTCTGTATCTCCGGAACAGGCGGAACTTTTTAAAACGGGTAAAAACGTTACTGTTAATTTTGATGGAATAAAAACTCCCGTTAAACTTGAAATTTTTGAAAAAATTGAAGACGAAACAAGCGAAAATATTGTTGTTGTCCTTCTTTGTAAAACTTTTACGGAAGAATATGCTTCTTTAAGACAGATCAGTGCCGACATTGTTTTCAGCACGATTTCCGGTCTTCGCATATCTGCGGAATCTGTAAGATTCAATGAAAATCAGCAGATGGGCGTATTTATTCTTGACAGAAGTGAAGTAAAATTCCGTGCAATTGATATTATTTATTCAGGAAGCGGATATCATGTGGTTCGCTGGAACCAGGGGACAAAAAATGCGCTCCAGCTTTTTGATGAGGTCTTTATCGGAGGAAATGATCTTTATGTCGGAAAAGTTATTGACTGAAACAGCTTTGAATGTCAGGGATACTTTTGAAAACATTTCAAAAGCGGCCGAAAAAGCGGGAAGGGATCCTTCAGAAATCCGGCTTATGGCTGTTACAAAAACAGTTGCACCGGAAAAAATAAATGCGGCGATAAAATCCGGATGTAATTTACTTGGAGAAAACAAAGTTCAGGAACTTCTGGAAAAATATGAATTTTACGACAAAAGCGCGGAAATTCATTTTATCGGAAGACTTCAGACCAACAAAGTAAAATATATTGTCGATAAAGTTTCGATGATTGAATCCGTTGATTCCATTAAACTTGCGGAAGAAATTGAAAAACGCTGCGCAAAAATAGATAAGATAATGGACATCTTGCTTGAAGTCAATATTGCAAATGAAGATAGCAAAGGCGGATTTTCTCCCGATGAAGTTGTTGCAATTTCTGAAAAAATAAACGATTTTCCGCATTTAAGACTCCGCGGACTGATGACGATAGGGCGTTTTGGTGCAGAAATTGAAGAAACTCGCCAATATTTTGAAAAAATGCGTGCTCTATTAGTTGATATTAAGAACAAAAACATATATAATATATATATTAATGTATTGTCGATGGGTATGTCTTCCGATTACGAACTTGCTGTTTCAGAAGGAGCAACAATTGTAAGAGTCGGACGGGGACTTTTCGGCGAAAGAAAATATGTTTAACCAAATCGAAAGATTTTTTTACACAGGAGGAACTTACCATGGCACTTATGGACAAAGTTAAAGGTATTCTCGGTATTCCCGAAGATGCAGACGAAATGTATGATGATGATGCAATCATGACCGAAGAAGGTTCTGAAGATCTTTCTGAAGAAACTGATTCCGCAAAAACTTCCATTTTCGGAAAATCCGCATCTTCCGATTCCAAACAGAACAAAGTTGTTAACATCCACACCACCACCCAGCTTCAGGTTGTTCTTGTAAAACCGGAAAAATTCGATGACGCAAGACCTGTTGCAGATCATCTTAATTCCAAACATACTGTTGTTCTCAACCTTGAAGCAACCAATAAAGAAGTTTCCAGAAGACTTATCGACTTCCTCAGCGGTGTTGCTTATGCAAACAACGGACAGATCAAACGCGTTGCAAACAGCACTTACATCATCACTCCTTATAATGTAAACATTATGGGCGATCTTCTTGATGAACTTGAAAGCAGCGGCGTATTCTTTTAATTAAATTATTATTTCGGGGGTGAATATCTGTGTTGACACCAAATGATATTTCAAGCAAAAAATTTGAAAAATCCGCCTTCGGTTACAAACCGGAAGACGTTGATAATTTCCTTTCCGAAGTTCTGAATTCCTATTCTGCGGTTTATGCAGAAAAAGAAGCAGCAGAAGAAAAACTTGAAGTTCTTGCAGAAAAACTTGAAGAATACCGTTCCAATGAAGACAGCCTTCGTACTGTTCTCATGGGTGCACAGAAACTCGGCGAAAATATTGTTCGCGATTCCAAAGCAAAGGCCGAAGTTATTATTTCCGAAGCCGAAAACCAGGTCAAACAGGTATTTGCCGAATCTGAATCCAAAATTATCAAAGAAAAAGAAACTCTTGTAACTCTCCAGAAAGAAACTGCTGAATTCAAGAAACATCTTTTGGCAATGTACAGACAGCATCTTGAACTTATAAGCCTTATGCCGGAAAACAACGAAGATAAACCTTCCGATGAAGCTGTTTCCGAAGAAGTTCACGAAGAAGTTCCGGCAGAAGAAACCTTTGAACCCGATGATATTGATTTCGATGAAGTTTCCATGGCTGAAACTATCAGAATCGATCTTGATGTTGATGCACAAGAATAAAAGACAGGAGAAACAAATTTAAAATGGCAATCGATTATAACGCAACAATGAATCTGCCCAAAACCGATTTCCCGATGCGCGCAGGTCTTCCGCAGCGTGAACCGGAAATGATCAAAAAATGGCAGGACGAAGAACTTTATCAGAAACTTATGGAGAAAAATAAAGACCTTCCTCTTTATGTTCTTCACGATGGCCCTCCTTATGCAAACGGCGACATCCATATGGGTACCGCTCTCAATAAAGTTCTTAAAGATATTATCGTAAAATATAAAAACATGAGCGGCTTCAAAGCTCCTTACGTACCCGGTTGGGATACCCACGGACTTCCTATTGAGCTTAAAGCAATGAAAAAAGTCGGCGTTGAAAATATTCATTCCGCAATTGAACTTCGTAAAGTCTGCCAGGAATTTGCAGAACATTACGTTGATGTTCAGAGAAGGGAATTCATGCGCCTCGGTTCCATCGGCGATTATTTCAGACCTTATCTCACTTTCCAGCATAAACATGAAGCAACCCAGATCCGTATTTTCGGAGAAATGGCAAAAAAAGACTTCATTTATAAAGGTCTTAAACCTGTTTACTGGTGCCCGGAATGCAAAACCGCTCTTGCAGAAGCAGAAATCGAATATGAAGAAGATACCTGCCATTCCATTTACGTAAAATTCAAAGTTGAAGACGATCAGGGAAAACTTGCTCCTCTTGGAACCGAACTTGATAAAACCTATTTTGTAATCTGGACCACCACCACCTGGACTCTTCCCGGCAACCTTGCAATCTGCCTTGGTCCTGAGTACGAATATGTTGCAGTAAAAGCAAACGGCGAATACTATATCATGGCAAAAGAGCTCGTCGAAAGCGCCATGAAAGCAGCAGGTATTGAAGAATATACCGTTTCTGAAACCAGCGTTAAAGGTACTGACCTTGAAAGAATCGTTTATAAACATCCGTTTATCGACAGAACCGGTCTTGTAATTGTCGGCGACCACGTAACTCTTGAATCCGGTACCGGATGCGTTCATACCGCTCCCGGCCACGGTGTTGAAGACTTTGAGGTTTGCGTAAACCATTATCCTGAAATTCCGATTATTGTTCCCGTTGACGGCGACGGCAAACTCACCGCAGAAGCAGGCGAATTTGAAGGTCTTACCACCAACGAAGCAAACAAAGCAATTTATGCTAAACTTGTTGAACTCAACGCTCTCTTCACCAGCGAAAAAATCATCCACCAGTATCCCCATTGCTGGAGATGCAAATCTCCGATCATCTTCCGCGCAACCGAACAGTGGTTCTGCTCTGTTGACGGATTCAAAGAAGACGCCTGCAAAGCAATTGATGACGTTCAGTGGATTCCTGAATGGGGCGGCGACAGAATCAAAGGCATGGTCAGCGACCGTTCCGACTGGTGCATCAGCCGTCAGAGAACCTGGGGCGTTCCGATTCCGATTTTCTACTGCAACGATTGCGGCAAAATCATCATCAATGAAGAAACCATTGAAGCAGTAGCATCCATCTTTGAAAAAGAGGGAAGCGATGCATGGTTCAAATATGAAGCATCTGAAATTCTTCCCGAAGGATTTAAATGTGAATGCGGCTGCACCGAATTCACCAAAGATAACAACATCATGGACGTTTGGTTCGACTCCGGTGTTTCTCACGCAGCAGTTTGTGACGAAGAACATGGACTCGCATGGCCCGCTGACCTTTATCTTGAAGGTGCAGACCAGTACCGCGGTTGGTTCCAGTCTTCTCTTCTTACGTCCGTTGCAGCAAAAGGCGGCGCTCCTTATAAAGCAGTCTGCACTCACGGTTGGGTTGTTGACGGCGAAGGAAAAGCAATGCATAAATCTCTCGGAAACGGCGTAAGTCCCGACGAAGTAACCGAAAAATTCGGTGCTGATATCCTCAGAACATGGGTTGCTTCTTCTGACTATCATGCAGATATCAGAATCTCCGGAGATATCCTTAAACAGCTTTCCGACGTTTACCGCAAAATCAGAAACACCGCAAGATTCATCCTTTCCAACCTTAATGATTTTGATCCCGATAAAGATTCTGTTGCAGTTGAAAAACTTGACGGTATCGATAAATGGGCTCTTGCGAGAATGGATGAAATTCTTGAAAAATGCAAAGCTGCATACGATAAATTCGATTTCCATATCGTTTATTCTTCTATCCGTGACTTCTGCACCACCGATCTTTCCAACTTCTATCTTGATATTCTTAAAGACAGACTTTACGTTGAGAAATTCGACAGCGAAAGCAGAAGAGCCGCACAGACTGTTATTTATAACATCCTCCGCGGCATGACCCTTTGCCTCGCACCGATTCTTTCCTTCACCGCTGAAGAAATCTGGGGCTATCTTCCCAGAAGCGCAAAAGACGATGCAGGTTCTGTATTCTTCAACCAGATTCCTGAAAAGAGCGGAATTTCCGCAGATGAAGAATTCATGGCAAAATGGGAGAAAATCGACGAACTTCGTGATATTGTCAATAAGGCACTTGAAGAAGCCCGTGCTCAGAAACTTATCGGCAAATCCCTTGAAGCAAAAGTAACTCTCAATTGCGGCAGAGATTGGTATGAATTTGCAAAATCTGCAGAAAACGACCTTGTTTCCGCATTCATCGTTTCCGCTGTTGAAATCGGTACTTCCGAATTCGATGGAGTTGACGTAAAAGTTGAAGTTGCTCCCGGCGAAAAATGCGAACGTTGCTGGACTCACAGCCATACCGTAGGCCAGAACGCAGAACATCCCACCCTCTGTGCACGCTGCGCAGAAATCGTAGGATAAATAAAAAACATAATACGGGCGGAATCCTTTTGAGATTCTGCCCGTAAATTTTTTGGAGGAATAATGTTTCAGCTTATTTCCACAATAATTGCGGTTGTTCTTGTTGCAGTTGATCAGGTTATAAAGAACTGGGCCGCAGAAATACTTACAAAAGGTGAAATTTCTGTAATTGAACACGTTCTTTATCTCAAATATACAGAAAACACCGGGGTTGCATTCAGTATGTTTTCCGATAACCGCTGGGTTCTTATCGGTGTAACTTCGATTATGCTCGTTGCTGTTCTTGCGTTTTTTCTTTCCGGAAAAGTTACCGAAAAACTTGAGATATTTTCTCTTTCGCTTCTTCTTTCCGGAGGAGTCGGAAACCTTATCGACAGAATCAGCCTTGGATATGTAATCGATTATATTGATGTAAGAATTATCAATTTTGCAATTTTTAATTTTGCCGATATCTGCATCTGTGTAGGCGCGTTTTTACTTTGTGTTGCGGTCTATTTTTCTGACAAAAAAGAAAAAGAAGAAAAAATCGCAAAAGAAAACACCCTTAAAGAAATTGATAAAGACCTTGAAAATCTTTTCGGCGGTGAAAACAATGAATAAAATAGTTATTACCGTTCCGGAAGAATTCGACGGTACAAGGGCAGACAAGTTCCTTGCTGAAGCAATAGACCACCTGACCCGTTCCGCCTTGCAAAAGCTTATTTCCGCGGGTAACGTTGAAATTGAGGGAAAGGCAATTGCAAAAAGCCGTGTGCTCAAAGAAGGGGAAGATATTTCCGTGCTCATTCCGGACGCGGTTTCTCTTGATGTTGAAGCGGAAGACATTCCTCTTGATATTTATTACGAAGATGACGATCTGCTTGTTGTCTATAAACCTAAGGGAATGGTGGTTCATCCTGCTCCGGGAAACCATAACGGAACCCTTGTAAATGCGCTTTTATGGCATTGTAAAGACAGCCTTTCCGGAATAAACGGCGTTCTTCGTCCTGGAATTGTCCATAGAATCGATAAAGATACAAGCGGTTTGCTTCTTGTTGCAAAAAATGACTTTGCACATGTTCATCTTGCAGAGCAGATAAAGGAGCACAGTCTCAACAGAATTTACCAGACCATTGTTTACGGTGTAAATATGCCGGATGAAGGCGACGTTGACGCACCTATCGGAAGAAGTACAAAAGACCGTAAAAAAATGGCCGTTATCGAAGGCGGTAGAACAGCACAGACCCATTATTCCGTTGTAAAACGCTATTCCGGATATACTCACGTTCAGTGCAAGCTCCGAACCGGACGCACCCATCAGATAAGAGTGCATATGGCTTATATCGGACATCCTGTTGCCGGTGATGCCGTTTACGGACCAAAAAATGTTATTACTCAGCTTGGCGGACAATGTCTTCACGCCGGTACAATCGGTTTTATTCATCCGAGAACGGGGGAATATATGGAATTTACCGCTCCGCTTCCGGAATATTTTACTGAATTTGAAAGAAAGCTGGTTGAGCTTTAATGATTGAGAGTCTTTCAGATATTCTAATAATTACAGACGTTGACGGAACACTATTGCGTGAAAAATCCGGAATTTCGAAAGGAAATCTTGAAGCAATCAAAAGATTTACTGACAAGGGTGGACACTTTACAGTATCAACGGGACGTGCAATCGACGTCGCAAAGCCTTTATTGGACAAAATTCCGATAAATACGCCGTCCGTACATATAAACGGCGGATATTTTTATGACTGGCAGAAAGAAGAAATCATAGAGCCAAACTATATTTCAAAATATGCAAGGTTTACAGTAAAGAAAATTGCTGAAAAATTCGATTGCTGTGACTGCCATTTTGCAAGTACTGATTCTGTCAATCTTATGACATCCGGTAAATATCTTAAAAAATATATTCCCGAAAGAGAATTCCATTATTTTAACGGAAGTTTTGAGGATATTCCTGAAAACGTTTATAAATATATTGTTTGCTGCGACCCTGAAAATATGGAAGAAATCCGTAAATTTGCAGAATCTGTTTCCGGCAAAGAAATCAAGATCATTCAGTCAAGCCCGTTCTTCCTTGAAATTCTTCCTCCGGAAAATTCAAAAGGAAGATCTCTTGAAAGACTTTGCGAAATTATCGGAATTCCGATCGAAAATTCCGTTGCTGCAGGCGATTATGAAAACGATTCTGACATGATCCTTGCGGCAGGTATTGGTGCGGCGGTAGAAAACGCCCAGGAAAGCCTTAAAAAAAAGGCGGATATAATTCTTCCTGTATGCGAAGATGATGCCATTGCACACCTTATAGAGTTTCTGGAGGAAATGTATGAATGACGAAGAAAAAATCAGCAAAAATCTGCTGATTTTAATGTTTGTATCCTGTATAATTCTTCTGGCTGCCGTTTCGGCATCTATTATTTTTTATTCGCCCAAAACGGTTGAACCTAGTTTTTCCGAAGCAGAAGTTGTTGAAGAAATTGTTTCGGAAAATCATTCTGTAAAAGAAAACGAAACAGGAGAAGTTACGCAGGAAAATATATTTCCCATAAGCATAAACACGGCAACCCTGGAAGAACTTCAGCTTATTCCGGATATCGGTCCGGCAACGGCACAGCTTATAATCGATTACAGAAATGAATACGGAACAATTGTTACATTCCGCGAACTTTTAAGCATTGACGGCATCGGAGAGAAGACAGTTGAACGTCTGAAAGAATTTTGTATAATTAATTGAAAATTTTTCAAAAAAACTGTTGACAAATCCAAAATCGTGTAGTATAATAACAAAGTCGCTGGACGACAGCGATTTGCCTTTGTAGCTCAGTTGGTAGAGCAGAGGACTGAAAATCCTCGTGTCGTTGGTTCGATTCCGACCGAAGGCACCATTTGCGGGTTTAGCTCATCTGGTAGAGCGCGACCTTGCCAAGGTCGAGGTAGCGAGTTCGAGCCTCGTAACCCGCTCCAGATTTTGAGCCCCATAATTTGTGGGGCTCAAAATATATGGCGACATAGCCAAGTGGTAAGGCAGAGGTCTGCAAAACCTCGATTCACCAGTCCGAATCTGGTTGTCGCCTCCAAAAAAAGCACTGTTTCTTAATTGAAGCAGTGCTTATTTTTTTATTTAATTTTATTGAACCATTCCTTGATAACTTTACCGTCTGAATATGAAGTTAGTTTATAACGATAAATTTCACCGTTTATACATTCAAAAAGAAGAGCATAAGGGCAACCACTTGTATTGTTGTTCATTTCTTTTCTGATAACGATTCTTTTTATAAATTTTTTATGAAAAGCAAGTCTTCCAGAAATTATAACCCAGTTTTCTGATACGAAAATAATTGATTTTTTATAAATCGGATAAGCACCAAAATCATCAAATATAAATCCTGTTTTTTCCTGTTCTTTAAGAAGATTTTTTAAATAAGCAATTCTTAAAAAAGCATTTGCTGTAATAAGAACTGCAACCATAAGCGGAAAAAATGAAAATATAAAAGCTTCTGTATCAAAGGATTTGAAAATGATTGCAGAAAGATTTAAAATCAAAGTAATCGGAAGGGCTATTCCAAAAGAAAGAGAAGATATATATTTTATATATAGATTATTATATTTTTCCATTTTTATCACCAAATTTATAATATCAAATAATTAATTAAACATCAATAGAGAAAAAAGAAACCTTATGATAACTGAAATAAATGAAAAAAATCTTAAAGAAGCAGCTTTTGTTTATATGTGTTCATGGAAGGAATCTCAACGAAAAATCTGTTCTGAGGAATTTATTGAAAAACACGATCTTTCGTATATGATCAATTACCTTTCCGAAAAAATTAAAAATGCCTATAAAATTTATATAAAATATTCAGATGGTATTCCTGTTGGAATAATCGGATTAAATCCTTGTGATGAAGAAATCTGCCTTCTTTATGTTTTACCTGAAATGCAGGGAAAGGGCTTTGGAAGCGAACTTCTTGAATTTGCCGTTGCAAAATGTAAAAATCCTTATATTACTGTACTTGATACCAACAAACGCGCAATAGAATTTTATTCCCGAAGAGGTTTTACTCCGGCGGAAATACAACCGGAAAACAACGGAGAAAAAAAGATTTTTGAACGCAAATATGTTTACCAAAAACGAAATTTGTGATAATATAAAAATATCAAAATAATGCGGAGGAAAAAATGAAACGTATCTGTATTATCTATACCGGTGGTACCATCGGAATGGAAAAAGGCGAAAACGGTTATGAACCTGGAAAAAAGCCTTTTGTTGAAATAATGTCCGGAATAAGCGATTTTTCTTCTCCGGAACTTCCGGAATATGACGTAATCGAATTTTCTCCGCTTCTGGATTCTTCCGATATTACGGTAAGCGAATGGAATCTTATAGCAAGAACTATCAGCGATAATATGGAGAAATATGACGGATTTGTTGTTCTTCACGGAACAGATACAATGGCATACACAGCTTCCGCGCTTTCTTTTATTCTCCAGAATCTTTCAAAACCTGTTATTGTAACCGGTTCCCAGATACCTCTTTGCGAAATACGAAGCGACGGCAAGGATAATATTCTTGCATCAATGCTTATTGCTGCTTCCGGAAAGGTTTTTGAAGTCTGCATATTCTTTGCGGGAAAACTTATCCGTGGAAACAGAGCGATTAAAATGTCCGCAGACAGCCTTATTGCTTTTGATTCGCCGAATTATCCTAAACTTGCGGATGCGGGCATCGGAATCCGTTTCAGAGAAAACGTTCTTATGAAAAAAAGCGAAAAGCCTTTTGTAATGCGCGAATTTTTTGAAGAACCTATCGGCGTTATAAAAATTTTCCCGGGTATACAGATCGACCTTTTTGAAAATATAATCACACAGAAACTCAGGGGAGTTGTACTTGAAACTTTCGGCGCGGGAAATGTTCCGAATTACTGCGAAAAACTTCCTGAAATCATCAAAAAAGCTTATGAGCACGGGAATATTGTAGTAGTATGCTCACAATGTCCGACAGGCACGGTAAGCCTTGGACATTATGCCGCAAGCAGTCCGCTTAAAAAATCCGGCGCGGTAAGCGGCAAAAACATGACCACCGAAGCCGCCGTTGCAAAGCTTTATTATCTTTTAAGCTGCGGTTATCCAAAGGATAAAATAGAGGAGCTTATGGAAAAAGATCTTTGCGGTGAACTTGACGAATAATTTTTAGTTTTATATAAAGGAGAAATTATAATGAAAAAACTTCTTGTTGTAGTTGATTATCAGAATGATTTTGTTAACGGAAGTCTTGGTTTTGAAGGCGCGGAACTTCTTGATGAGCGCATTGCCTCAAAAGTTGAAGCATACAGAGCCGAAGGCGCAGATATTATGTACACAATGGATACCCACGGTTCCGGTTATCTTGAAATGCAGGAGGGAAGAAAACTTCCGGTCGTTCATTGCCAGAACGGAACCGAAGGCTGGAAACTTTACGGCGAAACCGGAAAAGCCTGCAAAGACGCAATGACCATCAGCAAACACACCTTCGGAAGCCTTGACCTTGCAATGCTTGTTCTTCATAAAGATTATAATTATGACGTAATCGAAATTTGCGGCGTTGTTACCAACATCTGTGTTATGGCTAATGCTGTTCTTCTTAAAACCGCCCAGCCTGAGGCAGAAATCATCATCGATGCTCTCTGTGTCGGAAGCAACGACAAATCCCTTAACGACAAAGCTCTTGACGTTCTTGAAAGCATGCAGTTCACTGTAATCAACAGATAAGTAAAATATTTATTAAAAGGCACGGAAATCCGTGCCTTTTTTGTTTATTTATAAATCCAAAAGTGTTATAATAATTTTATAAAATTTGCTTTCCGGAGGATTTTATGGATAAATTAACCGCCGAAAAAAGAATAAACGAACTGCGCGATCTTGTTCGCTATCACAGCAGGCTTTATTATGAACTTGATACGCCTGAACTTGATGACTATGAATACGATTTGCTTTATCACGAACTGCTTGATCTTGAAGGCGAGTTTCCGGAACTTGTGACAACCGATTCTCCTACACAGAAGGTCGGGGGAGCAGCTTCGATGAAATTTGAACCGGTACAGCATACGGTACAGATGGGAAGCCTTCAGGATGTTTTCAGCTATGAGGAACTTTTTGAATTCGATAACCGAGTCCGTTCCGTAATTCCAAACCCAGAATACGTTGTTGAAACCAAAATCGACGGTCTTTCCGTTTCGCTCGAATACAGGAACGGAATGTTTGTCCGCGGTTCAACCCGAGGAGACGGTTTTGTTGGGGAAGACGTTACCCACAACCTCCTTACCATTGCATCGATTCCTAAGAAAATAGATTGCCCGGAAGTTTCCTATCTTGAACTTCGCGGAGAGGTTTATATTTCAAAAGAAACATTTAAAAAACTTGTTGACGCCCAGGAACTTGCAGGCGAAAAACCTTTTAAAAACCCCCGAAACGCCGCAGCGGGTTCTCTCCGACAGAAAGACCCCAAAATAAGCGCAAAACGCGGACTTGATATCTTTATATTCAATATTCAGCAATGCGAAGGAAAGACTTTCAGCAGCCACAGCGAGAGTCTTGATTTTGTAAAAAGTCTTGGTTTTCCGGTTTCTGTTCTTTATAACCGCTATACTGATATTCATGATGCTGTTGAGAATATCAAATACATCGGTGAAAACCGCGACAATTTCACCTTTGATATCGACGGCGCCGTTATAAAGGTAAATAACCTTGCGGACAGGGAACAGCTTGGTTCCACAGCAAAATATCCTAAATGGGCCGTTGCGTTCAAATATCCGCCGGAAGAAAAAATCACAAAGCTTCTTGATATCGAAGTTCAGGTAGGAAGAACGGGAGCACTTACTCCGACTGCTGTTTTTGAACCTATTCAGCTTGCGGGAACAAGCGTTTCAAGAGCGGTTCTTCATAATCAGGATTTTATTGATTCCAAAAATATAAATATCGGCGACAGTATTATAGTCCGAAAAGCGGGGGAGATCATTCCGGAGGTTGTTGCTCTTGCGGAAAAAGGCCCTGACAAAGGCACTTTTAAACTTCCTGAATTCTGTCCCGCCTGCGGAACAAAAGCAGTCAGAGAAGCCGATGAGGCTGTTCTGCGCTGCCCAAATCCGGATTGTCCTGCACAGCTTCTTCGTAACCTTATTCATTTTGCAAGCCGCGATGCAATGGATATTGACGGAATGGGTCCGGCGGTTCTCACCGCGCTTGTTGAAAACGGTTTTATAAAATCTCAACCGGATATTTATGAAATCAGCGCACAGGATATTGCTTCCATCGAAAGAATGGGAACAAGATCCGCCAATAATCTTATTGCCGCTATCGAAAAATCAAAATCTGCAGGACTTTCAAGAGTTCTCTATGCTCTCGGAATCCGCAACATCGGACAGAAAACCGCCGATATTCTTGCTGAAAAATACGGTGATATTGATAGTCTTATGGAAGCTGATTTTGAAGATCTTTGTTCAATCGAAGGATTCGGAGAAGTAATGGCAAAATCCCTTGTTGATTATTTTTCTCTTGAACAGTCGAAAAATCTTATTGCAAGGCTTAAAGGTTACGGCGTAGATATGACTGCGGAAATCAAGGAAAAAACCGATATTTTCGCAGGACTTACCTTTGTTTTAACAGGAACTCTTCCGACAATGACAAGAAATGAAGCTTCGGATATAATTACCTCAAACGGAGGAAAAGTTTCCTCTTCCGTTTCAAAGAAAACAAGCTATGTTCTTGCAGGTGAAGAAGCCGGAAGCAAACTTACAAAAGCACAAAGTCTCGGAATAAAAATCATAAACGAAAACGAATTTCTTCAAATGGTGAAATAATTAAATAAACGGATCAAAAGCCGCGGATTTCCGCGGCTTTTTTATTTTGCATATTTTTATACTTGTCCGCATATTATTGGACAAAAAGAAGGTGAAGAAATTTGGAAAAGCGTATTGAAAAAATGCTTAATTGCTTAGGAAAAGAATTTTTTAATGAAATAATTACGTCAAAAACAGATTTTAATATTGCAAGCGAAATCCGTGTTTCGGCGAACGATAAAGTCAGGATTTTTTCAAAGAAAAAAACGGTTTTTGAAAGTAAAAAAATTGTTTCCGTTTTGGAACTGAACAGTATTTTTGCGGCTTTCTGTGAATTTTCCGTACATGCTTATAAAAGGGAAATTTCTGAAGGATTTATTACATATGAAGGCGGAATAAGAATTGGAATTTGCGGAACGGCGGTTTACATCGGAGATAAAATCGAAGGAATAAAAGATATTTCGGCACTTGTGATACGTATTCCACATGAGATTTTTGATATTTCAGATAAAATTATACCTTATATTTATGAAGGCGGAATTCTTATTGTCGGCCCGCCTTGTTCAGGAAAAACAACACTTTTAAGAGATTTTTCAAGAAAATCAAGTAATGATTTTTTTGTAACAATCACAGATGAGCGCAGAGAAATTGCTGCAGTAAATAAAGGAACCCCGAATTTTGATATAGGAAAATCCACTGTACTAAACGGTTTCGAAAAAGCGGAAGGAATAAAAATTGCGGTAAGATCCCTTTCGCCGGAAATAATTATCTGTGACGAATTCGGCGGGGAAAAGGATTTTGATTCTGCAATGTTTGCGATGAAAAGCGGAGTTAAAATAGTCGCAAGTATTCATGCGGCGGATTCTGATGATTTAAAAACAAAACCTATGTTTAAAAGAATTGTCGAATCCGGAATTTTTCGTACTTTTGTTTTTCTCAATAAAGACTTTGAAATATATAAAATTTCCGATGTAAAGGAGCTTTTGTATTGAAATTAATCGGAATTATTTTAATTTTTCTTTCTGTTTCTTTTGCCGGATTTGAAATAGGGAACAAATATATTTCTGAAATTAAGGGAATTAAAAGGGCGGAAATTTTGCTCAAAAATATAATTCTTTGTCTTGAAAACGAAAATATGACTTTAAAAGAAATATTTGAAAATGAACTTGTTTTATTTGATAAAAAAACTGAAGAATTTATTTGCGAATTAAATCAACACGACAGAAAAAATGTTGCGCTGAATGCGATTGAATCGGGTTTTTGTAACAATAAATCAGCGGCATTGATACTTGACGAGGCATTTTCCGTTCTTGGAAGATATTCTTCAGATGACCAGATACGTGAAATAAGTTTCTGCCGTAACAGGCTGAATGATATATTAAAGCAAAATGAACCGATTATTAAGTCAAAAATAAAGCTCGCAAGAATATCGGGAATACTGGCCGGTTCTTTAATTTCTATTCTATTTTTGTAGGAGGATAATTTTTTGGACGTTGATATGATTTTTAAAATTGCGGCAATAGGAATAATAGTTGCCGTGCTCAACCAGGTGCTCATACGTTCCGGAAGGGAAGAACAGGCAATGATGACAACTCTTGCCGGGCTGATTGCCGTGCTCATGATGCTCATTGGAGAAATAAGCAATCTTTTTGATACAGTAAAGTCTGTTTTTGAACTATGAACGAGATTTTTACAGTTGCCGGAATCGGAATTATTGCAGCGGCCTTTATAATTATTCTTAAACAGTACCGTCCGGAGTTCGCCTTCAGTGCAGCACTTGCATTTGGAATAGTAATTTTAATTTATGTTGTTTCTGCTTTTTCAGAAATATTTAAGGAAATAAAAGAACTTGCCGAAATTTCCAGAATCGGTTCTGAAAAATTCAAAATTCTTTTTCGGTGTCTCGGAATATGTTTTATCACAAAAACAGCATCTGAAATATGTTCGGATTGCGGACAAAATTCCGTAGCAACAAAAATAGATTTTGCAGGAAAAACAACCGTTCTTATCTCTGCGCTTCCGCTTTATGGAGAAATTGCAGAAATAATCAGAAATCTTATAAACTTATGAAACAAAAAATTATAATACTTGTTTTAATATTAAGCATTTTCCTTTCGGGTTCATATTTGGAAGAAAATATTGAGGAAAATCTGAAAATTGCTAAAAAAAGCGGATTTTTAGATTCGATATCTCCTGAAACATTTGATATTCTCGAAAAAGCAGGGATAGGAGGGCTTGATTTTAAAGAACTTTCTTCAGTTTCTTTTCAAAATATTATAGCAATTGTTTATGAAAGTTTCATTTTTAAATTACGTGAACCATTTGAAGCAATTCTTACAATTTCCGCTGCGGCGATTATATGTTCTTTAATACATAGTTTTTGCGGGAATTTTTCCTCCTCCGGTAAAGTTGTTGACGCGGTTTTGACACTTTCCGCCGCTTCTGTAATCATAATCCCGATAAAGAATACGATTGAATATTCCTCATCTGTAATTACAGAATGTTCGGAATTTATGCTTGGATTTATTCCTGTTTATTCTTCCGCAGTTATTGCATCCGGCTATATTACAGCGGCAACAGGTTTCAGAGCTCTTATGCTTTCTGTTGTTACTTTAATTTCAAGACTTTCGGGTGAAATTGTTTTGCCTTTAATTTGCATATATCTTGCTTTATGTATTGCAGGTTCTGTTTCGGATTTCAATATAGATGAGATATCAAAAACAATAAAAAATTTTGCAATATGGATACTTGGAATTTCGTTGACTGTTTTTTCAGGAATAATGGGACTTGGGTCGCTTGTTTCCGCTTCGGCCGACAGCGCATTTGCAAAAACGGCCAAATTTATTATTAATTCTGCTGTTCCGGTAGTAGGAAGCACCGTTTCAGATGCACTTGGAAGTATAAAGGGATGTATTGAAATCACAAAAAATACTCTTGGAGTTTATGCCGTTTTTGTAATCGCAGCAATTTTTCTTCCACCAATAATCAGTTTGCTTTCATGGAAAATCTGTCTTTCCGTTTCTTCAGGAATATGCGGTTTTTTCGGAACAAAAAATCTTTCCGCTCTTTTAATTGCCGCTTCTTCCGTAATCGGAATAATGCTTGCCCTTGTAATTCTAACTGCGGTAATGTTTATTTTTTCTGTTTCAATAATGCTTATGACCGGAGGGATATAGTTGTATGAAATAAAAAACTGGGCTTTTTCTGTTTGCTGTTGTGTTATTGTATGCGGAATTTTAAATATGGTCCTTCCTGAAGGAAGCGGAAGCAAAATTTTCAAATTAGTTTTATGTGTATTTTTTCTTTCTGTTTTATTGTCGCCTGTTTCGGAATTCAGTTGTGACATTCTCTCTTTAAAAAATTCCGGTTCCGACATAACTTTTGATTATTCTGAAAAGGAAAATCCATTTATTAATGTTTCCGAGGAATATCTCAAAAAAGAAATCATAAAATCTACCGAAGAAATATTAAACCGCCAGGGGATAGTTCCCGAAGATATTTCAATAAAAATTAATATTCAGGAAAACAAAAGCATAGATATTAATGATTTTGTTATAATTGTTTCCGAAGAACAAAATACAGAAGAACTGGCGGAAAGAATCTTAAAAAAAACTGGCATTAAACCGGAAATTATTCTTTCGGGAGAAAATCATTATGGATAAGATTAAAAAAATAGATATTAAAAAATTTTTAAATGAAAACAGGAACAAAAAAACTTTGCTGATCCTTGCTGCCGGATTAATTGGAATTGTTTTTATACTTTTTTCCGAAGCAGCTTCGGAAAAAGAATCTTACGATTCAACCGAAAAAGAAACGTTTGATAAAGACATATCCGAATCTGAAATAATCCTTGAAAACAGAATAGGGGAAGCTGTGTCAAAAATTAAAGGAGCAGGAAAAACGCACGTTACAATAACTTTTGAATCTTCCGAAGAAACATTTTATGCGAAGAATTTTTCCGGTTCAATTAGAGAAAACGAAAAAGAAAACGAAGAGGAAATAGTTGTTATAGATGGAAAAAACGGTGAAGAACCGATTTATCTTAAAACAGACGTGGCGAAGATAAGAGGAGTTCTTGTTATCTGTGAGGGAGGCGCAAATCCTTTGGTAAAAGAAAAAATAATCGAAGGAATATGTGCGCTTCTTGATATTCCGTCAAATAAAGTCAGCGTTGCCGAAATGGCAAAATGAATAAAGGAGGATACTAAATGACCAGTATCAGCAATTATGAAAGCGTTGAGCTTCCGATCGAAAACATAAAAGAAAAGAAGAATTATTTCGATTTGTTTAAAAAAATCGGAAGAAAAAAATTAAATTTTAATCTTAAAAAGAAGCATATCGCAGTAACCGCAATGGTACTTATGCTTTCCGGTGCTGTATATGTAAATTATCTTTATGCTTCTGGAGATATTGAAGGTTTTATCGAAACCGGAAAGAATTACGGAGATTCGATTCTTGTGGAAGGTTCCGTAACGGGAGAAGAAACCGGTTCTGAAATATATTTCAGCGAAGCAAGAGTTTCAAGACAGAAATCCAGGGACGAAGCCGTTGCAACAATTGAAAATCTTTATGGAGTTGCAAAAGATGATTCGGAAGAAATTTCCGTACTTGCCGAAAAGGCAGGAGAAATCGCAGCAAATATGGAACTTGAAAATAAAATCGAAAGCATGATCAAAGCGAAAGGTTTTGACGACTGTATAGTATATATTTCGGGAAATTACGCAGACGTTATGGTCGCAACCGAAGGACTTCTTCCCACAGAAGCCGCCGTTATAAAGGAGGCCATTGTTAAAGAAACTTCCGTACCGGCAGAAAACATTTCCATTGTTGAAGTGAACGATTAATCAATGGTATAAATCCGCAGACAAAGAACAAAAGATTCTGATGTCTGCGGATTTTTTAAAATGTATATTCATAAAAATTTTGCATATTTTTTATGTTTTTCTATTGTAAATATATTAAATAGTGGTATAATTATTTTTGCAAAATTATGTTGTTTGAAAATTTAAAGCGAGTTTTCCCTCCTCGTCAAAAACGGGGAGGTTTTTTATTGGAGGATTGTTAAAATGACAAGAAAAGAAGCCAGAGAAATTGCGTTTGCAATCGTGTTTGAAAGCGGTTTTCACAGCGAAGGACTTGATTACATTCTTCAGAATGCTGCCGAAGGAAGAGATCTTTCTCTTCCGGAAGGTTCCTTTGCAAAAGAGCTTGCAAGAATCACTATTGAAAAACGCGACGAAATCGACGAAATCATCGCATCCTGCTCCAACCATTGGAAACCGGGCAGAATTGCAAAAGCAACCCTTGCAATTCTCAGAATCTCCGTATGTGAAATTTATTATTTCTGCGAAGAAGTTCCTGCAAGTGTTTCCATTAACGAAGCTGTCGAACTTGCAAAAGTATATTGCGGCGACGATGATCCCGGCTTTGTAAACGGAGTTCTTGGTGCGGTATACAAAAAGAAAACCGAAGGAACCAAAGAATAATGATTCTCGGAATCGATACAAGCAACTATACAACTTCCGCAGCTGTATTCGATGAAGAAAAATGCGAAATTATTCAGCAGAAAAAACTTCTTCCGGTTAAGGAAGGCGAACTTGGTCTTCGCCAGTCCGACGCTGTTTTTGCACATGTAAAACAACTTGGAGACATAGTGGAAAAACTGTTTTCGGAAGAAAAGTATGATATAACCGCTGTCGGAGTTTCAACAAGACCGCGCGATATTGAAGGTTCTTATATGCCGTGCTTCCTTGTGGGAGATATGGTTACCAAAACCGTTTCTTCTGTGCTTGGCGTTCCAAGATATGAATTTTCGCATCAGCAGGGACATATTGTTGCTGCGCTTTATTCTGCTGGAAGATTGGATCTGCTTAATGAAAAATTCATTGCTTTTCATCTTTCCGGCGGAACAACAGAAGCTCTTCTTGTAACTCCGGATGCAGAACGAATCATCAGATGTGAAAAGATTGCCGGTTCCGCCGATCTTAAAGCCGGACAGGCCGTTGACAGAGTCGGAGTTATGCTTGGACTTCCTTTTCCTGCGGGAAAATATCTTGAAGAGCTTGCGCTTTCAAGCACCGCAGGATATAAAATAAAACCAACTATGAAGGGCGCGGAATGCTGCCTTTCCGGAATTGAAAACAAATGCAGAAAAATGCTTGATTCCGGTGAGAAAAGGGAAGATATTGCTCTTTTCTGTCTTAAATCTGTTGAAGCAGCTCTTTGCGGAATGACCGATGCGCTTATTTCCGAATACGGAAAACTTCCGCTTATTTATGCGGGCGGAGTTATGTCCAATAAAATAATACGCAAAACAATTGAAGAAAAATATGGCGGAATCTTTGCTCTTCCGGAATTTTCTTCCGATAACGCCGCGGGAATTGCTGTTCTTGCTTCAGTTGCTTCAAAAAAATAAAACAAAAAAGGAGGTTGTTTTTGTGCCGGGGTTCAATATTCTTACTGTCACACAAATAACCTCTTATTTAAAGTCATATATTGACGAAAACAAAAAGCTTTCCGGCATTTATATAAAGGGAGAAATCAGTGATTTCAAGGCGAATTTCTATTCCGGACATTTTTATTTTTCTCTTAAAGATTCCGGAGCGGAAATTAATTGCGTAATGTTCCGAAGCTATGCTGAAAGAATCAGATTTATGCCGGAAAACGGAATGTCTGTAATTGTAAGATGCGATCTTTCTGTCTATCAGAAATCCTGCGCATGTCAGCTTTATGTTTATGATATCCAGCCGGAAGGACTTGGCGCAAAACAGCTTGCATTTGAGCAGCTTAAATCCAAACTTGAAGCGGAAGGACTTTTTAATATTGAAAACAAAAAATCCGTTCCGAGGTATCCCGAAAGAATCGGAGTAATAACTTCCGCAAACGGTGCAGCATTTCAGGATATTATAAACGTGCTCACAAGAAGATGGCCCGTTGCAAAAATAATACTTACACCTGTATCGGTTCAGGGAGAAGATTCTCCGAAACAGCTTGTTGCCGCAGTTAAAAAACAGGATTCTATTATAAAACCGGACGTTATTATAATCGGAAGAGGCGGCGGAAGTTCGGAAGATCTTTCAGCATTCAATGATGAGGAGCTTGCAAGAGCGATTTTTGCATGCAAAACCCCTGTTATTTCTGCAGTGGGACACGAAACAGATTTTTCCATCTGCGATTTTGTTGCGGATTTACGCGCACCGACTCCTTCAGCTGCTGCTGAACTTGCAAGCCCTGATATAAATGCGCTTCGCCAGACTTTTGACGATAATCTTGAATGGATGCGCGATTATATCGAAAGAAAATGCGATAAATATGCGGATTTATTGGAAAAACTCAGTTCTGTTAAGTCAAAAAACTTTACAGATAATTTTATAACAAAACAGCAGGATAAACTTGATATTTTAAATGAAAAAACTGTTTTTTATTTTAAAAACAGGGTTTTCGATAAAGAAACACAATTTTCTTTTGCGCTTGCAAAACTTGATTCCAACAATCCTGCAAAAATTCTGGCAAAGTCTGTCTGCAAAATTGAAAAAGACAAAAAAACGGTCGTTTCTGTAAAAGAAACCAAACCGGGTGATAATATCGATATATATTTCAGCGACGGTATGCTCAAAGCAACCGTTACCGAAAAAGAAGAAGGAGGTATTTCGTTTTGAAAAAAGATGTAAAATTTGAGGAAGCACTTGAAAAACTTGCCGAAATCAATGAAAAACTTGAATCCGACGAAATTTCTCTCGAAGATTCCGTAAAACTTTTTAAAGAAGGACTTGAACTCAGCAAACTTTGTCAAAAGAAACTTGATGAAGCTAAACTTGAAATTGAAAAAATCGAAATTGATTAAGCCGGAGGAAAAAATGTCTTTTCTTACTGATGAGAAAAATCTTATAGATTCCGCCATGAGCACGGAACTTGTTTCCGGTTCTTCCGAGTTTGATAAAATTGTTGAAGCTATGCGTTATTCCGCTCTCGGCGGAAAAAGGCTTCGCGGAATTCTTACTATTGAGTTTGCAAAAATGTTCGGATGCAACTTTGAAGAATCAATGCCGTATGCGGTTGCGGTGGAATGTATTCAGGCATATTCACTCATACACGACGATCTTCCGTGTATGGATAACGACGATATGAGAAGAGGAAAACCTTCCTGCCATATTGCTTTTGGCGAAGCAAATGCTCTTCTTGCAGGCGATGCTCTTCTTACTCATGCATTCAATGCAATTTCCAAAAGCATATCTGCGGAATTACATCCGGAAAGAGCTATAAAAGCCATCAGGATTCTTTCGGATCTTGCAGGTTACCGCGGAATGGTAGGCGGACAGGTTATTGACCTTGAAGCTGCGGAAAAAGAGGTCGACGGTAAAACGATCCACCTTATTCATAAACTTAAAACCTGTGCACTTATAAAGGCTTCTGTACTTATGGGATGCGCCGCAGCGGGAACAAACGAAGAATATTCCAAACTTTCTGAAGAATATGCGGAAAATTTTGGTTTTGCGTTCCAGATAATCGATGATATTCTTGATTTTGACGGAAATTATGAAACCTGTGAGCTTAATTCCTATGTAAAGATACACGGACTTGAAAAGGCAAGGGAAGATGCAAAAGAATATATCTCTCTTGCAAGAGAATCTCTTGATAAACTTGATGATTTCGGATTTGATACAGAAAATTTCAGGAAACTCCTTAATTTTCTTACCGAAAGAATGAAATAACTGAGGACTTAATAATGAAACACGAAATTCTTGAAAGCATTGCCAAGGCAAGCGACATTAAAAAACTGAATAATGAACAGCTTGATCTTCTTTGTGCGGAACTTCGTGATGAAATTATTTCAAAAGTTTCAGAAACAGGAGGTCACCTTGCTTCCAATCTCGGTACGGTTGAACTTACCGTAGCGCTGCATTATGTTTTTGATTCTCCGAACGAACCTATAATCTGGGACGTAGGACACCAATGTTACAGCCATAAAATTCTTACCGGACGCGATATAACCGGAATCCGCAACGAAGGCGGACTTTCCGGATTTCCGAAATCCGCTGAAAGTGAGCACGATCTTTTTGTTGCAGGTCATGCAAGCACTTCTATTTCTGCGGCACTTGGAATTGCGGAAGCAAAAAAGATTTCCGGAGATGAAAATTCCGTTGTTGCAGTTGTAGGTGACGGCGCCTGTTCCGGCGGAATGATTTTTGAAGCTATGAACAACGCCGGAAGAAGCGGGACGAATCTTATCGTCGTGCTCAACGATAACGAAATGAGCATCTCTCCTAACGTCGGTGCAATGGCAAAATATCTTGCAAATATCCGTTCAAAAGAAGGATATTTCCGTTTTAAAGATAATTTTGAACATTTTCTTCTTAAAATACCTTTTGTCGGAAAAGGCATTCATGCTGTAATCCGTGAAATAAAAACATTTTTCAAGGATATGTTCTATTCAAGCAATACTTTTGAGCATTTTGGTTTCACATATCTCGGACCTGCAGACGGTCATGATATTAAAATGCTCATAAGAACTCTCCGCCGTGCTCAGAATATCAAAAGGCCTGTTCTTGTTCATGTTAATACTGTAAAAGGAAAGGGATATGAACCCGCAGAAAACAATCCTTCCGAATTTCACGGTGTTGCTCCCTTTAAAATTGAAGACGGAAAATTAAAAAAAGAATCCGGAGATTCCTTTTCTTCTGCTTTTGGAGATATTATTTGCAGACTTGCTGAAAAAGACGAGAAAATCTGTGCAATAACCGCAGCAATGACTGACGGAACAGGTCTTCGTGATTTTTCAGAAAAATATAAAGAACGTTTCTTCGACGTTGGAATCGCGGAAGAACATGCAATGACTTTTGCTGCCGGACTTGCTGCAGGAGGCATGAAACCTGTTTTTGCTGTATATTCAACTTTCCTTCAGCGCGCTTATGATCAGATCCTTCATGATGCTTCAATTGAACCTAAGCATGTTGTCATAGGTATAGACCGCGCCGGAATAGTCGGCGGCGACGGCGAAACCCACCAGGGAACTTTCGATATTCCGATTCTTACTACAATTCCCGGCGTAACAATTTATTCTCCTACCGATTATCGTGAACTCGAAAGTGATTTAATCAAAGCATTTTCTTCCGAAGGAGTACAGGTTGTCCGTTATCCGAGAGATTCCGAAAAAGAGATACCCGAAAATTTCGTCAGAAATTACAGCGATTTTGATTATTTTAAAGGCAAAAAAGACTGCCTTATCGTTGCATACGGAAGACTTTTTGTTGAAGCGGCTTTTGCTGCTGAGAAAACCGATGTATCCGTGCTCAAAATCGGAAAAATATTTCCGATTGAACAGGAGCTTATTGAAATTGCAAAAAAATACAAAAATATATTCTTCTTTGAAGAGTCCGTTGAATTCGGCAGCATTTCCGAACATTTCGGAAAAATGCTTTCGGAATCCGGATTTGAAGGAAACTATAAAACTTTCTGCGTAAACGGATTTGTTCCGCATATGAAAGTTGAAAAGGCAATGAAAATTCACGGACTTGACCGTGAATCCATGATTGAAACTATTGAGGAGGCTTTGAAATGAGCGAAAAACAGCGTCTTGATGCGGAACTTGTTGCAAGAGGAATAATTCAAAGCCGCGAACAGGCAAAAGCCGCTATTATGGCCGGACAGGTTTATGTCAATAACCAGAAAGCCGATAAAGCAGGCGAACAGGTTACTTCTGATGATAAAATCGAATTTCGCGGCGAAAATCTTAAATATGTAAGTCGCGGCGGACTTAAACTTGAAAAAGCGATGGAACTTTACGGATTTGAACTTGATAATAAAATCTGTATGGATGTCGGTGCTTCCACAGGCGGTTTTACGGACTGCATGCTCCAGAAAGGTGCAACAAAAGTTTATTCCATCGACGTCGGTTACGGTCAGCTTGCGTGGAAACTCCGCCAGGACGAAAGGGTAGTGAACCTTGAACGTACCAATGTACGTTATATTACCAATGAGCAGGTTCCTGATACCGTTGATTTTGTCAGCATCGATGTATCCTTTATTTCTCTCGGTCTTGTAATTCCGGTTCTTGTACCGTTTCTTTCTGAAGAAGCAATGATGGTATGCCTTGTTAAACCCCAGTTTGAAGCAGGAAAAGATAAAGTCGGAAAACATGGCGTTGTCCGTGATCCTGCAACTCACATGGAAGTTCTTGAAAGAGCTGTCGGTTTTGCAAAAAATGCAGGTTTCGGAATTGTAGGCCTTGAATTTTCTCCTATCAAAGGACCCCAGGGCAACATAGAATATCTTATGGTCCTTACAAGAAAAGAACCTGAACTTGAAGTTACTTCCGAAGATATCAAAAAACTTGTAGAATCTTCTCATAACGAACTTGATTAATAAACCGAAAGGAGGTTTTCCGGTTTGAAAAAAAGCGAAAAAATAAAGCTTTTGCGCGGTAAATCAAAAACTTTTGTTTTTGCAAACCTTACAAGACAAAATGTTTTTCCCTGCGCGGAAAAGCTTGTTGAAATACTTTTGAAAAATAAAATTGAAGTATATATGGTTCCGAAGGCTGCGGAATGTATTTCAAATCCTTCAGTAAATTTTGTTGAACCGGAAAATGCTCTTCCTGACGTGGATATAGTCTTTATTGTCGGCGGCGACGGAACGATCCTCCGTGCGGCAAAGTTTGCCGTAAAATATGATAAACCTATAATCGGAATCAACGCCGGAAGACTCGGTTTCCTTTCTGATATCGAATCCGAAAGCCTTTCTGAAATTGAAAATCTTTTCAAAACCGGATGTCCGATTGAAAAAAGAACAGTTCTTGAAATCGATTGCGGTGAAAAAAGCGCTCTTGCAATAAATGATGTTTTCGTAAGCAAATCCGAACCGGGAAAAATTGCAGAACTTTTTGTTGAATGTAACGGACACGAAGTTTGCCGTTACAGAGCAGACGGAATCGTTCTTTCAACTCCGGACGGTTCAACCGCATATTCCATGTCCGCAGGCGGTCCTGTACTTGATACAAATCTTAATGCAATTATAATGACTCCCGTCTGTCCTCATTCGTTAATTTCCTGTTCAGTTGTTTTTTCTCCGGAAAAAATTATAACCGTAGGTTCTTCGCTTGTTTACGGAGAAAAGGAACTTGACGTAGTTGTTGACGGAGAAAGGGTATTTGAACTCAAAAAAGACGAAAAACTCACCGTAAAATGTTCCGAAAAATCTGTAAAGTTTATTAACTTGTCAGGCCGTGGATTTTATGAAATTCTTAACCAGAAAATTATAGGAAGAAGATAAAAGGGGAAAGAAAAATGAAAACAAAAAGACATTCCAAAATTCTTGAACTTATTTCCGAAAAAGATATCGCAACCCAGGAAGATCTCCTTGTTTATCTTCGTGAAAGCGGTTTTGACGTAACTCAGGCAACTGTTTCCCGCGATATCAAGGAACTTCGCCTTGTAAAAACAATGGTAAGCGACGGAAAATACCGTTATTCTCCCGCTTCCGGCGACAGCAACGCCGACGTCAGCACCAAATATGCTGTTTTTAATCAGTCTGCAAAAAGCGTTGATTATGCAAACAATATGATCGTAATCAAATGCTATACCGGTATGGCAAATGCCGCCTGTGCTGTTCTTGACGCAATGAACCACGAAGGCGTTGTAGGAACTCTTGCCGGCGATGACACTATTTTTGTACTTATGCGCGACGAAAAAATGGCAGTCGCACTTGTTGAAAACATAAAGAAACTTATCGGATAATTTGATTTTTTAGAAAGGAGGATACCTGACCGATGCTTTCTCAGCTTTTTATAAAAAATATTGCGGTAATCGAAAGCGCTTCAATTGATTTTGAAAACGGATTCAACGTTTTTACAGGCGAAACCGGTGCGGGTAAATCCATCCTTATCGATTCAATCAACGCAGTGCTTGGCGGAAGAACAAGCCGCGATTTGGTCCGTACAGGCGAAGAAAAAGCTCTTGTTTCAGCCGTTTTTACCAATGTTTCCAAGGAAGCCGAATCTCTTCTTCAAGAACTCGGATATGAAATCGAAGATGAACTAATGATTTCCAGGGAAATTTCCGCAGAGGGCAAAAGCATCTGCAAAGTCAATATGCGTCCCGCAACAGCAGGCGTGCTCAAACAGCTTTCATCTGTGCTCATTGACGTTCACGGACAGCACGACAGCGCAGTTCTGCAAAATCCCGAACTTCATATCGGTTATATTGATTCTTTCGGAAACACCGGAAACGAACTTGCCGAATATCAGGATTCTTATAAAAAACTCAGATCCGTTGAACGCGAAATCAAAAAAATCATTAACGATGATTCCGATAAAACCGCAAGAATCGATATGCTTAAATTCCAGATCGGCGAAATTGAATCCGCGGCCATTGAAGAAGGCGAGGAGGAAGAACTCTTTGCTCTCAGCAAACGTATAAAGAGCGCTGAAAATATTATGGAGCTTATTTCCGAAACCGTTTCTGCTCTTGACGGAAACGGCGAAAATGAAGGAGCTCTCGAAGGTCTTTCAACAGCAATTGAAAACTGCGCAAGACTTACAGAATATTTTCCTCAATATGATGGTCTTTCCGAAAAATTCAAGGAAATGTACTATGAATTTGAAGAATTCGCCAATGACGTAAAAGATAACGCGGATGAACTCGATTTTGACCCGGCTTTGCAGAACAGAACCGAACGCAGACTTGACCAGATTTTCCGTCTTAAACGCAAATACGGCGGAAGCGTTGAGGAAATGTTTAAATATTATAATAAAGCCGTATCCGAACTTGAAAACATTGAATTTTCCGAAGAACGCCTTGAAAAGCTCCAGAAAGAGCAGAAACAGCTTTTTGCCGAAACCTCAAAACTTGCCGAAGTTCTTACCGAAAAGCGTCACAGAGCTGCTGAGGCTTTTGAAAAAGCGGTTTCCGAGGAACTTTCTTATCTCAATATGCCGAATGTCCGCTTCAGCGTTCATTTTGATGAAATCGAATTCAGCGATTCCGGAAAAGATAATCTTGAATTTTATATTGCAACCAACGCAGGCGAACCGCTCAAGCCTCTTACCAAAATCGCTTCCGGCGGTGAGCTTTCAAGAATCATGCTCAGTATAAAAAACGTTCTTGCGGATAAAGATAATGTCGATACCCTTATTTTTGACGAGGTTGATACAGGAATTTCCGGTTCTGCGGCACAGAAAGTAGGTCAGAAGCTCAAACAGGTTTCTTCCGGACGCCAGATTATCTGCGTAACTCATCTTGCACAGGTTGCCGCATATGCGGATAACCATATGCTTATTTCCAAAAATACCGAAGGCGGAAAAACTTTCACTTCCGTCAAAAGTCTTGGAAAAGAAGGCAGGGTAACGGAACTTGCAAGAATCATGGGCGGAACCATGACCGATGCTCTCCGCAAGAGCGCCGAGGAACTGCTCGAGCTTTCAAAATAAGGTTGACAAATACATTTCTATAATATATAATTCAAACATATTGCAAAAAGCCATGAAGGAAAAAAGTAGCCTTGTTCCATGCGGCAAAGAGAGCTTTCGGTCGGTGTAAGAAAGCGGGCAGAACAAAGGCGAATACATTCCCGAGCCATAATTCCGAAAAACGAGTAGGTTTTATCCGGTGCGCCGGTTACAGCGTTTTAAAGGTCAGTTTTTACTGACGAACCAGAGGTGGTACCGCGCTAATTCGCCCTCTGTCGGTTTTTGCCGACGGAGGGATTTTTTTATCCAAAAAGAAGATGGCCATATGGGTACATGCAGGAGGTAATTCTATGAAAAATTCTGCTATCGAAAACCTTTCGGAATTTTTTAAAATCATATATCCGGAATTTGTTGTAAGATATGATGAAAACAATAATGAACTTGTTTTTCTCGAAAACGGCAGCATTGAAAGCGGCGTTTATAAAATAAGCGACAAAACCCAATGCGAAGCCTTTGTTAACCATTTTCATCTTTTTGATAAATTCCCGGAAAGCGAATTTAAAAAGGTTTTTGCAATCGGAGATAAAATCGCAAAAAATCTTATCCGCAGATTAGACGAATGTTATCCGGATAAAAAATTTGTTGTTTATCTCGAAATCAACCGCAAAGATTCCACCATAATCCGTTTTCATCAGTTATGGGAAAACGAACCGCCTTATTTTGATATGGCTTTCAAATATCCGGATACGGAGATTTTTGAATATAAAAATCAGTACAAAACAGAAGATTAAAATAAACGGAGGAAAACGAAAATGACAATTTATGAAGATCTTGAGCGCCGCGGCTTAATTGCCCAGATGACTCACCCCGAAGAAATCAAAAGAAAACTTGAAAATGAAAAAGTTGTTTTCTACATCGGCTTCGACGCAACCGCAGACAGCCTTCATGTAGGACACTTCCTTCAGCTTATGGTCATCAACAGAATGATCAAAGCAGGCCACACCCCGATTCTCCTTCTCGGAACCGGAACCACCATGGTCGGCGACCCCACCGGTAAAACCGACATGAGAAAAATGCTTACCGTTGATGAAATCAACTATAACGCAGACCGCTTCCTTGAACAGATGAACCAGATCGTTGACGTTTCCAAATGCATTGTTGCAAGAAACGGCGACTGGCTCCTTAAACTCGGTTATATCGAACTTCTCCGCGATGTCGGCGCACATTTCTCCGTTAACAAAATGCTCACCGCAGAATGCGTAAAGAGCCGTTTTGAACGCGGACTTACTTTCCTTGAATTCAACTACATGATCATGCAGAGCTACGACTTCCTCAAACTCTTCCGTGATTATAATTGCACTATGGAACTCGGCGGCGATGATCAGTGGTCCAACATCATCGGCGGTATCGAACTTGTCCGCCGTCTTGAACAGAAGGAAGTTCAGGGCATGACCTTCCAGCTTCTTACCACCAAAGAAGGCAAAAAGATGGGCAAAACCGAAGGCGGCGCAGTATGGCTCAACCCCGTTAAAACCACTCCTTACGATTTCTTCCAGTATTGGAGAAACGTTGGCGACGATGACGTTATCAAATGCCTTAAATTCCTTACCTTCATTCCTGTTGAAGAAATTGAAGAAATGGAAAAAACTTTTGAAGGTGCAAATATCAACGCCTGCAAAGAACGTCTTGCTTATGAAGTAACTAAAATTGTTCACGGCGAAGCAGAAGCTGACAAAGCACTTGAAGCAGCAAGAGCAATTTTTGCAGGAAAAGGTTCCAGCGAAAATATGCCCACCGTTTCTTTCACCGAAGCAGATTTTGTTGACAGTAAACTTGCCGTAACTGATGCACTCATCAGAGCGGAAATCGCAAAATCCAAAGGCGAAGGCAAACGTCTTATTGAACAGGGCGGAATCACCGTAAACGACGAAAAAGTTTCCGACGTTTTCGCAACCATCGAAAGAAGCGCATTCGACGAAGGCGAAGTAATCCTTAAAAAAGGCAAAAAAATCTTCAAAAAACTTATTATCGAATAATTTTAACGGCTCCGCTTTACGGAGCCGTTTTTAAAGGAGAACAATGGAATATTATAAGTTAAACAGTCTTTATATCGAAGTTACACATGCCTGCAACCAGCATTGCAGACATTGTTATCTCGACGGCGGAATTCATAAAAAATGCGCTGAAATGACCACCGAACAAATAAAAAGTATTTTTGCTGAATTCAAATCCCAAGGCGGAAGATATGTAATTTTTACCGGTGGAGAACCGCTTATGAGAAGCGACGTTTTCGAACTTTTGGATTGTCTTGAAATTCTCGGTCTTCGTTTCACTTTTGCTTCAAACAGTCTTGGAATGAACAAAGAAAGACTTAAAAAACTTGCTTCCTACCGCTGTCTTGAAGAATATTTCACAAGCATTCTCGGTTCTACCCCCGAAAAACATAAAGCTATCTGCGGAAAAGACAGCTTTGAATCCGCGCTCAATGCTGTAAATTTTTTTGATGAAAAGGGAATTTCCACTTTTGTTCAGGCAACTCTTGCCAAAGATTATCTTGATGACGCAGAAGATATTCTGAAATTATTTTCTGATTTCAAAAATTGTTCCGTAAAAATAACTCCAATTGCAAGTCTTGGATGTAAATCCAATGAAGAAAAAGAAGAAAATAAAGAACTTATTGTTCCGCCTGAAAAATTTGCAGAATTTCATGAAAATCTCAGCAATCTTTGTGAAAAATATCCTAACTGTGCCGGCGATGACAATATTTTAAGCTATCGTCAGATATCTGAAATGATAGATGAATACAAAGAAAATCCTCTTTATTCTTTATATTGGCATTCGGTTTGTGTACGTCCGAACGGCGATTTGAGTTTTTCGTATAACATGAACAATCCTTTTGTTTTCGGGAAAGCATATGAAAGCATAAAAATACCTATGGATGAAAAATTCTATGAGTATATTGAACTTCTGAAAAAAGCAAATGAACTGGTTCTTAAAAAAGCGAAAGAACATGAAGTTGAATACGATACGGAAGTTGATAAATATTTAAGCGTGCTCAAATGAGCACGCTTTTCTTTTTTTGCCGGTTTTTATCTTTATATGGAATTTATACAGGAACTGTGATATAATATTTATATATTAATAATAAGAAGGCGATTACTTGAACAAGAAGTTCTGCGTACTTTCAGTCTGTTCATTTGCACTCTTTATTTTAATTGAACTTTTTACTTATTATCTCTATCATTTTTATACGGCAGAAGGTTTTGGATTTATATGGCATACAGAACCATGTAAACCTTTTGTGACTTTACTTTTCGGAGTTTGGGGAACGTTTTTCCTTTTTTCCGGAGTTATAAGTTTAATTATTTCATTTATCTTTAATAAAAAATAAAACAGCAGGGAAGTGATTTTTTGAACGAAAGAATCGAAAAAGCCATATCTTCCGTAAAACCCGCGGATAAAGAAGTTATGACCGCCGCAAAAGAGCGTCAGGCACAGCTTGCAAAACCTCCGGGAAGTCTTGGTGTTCTTGAAGAATTGTCAATTCGCGTTGCGGGAATGACCGGTAAATTACATAATAAAGCAGAAAAATGCCGCATTATCGTTCTTTGTGCGGATAATGGCGTTTGTGACGAAGGCGTTTCCTGCACTCCGCAATCCGTAACTCTTTCCCAGACAATTAACCTTACAAGGGGAATGACCGGTGCTTCCTCGCTTGCAAAACATTTCGGCGATGAAATTGTTGTTGTTGATGTCGGTGTTATGACAGATTATAACTGCCCGGCAGTAATCAACAGAAAAATTGCTTATGGAACAAAAAACCTTTATCTCGAACCGGCTATGACAAGGGAAGAAGCAGAAAAAGCAATCTGTGTCGGACTCGAAATGGCCGATAAATGCGCCGAAGACGGAGTTGACGCAATCGGCGTAGGTGAAATGGGAATCGGAAACACAACAACTTCTTCCGCAATTCTCTCCGCCTTCACCAAAACTTCCGCAAGAATTACTGCCGGAAAAGGAGGCGGACTTCTTGACGAAGCATATATTCATAAAATCGAAGTTATTGACGGAGCAATTGAAAAACACAAACCCGATATAAATGACCCTGTTGATGTAATTTCAAAAGTCGGCGGACTCGATATCGCCGCTATGTGCGGTGTTTTTCTCGGCGCTGCCGAACACAGGATCCCTGTTGTAATCGACGGTTTTATATCAATTGTCGCCGCTCTTTGTGCTGCAAGACTTTGTCCGAATGTCAAAGATTATCTCATTGCTTCCCATGCTTCTTTTGAACCCGGTTATGTTCTTGCAATGAACGAACTGGGTCTTGAAGCGCCTCTTCTTATGAAAATGCGCCTTGGAGAGGGAAGCGGATGTCCGATTATGTTCCGTGTTCTCGATGCGGCTTATGCCATTATGAACGAAATGGCAACTTTTGATGAGGCAAGTATCGACGACAGCTATCTTGACGAAATTCGCGAAGGCGATCATTTTACGGTGGAAAGATGAAGATTTATATATCCGGCGGAGCCAAAAACGGAAAATCAATGTTTGCCCAGGAAATAGCCAAAAAACTTTCTTCCGAAGGACATCTCTGGTATCTTGCGACAATGGAACCGAGAGATGATGAGGACGACGCAAGAGTTTTGCGCCACAGAAAAGAAAGGGCCGGCTGGGGTTTCAGAACCGCAGAATGGGGCAGAGATATCGCATTGCATTGCGAAGAATTCGACTGTAAAGGAACTTACCTTGTCGACAGTGTTACCGCATTATTATCAAACGAAATGTTCGGCGGAATGACCGGTGAAATCAATAAACCTTCCGCAGAAAAAGTTACGAAAGAGCTTATTGATTTTGCAGATTCCGTTGAAAACGTTGTTTTTGTTTCCGATAATATATTTTGCGATGCGGCTTTTTATGACGAATGGACAGATTCTTACAGAGAAGGTCTTGCAAAAGTTGACCGGGCGGTTGCAGAAAAATGTGACGTTGTCGCGGAATTTTCCTGTGATCAGATTATTTTTTATAAAGGAGCTGAACTTATTTGAAAAAACTTCTTAAAGCGTTTTGCATGAGTTTCAGTATGTTCTGCGCAATTCCGACACCTTTTTCCCATGTCTGGGAAGATTCTGTGCGTTCACTTATGCTTGTTGTTTTTCCGTTCGTTGGCACAATAATTGGCGGAATCTGGGCGCTTGCGGCATTTATTTTAGATAAAATAAACTGCCCGCAGATGTTTGCTGCCGCAGTTCTTGCTCTTATTCCTTATCTGCTTACCGGCGGAATCCATCTTGACGGATATATGGATTGCTGCGACGCAATTTTTTCCCGCAGACCCCTTGAAAAGAAAAGGGAAATCCTCAAAGATTCCCATGTCGGTTCATTTGCCGTTGTTGGACTTGCAATTCTTATGATTTTCAGCTTCGCCTCGTTTGCATCAGCAGACGAAAATACAAATATGATTCCGCTTATTTTTATCTGCATGGTTTCAAGAGGATGCAGCGCTATCGGAGTTTCAACTCTTCGCCCCATGGGACACAGCGAATATGCAGGAAATTTCCAACAGGAAATCAGCAAAGGAAACATAACCGCACTTTCGGTGATTCTTGTTCTTTCCGTCGCTCTTTCGTATTTTATCTGCGGAGCGGACGGACTTGTTTCCTGTTTTGCAACCGCTGTTGGTTATGTTTTTGCAACTTCCTATGCCTTTAAAAATCTTGACGGTTTTTCCGGCGACGTTACCGGTTTCGGACATACTATCGGCGAACTTTTTGGAATTGTCGCTTTGACTGTATTTTAAGGAGAATTTTATGGAACTTATAATCGGCGGTGCCTTTCAGGGAAAAACCGCTTTTGCAAAAGAAAATTTCAATATTTCCGATGACGAAATCTTTGTATGCAGCAAAGATTCTGTTCCGGAATTTGATAAAAAATGTATAACCCATATTGAACGCTTCAGTTTCTGGTGTGTTGAGCACGGGTTTGAACCGGCGGATTACTTTTTTGAGCACGCAAAAAATATTGAGGATAAAATCATCGTTTCCGATGATATTTCCTGCGGAGTTGTACCGATAAACAAAACCGAAAGAGCATGGCGTGAGGCAAACGGAAGACTTCTTATTAAACTTTCCAAAGAATCCGAGCACGTTGACAGAATTTTTTGCGGACTTTCCCAGAGGTTGAAATAAAATGAGCACGATCTATCTTTTTCGTCACGGAATCACCGAAGGCAATAAGCGCCGTTTATATTACGGAAGCACCGATATTCCGCTTATTGAAGAGGGAATTGAAGCTATCCGCGAACGCCGTGAAGCCGGAATTTACCCGGATACCGGAGGTTTTAAAATAATCACCACCGATCTTTGCCGCACTGAGCAGACTCTTTTCGAAATGTACGGAAGGGAAGTTCCTCATGCAACCGATCCGAGAATGAGGGAATTCAGCTTCGGTGAATTTGAAATGAAAAGTTACGAAGAACTTAAAGACCGGGAAGACTATCAGGCATGGATAACCGGCGACAACTGGAGAAATATCTGCCCTAACGGTGAAAGCGGCGAAATCATGCTCAACCGTTCGCTTGAAGCTATGAAAGAATATATTGGAACCGACTGTATAATCGTTTGCCACGGCGGCGTTATTGCCGGTTTAATGCTCACCTGGTTTCCGGGTGATGAAACAGCCGAACATTTTTACGCATGGCAGCCAAAGCCTTCTGAAGGCTATAAAATCATCTTTGATGATGATAAAAAGCCCGTTTCTTATGAAAAAATTACGATTTATTAATGGAAGGTGTCTCTATGAAATGCCCTTTTTGTAATACTGAAATGATTCACGGATATTTGAACTGTGGAAACATAATTTGGAGCGAAAGGAAACATAAACTAAGCACTTTACCTGATAATAAAGAAAAATACGCATTACATTTAGATACTCCTTTTATGTCTCCGCATCATATCGAATGTGATTGCTGCCCAAACTGCAAAAAACTGATTATTGATACGGCGGCTTATGAAAATAATTTTAATTGATTATAATTAAAAAAAGACCCGCAAAGCGGGTCTTTTTTACGTTTATATTCTTCCAAGCGCTTTCATCTGAACAAGCACTTTTTCAAGTTTTTCTTCACGGTTCTTCGCGGAAATTTCGTGGGTGACGTATTCCGGTTCAACAAGTTCAAGAATTTCCTGAACTCGCGGATTTTCAAAAGGCCGGTGCATGTCTATATTAAGAATAATATCGTATCCCTGGGTCCAGCGTTCGTAAAAATCTTCTTTGGGTTCAATAAAGGTTGCTTTATGTTTTTGTATATATTCGCCGGTGGTGGATTTATGAAGATGGAGCGCTTTAAATTCCTTTGCAAGTTCGCCGTGATTTCTTACTGTCTCAAGAACAAAATCGATTCCTTGTTCTTCGGTAAAAATATTCTGCGGAGCGCACATAAGGTGACCAGTATCCATAAGAATACCTTTGTTTTCATAATCAGTAAGCTCAAGCATAAGAGCCGTTTCTGCTGGTTTTAAAAGCATCATTCCGGGGGTGAAAAGATTTTCGAACAGCAGCTTGAAATGATAGTTTTTGCCTCTTGTAAGCTCGTTCACGATTTCCGCAACAGCGCGGATAACTTCTTCGTCGGAATGTTCCCATTCATAGCTTATAACTTCCTCATTGGAAACGTCGTTCACATGAAAAACAACGTATTCAGCGCCCATAGCTTCCGCATATTCCATATCGGCGCGATAGGGCAGAAGGAACTCTTCACGATTTTTCGCTCTGTAATATCCTTCCCAGACTTCCTGTGTTCCGAAATGAAGTTTAAGTTTTTCAATATCGTTGTTCCAGAAATCAAGCCAGGCAGGATAAAAGAAAAGATGAACTCCGATCACGTTATCTTTATCGTAAATTCCGGTTGTATCTTCGCCGCCGCGGATAACCTCGCAACCGTCGCAAAGGCAATCGGAAATAAATTTATTCATATCGGCTTTGTCTTTATATTGTTCAAGCCAGAAATTTTCACTTACTGTATTTACAATATGTTTCATAAAATCACCCGAAAACATTATACTATAAATTTAAAATAATAAAAAGAGCCGTTTTTGCTGAAAAAACAGAAAACCGGCAGGGAAGATTGATTTTTGATAAAAAAAGAACCGCAACTTGCGTTGCGGTTTTCTGGTGGGGACAATAGGACTCGAACCTATGACCCCCTGCTTGTAAGGCAGGTGCTCTAACCAGCTGAGCTATGCCCCCAGACGACTTTTTCATTATATACCAACATTTTAAAAAAGTCAACCATTTTTTTGAAATTTTTTAAAAAATTTCAATTATTTTTTTATTGCGACAATAACTGCTCTCTGGCTGTCACGGCGAAGGGGAAGGAAGCTGTCTTCATCAAACACTGCTTTTGCCTCAAAACCCGCATCGGTAAGCCATTTTTTAAGATCTTCGATTTCGTATGCTCTTTCAGAAAAATCGCTGCTGTAACGGCAATAGAGTCCGTCGTTTTCGGTTTTATCAAAGAAATCGAGAGAAATATCGACAGTGACTCCGTCTTTGTCTAAATTATTCTGCCATGCACAGAATGTATTTTTGTTTTCGTAAACAAAACAGTTATTTGCAAGGACTTCCTGATGTTTGTAAACGGTATTCACATCAAAAACAAAAACTGCGCCGCGGTTGGAGAAAAGGGAAACCTTTTTGAATATATCTTTTACTTCCTCTTCATCAATTACATGGTTTATGCTGTCAAGAGCACAAACTGTTGCATCAATGGTTCCGAAAAGATCAAGCTCGCTCATTTCCTGACAAAGGAAGAGAACGTTGCTTTCAAGTTCCGCTTTTTTATCCATTCCAACGGAAAGCATTTCGTAGGAATTATCGACCGCAACAATATCATATCCGAACTGTTCAAGTTCGAAGCTCAGAGAACCCGTTCCGCAGGCAAGGTCCAGAACAATTTGTGCGTCCGGATTGTATTTCTGTATTACCGTATCGAAATATCTTGCCCTTGCCGGATAATCGACGTTTGAAGTAAACTTATCGTAAAATCTTGCAAAATCGCCGTAATCGCTCATTCTTTGCCCTCAAGACGGTTGAAAACAAGGATATATCCGCCGCAGGAATCGTAATCTTCGGAAAGAGAACGGTTAACACGGCTGATGGTCGCTGTGGAAGCACCTGTTTCTTCAACTATATCACTGTAAACTCTTTTATCAACAAGCATTTTTGCAACGTGAAAACGCTGGGAGAGGGTTTTCAGTTCCGGAACAGTACAAAGATCGCGGAAAAAGCTGTAACATTCTTCCTTATTTTCAAGGGTAAGAATTGCTTCAAAAAGTTCTTCAAGACTTTCATCTTTAAGACGACTATTCATAAAAGAAACACTCCTTTACACTTTAAAATGCTGAAATATCTCAGCTTTTTAATTTTAACACTTTATCGTGTGAAAGTCAACGATATAAATGAAAATAATTTATTAATTAATATACAAATTTAAATAATGATTTTTGGATATACAAACAAATGTTTTTGTGATAAAATATTCGGTATAGAGCAAACTCTTTTTGCGTATTATTAAAAAGTGCAAAAGGAGAGTGGTTTTTTGAAATATATTGCAGCAAAAGCGTTCGTTTTAATCGTTTCCGCTTTTTTTATCGTTGTTGCTCCGTTTTTATATATTCCCGGAAATAACGTTTCCGCTGTGTCCGATAATATCAGCGTAAACAATATTGTTCTTCTTGATGCCGGTCATGGCGGCGAAGACGGAGGCGCTATCGGAATCGGCGGAATTATCGAAAAAGATATAAACCTTGCGATAACTTTAAAAACAGCTGTTTTCTTTGAATTTTTCGGTTATGAAATTGAATTTACAAGAGAAACCGACAAAATGACCTGCGACGAAGGACTAAAAAAGCAACGGGAGAGAAAAGTTTCCGACATCAAAAACCGCCTTGAACAAATTGAAAGATCTCCGTGCCTCTGTGCTGTTTCCATACATCAGAACATTTTCGGCGGAGAAGCAAGAGGCGCACAGATTTTTTACGGCGGAATCAATCCTGAAAGCAAAATTCTTGCAGAATCACTTCAGAATGGTATTTCTTCAATGCTTCAACCGGAAAACAAAAGAGTTATCAAACAAGCCACAAAAGATATTTATATTCTTTATCATGCAGAGAAACCGGCTGTTCTTGTAGAATGCGGTTTTATTTCTAACAACAGCGAAGCAGCCTTACTCGGCAGCAATGACTACCAGAATAAAATGGCTTTTGCAATCGCTTTATCCACAGTAAAACATCTTACCGAAAGGGAAGTTTAAGAATAATGGAAAAACTCAAAAAAATTTTTGTATGTTCCGAATGCGGATATGAAACTCCCAGATGGATGGGAAAATGTCCCGAATGCGGCGAATGGAATACTTTTATTGAAGACGTCCGCGCCGAAGAAGGAGTTTCCAAACAGAAAACAGCCGGTCTTGTAATCGGCGAACCGGAAGCCGAAACTATTTCCAGCATTGCAGACGTTGATGTTGGTGAAGAATTCCGCTATGTTACCGGAATAGAAGAACTCGACAGAGTTCTTGGCGGCGGAATAGTAAAAGGTTCTGTAACCTTGCTTGGCGGTGATCCCGGAATCGGAAAATCAACAATGCTTTTGCAGATTTGCGGAAAACTTTCCGAAAAAATGAAGATTCTTTATATTTCCGGTGAAGAAAGCAAATCCCAGCTTAAACTCCGCGCAAACCGAATCGGAGTTGAAAGCAAAAATCTTTATATCGCTCCTTATACCGATATCGGCCAGATTGTAAACGCAATCAGCAGTGAAAAACCGGATATGGTGATGGTGGACTCAATCCAGACACTCAGTTTTTCCGGAATCGCATCTTCCGCCGGAAGCGTTACACAGGTCAAAGAGTGTACCGCAATTCTTACAAAAGTTGCAAAAAAAGCAGATATTCCGGTTATAATAGTCGGTCATGTAAACAAGGACGGCGCCATTGCAGGTCCCAAGGTAATGGAACATATTGTTGATACCGTTCTTCATTTTGAAGGCGAACGTACAATGAGTTACCGTATTCTTCGTTCCATTAAAAACCGTTTCGGTTCCACAAACGAAATCGGAATTTTTGAAATGGATGAAAACGGCCTCCGTGAGGTCGAAAATCCCTCCGTAGCTCTGCTTTCCGAAAGACCGACCAACGTTTCGGGAACCTGTGTAAGCTGTATTATAGAGGGAACAAGACCCATTTTTGCCGAAGTTCAGGCTCTTGTTTCCAAAACAGGTTTTGGCGTTCCAAGAAGAACCTCCAACGGATTCGATATCAACAGAACCGCATTGCTTATCGCTGTTCTTGAAAAAAGGGCAGGCTATTATTTCGGAAGTATGGATACATATATCAACGTTATTGGCGGAATCAAACTGGACGAGCCTGCGGCGGATCTTTCTGTTGCAATTGCTCTTATTTCAAGCCTTACGGATACCGTTGTTGACAGCAGCATTGTTGCTTTCGGAGAAATCGGTCTAGGCGGGGAACTGCGAAGTGTTTCAAACACCGAAACCCGTATAAAAGAAGCAGAAAAACTCGGTTTCAGCGAAGTTATTCTTCCTGCACAATGCCTCAAAAAACTCCGCAAAGATGATTATAAAATCAAACTTACTGGAGTTTCCGGCGTAGGCGAAGCTTTTTCTGCAATTCGTAAAAAAGAGGATAAATAAGCCATGAATTTTGTTAAAAATCCGAATTTTCCTTCAAAAAACATAACCGTAGCGGCCGTTTCTTCCGAAGCAGAGGATGTGATTTCCGCATTGCAATCAGCTAAAATAGCCGTTGTTCCGGTTGAACCGAACGAAAACCTTCCGACCGGAATAGCTTCGCACGCAGATTTGCAGATACTGCATCTTGGCGGAAGTTCACTGCTCACATCAGGATGCTCAAAAAAAAGCACCGACATGCTCAATATGCTCGGTTTTGAAATTCAGAATACCGAAAACGACATAGATTTCAGCTATCCTGAAGATTGTCTTATAAACGCAGAAATAATTGGCAAAAACATTATAGTAAACCCTGATATAATTGACCGCAAACTTATGGAGTTTGCAGAAGAGAACAACTATAACATCATCGGAGTAAAACAAGGATACGCAAAATGTTCGGTTCTTGCGGTCTGCGAAGACGCAGTCATAACTGCAGATCCCGGAATTACCAAAATTTTACAGCAAAAGGAAATTGAAGTTCTCAAAATTAAAGAAGGCGGAATTTACCTTAGAGGTTACGATACCGGATTTATCGGAGGCTGCGGGGGAATGGTTGAAGAAAAAATCCTCGGAACATCCGGAAGCCTTAAATCAATAAAGGATTATGATAACATAAGAGATTTTTTACGCAACAGAAATATTTACGCAGAAAATCTCGACGGAAAAACTTTAAGAGATATCGGCGGAATTTTACCGCTTTGCGAAGAAGAATAAAAAAGCAAAAAGCCTGATAAAATCAGGCTTATTTTAATATAAAAAGTATTGACGGGAGAGGGCTTTATGTGGTATAATTTCAATATAGTTAACTTCGCTAAATAGAAATTTAGCGAAGTTAAGGGGAGGAAGAAAGGAGTTTTTAATAATGAATAAAGACAATTTAAACGATTGCCCGGAATTTCTCCAGGATTTCCTTTTTTATATGGAAACCATCAAAGGCCGCTCTCCGCGAACCGTTGACGGTTATTATATTGATTTAAGATCGTTTATCAGATTCCTTATGATAGATAACGGTTTGGTTTCCGATGACATTGATTATAAAGAAATCAAAATTCATGACGCAAGTTTTGATTTGATTAAAAATGCCACAAGAACCGATGCAATGAGATTTCTTTCTGAATTCCAGCGAAACCATGATAATGAAGCAAAAGCCCGTTCACGCAAAGTTTCCGCAATAAGATCGTTTTATAAATATCTTACGGTATCCAGCGGAAAGCTTTCGGAAAACCCGATGCTAAATCTCGAAACTCCGAAACTTAAAAAAGCGCTTCCGAAATATCTTACACTTGAACAGGCGCTGGAACTTCTGACTCATGTTGAAACAAACTTCACAGAACGAGATTTTTGCATAATTACGCTGTTTTTAAACTGCGGAATGCGTGTTTCGGAGCTTTGCGGAATAAATATACATGATATCCGCGACAACCAGCTTAAACTCCTCGGTAAAGGCAACAAAGAAAGAATTGTTTATCTTAACAGTTCCTGTCTTACGGCTATCGAAAATTATCTTCGCGTGCTCAATTCCGGTGAAAAAATCAAAAGAGTCGATAAAAACGCGCTTTTTTTGAACAGATTCGGTAAAAGATTGAGCACACGCGGCGTGGAACAAATTGTGGAACATTGTCTTAAAGAGGCCGGACTTGACGGAATGGGGATTTCTCCGCATAAACTCCGCCACACCGCAGCAACTTTGCTTTACCAGGACGCAGGCGTTGATATCCGTGTTTTAAAGGAACTTTTAGGTCACGAAAGCCTTTCCACAACCGAAATTTATACCCATGTAAGCAACAAGCAAATTGAGGATGCATCCAATAAATCTCCTCTTAAAAACGTTAAACTTCCTAAAAAGAAAATCAAAGAATCGGCTGAATAAACTTATAAAAAGCTGCAGAAATAATGCTGATTACTGCGATAATTACTGTAAAACCAATATACTTTACAGTTATATTTTTGGCATTATAATGCGATATTTCAGCATTTTTATCGGACAGACATTTAATTATCTGCCGTGAGGAATAAACCGAAACTTCCGACATAATCAAAAGTAAAAAATCAATAAAAACTGTGGAAGTAAAGAAAATTATAAGTGATAAAATAATGTAATCCATTCCGGAAAACTTAAAATTAAGTGCGTTTTCAAATCCAAATAAAAAGCCGTTAATAAAAACTATTGCCGGCACTGCAAAACTTCCGAATATGCTGTTTCCGGAAAAATATATTCCGGTTAATATAATAAACGGTAACGAAAATCTGTTTAAAAATATATTTATAAATTCTGAAGATGAATTTGAGATAAAACCAAAAAGATTCTCGCTTATTTCTTTTGGAATAATTCTGAGCATGCTCATCCCGAAAAACGTTCCCAAAATGAGCATAACACAGCTCAGTATCAAAAATCTGTTTTTATATAAAGGATATAATATAAATTTTTTGTCCATCTTTTTTAAACCTCTCTTCCCTTCTCCGCTTCCCTATCATTTATATAACAAAAAAGCTCCGGATATTCCGGAGCTTTTTTGTTTTTTAAAATTATTTATCTGCCATTGCAACTTTGATCATAATAGCGCATTCAACGCGCTTTCTTTCCATCTCACAGGAAAGTTTTACGGGTTTATTTATGTCTTTGTTAAAACTGTAGTTATTTGCGTTGCATCCGCCCGAACAATAGAATTTGCACCAGCAGTCCCTGCATCCTTCTTTTGTATAGATGTTGGAGCAGGCGAATTTATTCTTCATTTCAATATCAAGGGTTACATCGTCAAGGTTACCCATTTTCCATTCGTCGTTTCCTACGAACTGATGGCAGGGATAAATATCGCCGTCAGGAGTTACAGAAACGTATTCGTTTCCGCATCCACATCCGCGAAGGCGTTTTATTGCACAGGGACCCTGATCAAGATCGATCATAAAATGGAAGAAGTTAAAGCATCTTCCCTCTTTTTTTCTGCGAATCATTTCAATGGCAAGTTTTTCATATTCAGCAAAAATAGTCGGAAGGTCTTCTTCGGTAATTGCATAAGGTTCGCTCGGATCTGCAATTACAGGTTCAACGCTGAGCTGATCAAATCCAAGATCATCCGCAATATGATAAACGTCCTCTGCGAAATCAAGGTTGTTCTTTGTAAAAGTTCCGCGGGCGTAATATTCTTTATTGTCGCCCTGAAGACGTTTTTCGACAAGTTTTTGGAACTTAGGGACAAAGATATCATAGCTGCCTTTTCCGTTGATGGTAAGGCGCATATTGTCGTTAACACATTTTCTTCCGTCGAGGGAAAGAACAACGTTTTTCATTTCCTTGTTGATGTAATCAATGCTGTCATCATCGAGAAGAACGCCGTTTGTTGTAACGGTAAAACGGAATTTTTTATTATATTCTTCTTCCTTGCTTCTTGCATAATCAACGATTTCTTTAACAGCATCCCAGTTCATAAGAGGTTCACCGCCGAAGAAATCCAGTTCAAGATTATGGCGGTTTCCGGAATGGTCAAGAAGAAAATCTATTGCTTTTTTTCCGGTTTCAACGGGCATAAGTTTTCTGCCTTTGCCGAAATCTCCGGTAGATGCAAAACAATATTTGCAGCGAAGATTGCAGTCATGGGAAATATGAAGGCACATTGATTTGATCGGCGCGCCTTTCATCATATCGGTAAAACGCTCGTAATCATCTTCGCTGAAAAGCTGTCCGGCATTCTGAAGTTCAAGAAGTTCGGAATAAACCTCAATAAGTTCTTCCCTTTCATATTCTGCGGAAAGTTCTTCAAGAATCTCTTCAGGGAATTTTTCCGGAAGCTTGTCCTCAAATTTATTGAGAAGATCAAAGCAAAGTTTGTCAAGAACATGAACCGCTCCCGAGTTTACATCAAGAGCTATATAATAACCATTAAGATAAAAAGTATGTACCATTTAAAAATCTCCAAAAAAACGGCAGGCGCACCGGGTTTCGGGCACGCCTGCAACGAGTTCAGAATTCAAAAATTATTTGTTTCCTTTGCGGGATTCGTTTTCGCATTCCTGGTTTGCAACGGTGCAGGAAGTTTTGCATGCAGACTGGCAGGAAGCCTGGCATTCGCCGCAGCCGCCTTTTGCGCAGGATTCTTTAAGATTTGCATTGTTAACAGTTTTGATGTGTTCCATTATGTCATCCTCCTGAAAGTTGATATATCAACAATATTAATTTAATTTATATTATAACACTGATTTCAGAAATTTTCAACTATTTTCTTTTAATATAATTAACTCCGATTATTCCTCCCAAGGATCCGGATATAATTATCATTATTGCCTTTATTAATGCCGCTGTCCCGAAACCTGAATATTCAAAAAAAGCTCCGGAAATCCAGACCAAAAGAAAATAAGCCGTTCCTGAAGCAGCACCGCAAAAAATTCCTTTTTCTCCGGAAATTCTCGAAGAAGCAAATCCTCCGGTGAATCCTCCCAATGCAAGAATTATTACCGTAAGCGGAGAAAAAAGCATTGCCGGAACATTTCCGATTGAAAGCGCGGCCGCAAGCAGAAATATCAGAATTACCGAAGAAATGATACCAATTCCGGTTCCGACAAAAATACTTATCAAAAACTTTTCAAGATTTTTCTTCGACATATAAAAAACGCTCCCTTCGGAATATCCTTTTAAAGGTTATTCAAAAGAAAGCGTTTTTATTCTTTTGGATTAAAATTATGCTTTTTCTCTTACCTGAGCAACAGCGCCTTTAAGGATTCTGATTTTGCTTCTGTCGCTTCCGGTTTCGATAACAATGGTGTCTTCTTTGATGGAAACAATGTTTCCTACAATTCCGCCAATGGTTGCAATTTCGTCACCGATTTCAAGGTTTTCTCTCATTGCTCTGTCTTCTTTGTCTTTTTTCTGCTGGGGACGGATAAGCATGAAATAGAAAACAACTACAACAATAAGAATAGGTGCAAAGCTGATGATGGTATCCATGATGGAACCGCCTTCTGCTGCGGCTTCACCGGACATTAAAAGAAACTGATGATTAAACATTTTTTTACCTCCGAATTTATAACAAAAATTATAAACTATTGATATTATTTCAGATTCTCTTTCCGAGAATATCGCGGTATTTCTGATAAAACTCCTCAAAAGTTCCGTTATCAAGAGCTTCGCGGATTCTTTCCATAAGAGTATTATAGAAATAAAGGTTATGCTGAACAGTAAGTCTGTGTGCAAGAAGTTCGTTTGCACGAAGAAGATGTCTTACATATGCTCTGCTGTGGAGACGGCAGGTAGGACATCCGCATTCCGGGTCAACAGGTCCCTGGTCATAGATGTATTTTTCATTGTTGAGATTACGGATACCCTGCCATGTGAAAAGAG
>JAZQUO010000031.1:0-26286 GCA_045631325.1 Oscillospiraceae bacterium
GCCGTTTCTTTGAGCCTTTCAAAGAAATGAGGGTGTTATGTATGGAAAACAATCTGTCAGTTTACGATGGACGTTAGTTACTTCTTTAAAAAAACATGGGACGGAACGGTCAAGACTGTTCCCTACATTGTGGTTTGCGGATTTTGAGGTATATAATACGATGTTCGTAAAATTTTGGACAAAAAATTAGGCACCCCATTACGAGGTACCTAATTGGCGTCTTTTTTATTTTATATGCTTCCCAAAATCAAATCAAGAAGGCTCGGTTCCGGTTTGGAATCATCGTTCAGAACGGATTCCATAAATCCTTCGCGGACCCCGACGGAATAGATTTTCATTCCGTCACATCCTCCCTTTTCCATAACTCCGGCAAGAACTGCAAGTCCCGGAACAAGGGTGCGGATTCGCTTCGGCGCAAACTCCGCAATAAGTTCCTTTGCCTCCGCGGGAGCTTCTGTAAGCAGTTTAAGCATGATATTCACGTTTTTAAGCGAAAGGATGTCGCCTTTTTCAACGGTTGCATTATAGAGGGTTTTAATGGCTTTTGCGGTGCCGCCCATTGCAAAAAGAATTCCGCCGATGGGTTCGAATCCCGTTGTTTCAAGAGATTCCCCGACACATTTTTTGATTGCGGAAATTTCTTCGTTGGTGGGGATATCGCCTTTTACAAAATTCTTTGCGGTTCTGCTGCTTCCAAGGGGATAGCTTGCGCTTTTTTGCGGACCGCTTTCGTCAAAAGTGAAAACCTGAAGGGAACCGCCGCCGAGATCGCATCCGATTCCGGAAGGAGCGTTAACAACGCTTTTAAGCGCAAGATAATCGTATTCCGCTTCCTCGTCGCCGGAAATCATGCGGATTTTCATTCCTGTGCGGAATTCAACCTGTTCAAGAACGTCGGCGGCATTGTCGATATAGCGGAGGGAAGCCGTTGAAAAACATTCGGTTCTGTCACAGCGATAATGGCGACAGGCCTGCTGGTGTTCCTCAATCGCCTGAATAATATGTTCGATTCCGTCCTGTGAAAGGGAAGTTCCGACGGTGTTTTCAACGATTTTTGAATAGATCGCAAAATCGTAAATGCTGCGGTATTCCTTGTCCTCCGTTTCAAAAATATCAAGACGAAGGGTGTTTGTTCCAAAGTCAATGATGCCGATTCTCATAAAATCGCCTCCGGAAAAGCTTTTATATAATTATTTTACCACAAAAAAGCTTTTTGCTCAAATAAAATATATTATTCCTTAAAGATTTGTGATATAATATCTGTGTATCTTCGGAAAAAGGAGAGATAATATGAAAGATATTATAATTATCGGTGCCGGCACAGCCGGTCTCACCGCTGCAATATACGGACAGAGAGCGGGACTTTCCTGCACTGTTTTTGAAAAATATGCCCCGGGCGGCCAGATAGTCAATTCCCCGTCCATCGAAAACTATCCCGGAATGTACGGAGTTTCCGGTTACGATTATTCAATGGCGCTTTTTGAACAGGCACAGAAGCTCGGTGCTGAAGTTCAGTTTGCGGAAGTACAGGGCGTTGATTTTTCCGGAAAAACAAAAAAAGTTATCACAACCGCCGGAGATTTTGAGGCAAAAGCGGTAATTATCGCAAACGGCGCAGCAAGAAGAAAAATCGGATGCAAAGGCGAAGAAGAATTCGAAGGCAGGGGAGTTTCCTATTGTGCAACCTGTGACGGAAACTTCTTCCGCGGAAAAACCGTTGCAGTAGTCGGCGGCGGCGAAAGTGCTTTTGAAGAAACGGAATATCTTTCCGAAATCTGCGATAAAGTCTATCTTATCCATCGCCGCGACGGTTTCAGCGCAGCAAAAACCGCTGTTGATTCCGTGCTCAAAAAGAAAAACGTAACCGTGCTCAAAAATTCCGTAATCGAAGAAATCAAAGGCGCAAATGCGGTTTCTTCAATAATCCTTAAAAACAGAGGCAACGGAAGCAGCGTCGAAATTCCTCTTTCCGCTGTTTTTGTTGCAATCGGTCTTATTCCGGATAACAAAATCTATGAAGGCGTGCTCAAGCTTGATGAGCGCGGATATTTTGATTACGGAGAAGAATGCCTTACCGATTGCGAAGGCGTTTTTGTGGCCGGAGATACCAGGAAAAAAGTTCTCCGCCAGCTTGTAACCGCCGCTTCCGACGGTGCGGCCGCAGCAAATGCCGCAGCAAACTATATCAGAAAAAATTTCAATGACTGAGGTGCTCAAAATGCGCGATTATAAACTCGAAACCGAAAAAAGAGTTGCTTTCATCAAAGAAAAAATGGCTGAAGCCCATGCTCAGGGCCTTATTTTCGGAAACAGCGGCGGAAAAGACAGTGCTCTTGTGGGAATTCTTTGCAAAATGGCGACCGATAACGTGCTCGCAGTAGCAATGCCCTGCCACTCAAAGCGCAATTACGGCGAGGATATGGACGATGCAATTGCCCTTGCAAAGGCTTTTGATATTCCGATGATCACCGTTGATCTTACCGAAACCAGAACCGTGCTCACCGGTTCGATCGGTGCGGAACTTTCTCCCGCGGCTCTTTCGAATATTGCGCCCCGCCTTCGTATGACTACCCTTTATGCCCTTGGTCAGACAAGAAATGCGCTTGTTGTCGGAACCGGAAACAGAAGCGAACGCTATATGGGATACTTCACAAAATGGGGTGACGGCGCTTTTGATCTTAACCCAATTGCCGATCTTACCGCAACCGAAATTTTCGAGTTTCTGCGCTATCTGAATGCTCCGCTCAATATTATCACAAAAGCTCCCTCCGCAGGACTTTTTGAAGGACAGACCGACGAGCAGGAGATGGGCGTAACTTATAAAGCAATCGATGAATATATCATAACCGGTGAAACCGACCCGGAATCCAAGGCTATCATCGACCGCTATCACAGAGTTTCCGAACACAAACGCAGAATGCCGACAGTTTACGGAGAATGATTTTTGGAGGATAAAATGTCAGTAAAACAGGAATTTATCGAGATTTTTAAAGAGAATATAAAAAGACCCGGTTCGGAAAAACTTCTTGAATGGCTTTGCCAAAGCGATTTTTTCGTTGCGCCGGCTTCAACAAAATATCATTCCGCTTTTGAAGGCGGGCTTGTTCAGCACAGCCTTAACGTTTATAAACTTCTTAAAAAACGCTGTGCCGAATACGGAATCACCGACGGTGAAAGCATTGCAATCTGCGGACTTCTCCATGATATCTGCAAGGCAAATTTCTATACCATAAGCTACCGCAACGCAAAGAACGAACGAGGTCAATGGGAAAAAGTTCCTTATTACACCGTTGACGACCAGTTCCCCTTCGGCCACGGCGAAAAATCCGTTTTTGTTGTCGAACGTTTTATGCGCCTTCGCGAAAACGAAGCTATTGCAATCCGCTGGCATATGGGCGGTTTTGACGATACCGCAAAAGCGGGCGGATTCACCATAAGCCACGCCTATGAAAAGTATCCGATTGCGGTTCTTCTTCATATGGCCGATCTTGAAGCAACCTACCTTTCCGAACAGGGACCTGCGGAAAGCATTATCTGATTACATAAGGAAGTACAGCTATGAACATCACTCTTGAAGCGGAAGAATTTTGGGAAGCTTTTTGCGACCACAACGCAGACCTTAATAAGGAGGAACTTTATTACGACGTATGGCAGTTCCTTGACGGAAAACGCGGATGCGACCGTCTTGCATCCCTTTGCCTTGCGGGAATCAAAACCGCAACTTCAAGCGTTTTTGAAACATTTGAAATCGACGATATGAAAGTTCCGGAAGAGGGAGATTATTCCATAATCCTCGACAGCGACGAAGTACCTCTTTTTATTCTTAAGGACAAAAAAGTCGAAATCAAAAAATTCAGCGAAATCGATGAGGATTTTGCCGCAAAAGAAGGGGAGGGCGACCAGACCCTTGAAGGCTGGCAAAAGATCCACCGCAAAGAATTTGAAGCAAAATGCGAGGAATACGGAATTGAATTCAGCGATGATACTCTTATTCTTTGCGAGGAATTTGAAGTTGTTTTCCAGTAATAAAATAAAAAAAGCGAAGGCTTGATTGCCTTCGCTTTTTTGTTATATGCGGACAAAAAAACGGCGGGTCTTTCGACTCGCCGTGATTTCAAGCTGTTAGAATTGCTCGGAAACTAACATCTTTGCTCTTTTTTGCTCTGGTTATATAATACCCTTGGAATGTGATGAGTTTGTGATGAAGTTTTTCCAGTTTGGTTACAATCCAAAACCAGTTTGGTTAAACTTTTCGGAAAAGTTGTTACAAAAGCTGTTTTGCTGCATAAATAAACGGTCTTGACCGCTTTGCAAAATACATGATATAATAAAACAAATAACAAAATTTCGACGGGACGTCCCGTATTCTCTGCACATAGCAGAGAATAAAACCTCCTGTCCGAAAAAAACGGGAGGTAAAATGAAGAAATTTATTTCGCTTTTGATTTGCGTTTTAATGATTTTTAATATATTTCCGATAAAAACCCTTGCGGAAGAACAAAGCCTTGAAGAAATAATCCGTCCGCAAATCGAAGCTTTTGCGAAATCAATTGATCAATCCGGTGCAGACGGAAAAGCCCTTGATGCTGTTATTGCTCATGGAATCGGTGGAAACGGAAAAAAACTTTCAGTCGAAAAAAAACATGCGCTTACGGCAACTTTGATGAACAGCGAACTTGCGAAAGAATATCTTACGAACCTTTGTGCGGAAATGATCCGGATGCCGAAAGAAATCGGAACAAGCGAGATATACAGCCTTGGAGCGATGTTCTGGCAAATTAAGAAAACAAATTTTTATTATTTTAAGTTATACGATTATGATGCGCAAATGAAAATAGGCAAGAAGGGAGAATTCAATTTTCCGCAGGATCAGCTTATAAAAATAAGTACAAATTTCAGTAAAACAAACGGTTATGACGGATCCCTGGAATTGATTGCCGGGGGAACTTGTGCAAAAACTGATTTGAAAGCCGATAAAATTTCGGATGATAAGATTGTTTATAAAGTAAGCGTGACTTTTGCTGATATTTTCAATTTTGATACGGATAACAGCAGCACCCTTGAAGATCTTCTCGGTTGGGTTGGTCTTCTTCTTTTTGAACCTTTTGAATGGGAAGCAAAATGTGATTTCCAAATCGAAATCCCAATCGAAAAACCGGAAGAAAATGCCGTTTTCGGGGATTCGGACGGAAACGGAAGCGTTGACGTTATGGATGCGTATTTTGCGCGCCTTGTTGCGGCGAAAATCGTTAAGCCAACGGCGGAACAGCTTGCTTTCTGCGACGTTGATTCAGACGGAAAAATAACCGCAATCGATGCCAACATAATCCGCAAATATGCTCTTGGAATCATTAAAGAATTACCTGTAAAATGAAAAAGCTCCCCTTTAAAAAAGGGGGCTTTTTTATTTATCCGGGGTATAAGCAATTGACTTATTTTCAATAATATTGTATAATGAAGGATACACTAAATCGAACAAATGTTCATCAAAAAGGAGGCGGATTTTTTGGATTTTAAGCTTGTTTCACCCTTTAAACCGACCGGCGACCAGCCCCAGGCAATTGAAAAACTTGTTGAAGGAATAAATCGCGGCGACAGGGAACAGACCCTTCTCGGTATAACCGGTTCCGGCAAAACCTTCACAATGGCTTCGGTAATCGAAAAAATAAACCGCCCGACAATTGTTCTTTCCCATAACAAAACCCTTGCGGCCCAGCTTTGCAGCGAGTTCAAGGAATTTTTTCCGGAAAACAGCGTTGAATATTTTGTTTCCTATTATGATTACTATCAGCCGGAAGCATATATCGCTTCCACCGATACCTATATTGAAAAAACAAGCGACATAAACGACGAAATCGAAAGGCTCCGCCATTCCGCAACCGCTGCCCTTTCCGAAAGGCGCGACGTAATAATCGTTGCTTCCGTTTCCTGCATCTATACTCTCGGCGACCCGATAGATTACCGCACAATGGTGCTTTCGCTCCGTCCCGGAATGGAAAAAGACCGTGACGAAGTTATAAACCAGCTTGTCAACATGCAGTATGAGCGCAACGATATGAACCTTATACGCAACAAGTTCCGTGTCCGCGGCGACGTTATCGAAATCTGCCCCGCATATTCCGACGAAAAGATTTTCAGAATTGAATTTTTCGGTGACGAGGTCGACAGAATAACCGAAATCCATGCGGTAACCGGCGAAGTAAAAGGCGTTCTTAACCATGTTTCTATATATCCTGCTTCCCATTATATAGTTCCGAAAGATAAAATGCTTAAAGCGGTGGATGAAATTCGTGCGGAATGCGACGAAAGGGTAAAATTTTTCCACGAAAAAGGAAAACTGATCGAAGCCCAGCGCATTGCGGAACGCACTAATTACGATATGGAAATGCTTACCGAAGTCGGCTTTTGCAAAGGAATCGAAAACTATTCCCGCGTTCTTTCAGGAAGAGCGCCCGGTTCCTGCCCAACAACATTGCTTGACTATTTCCCGGAAGATTTCGTTCTATTCATCGACGAAAGCCACGTGACTCTTCCTCAGGTCAGGGCAATGTCCGGCGGCGACCGTTCAAGAAAGGAAAACCTTATCGAATACGGTTTCCGTCTTCCTTCCGCAATTGATAACCGTCCGCTTACTTTTGACGAATTTGACGGAAAGCTGAACCAGATAGTTTACGTAAGCGCAACCCCGGGTCAATATGAAAAAGACCGGAGCACCCAGAAAGTTGAACAGGTCATCAGACCTACCGGACTTCTTGACCCGGAAATCAGCGTAAGACCCGTTGAAGGACAGATCGAGGATCTCCTTTCTGAAATCAATATAAGGGTCGAAAAAGGCGAACGAACCCTTATTACAACTCTTACGAAAAAAATGGCGGAAAACCTTACGGATTATCTTATCCAGATGGGCGTGAAAGTCCGCTATATGCACCATGATATAGATACCATCGAGAGAATGGAGATAATCCGCGACCTTCGTCTCGGAGAATTCGACGTTCTCTGCGGAATAAACCTTCTGCGCGAAGGTCTTGATATTCCGGAAGTAAGCCTTGTTGCAATTCTTGATGCGGATAAGGAAGGCTTCCTCCGAAGCGAAACTTCCCTTATCCAGACGATCGGACGCGCCGCCCGAAACGCCGAAGGCAAGGTTATCATGTATGCGGATACCGTTACGGAAAGCATGGAAAAGGCGATTACCGAAACGGAACGCAGAAGAGCAATTCAGGATGCCTACAACAAAGAACACGGAATAGTTCCGAAAACAATTAAAAAGGACGTCCGTGATATAATCGAAATTTCCAGCCATAAAGATGATGATAAAGGCGGAAAACGCCGCCTCAGCTATAAAGAAACCGAAGAGGAAATCAAGCGCCTTACCAATGAAATGAAGGCCGCTTCGAAGATTCTTGAATTTGAACACGCGGCATATCTCCGCGACAGAATCAAAAAACTCCGGGAACAAATGGAGGATGTACAGTATGAATCAAAGTTCCATCGTCATAAAGGGAGCAAGGGAACATAACCTTAAAAATATCGACGTTGAAATTCCCCGCGACAAACTTGTTGTTCTGACCGGTCTTTCCGGTTCGGGAAAAAGTTCCCTTGCGTTCGATACAATATATGCCGACGGCCAGCGCCGCTATATGGAAAGCCTTTCTTCCTATGCGAGAATGTTCCTCGGAATGATGGAAAAACCGGACGTGGATTCAATCGACGGTCTTTCTCCGGCAATTTCCATTGACCAGAAGAACACAAGCAAGAACCCCCGTTCAACTGTGGGAACAGTTACGGAAATTTATGACTATCTCCGTCTGCTTTATGCGAGAATAGGCGTTCCCCATTGCCCGGTTTGCGGAAGAGAGATAAAACAGCAGACCGTCGATCAGGTTGTTGACCAGGTTCTTGCCCTTCCGGAAGGAACGAAGATTCAGCTTATGGCTCCTATCGTCCGGGGAAGAAAAGGCGAATATGTAAAAGAACTTGACGCCGCAAGAAAAAGCGGTTTTGTCCGTGTAAGAATCGACGGAAGCATCTATGACCTTTCCGAGGAAATAAAACTAGACAAAAACAGAAAACATACAATTGAAATAATTGTTGACCGCCTTGTTGTAAAACCGGAAGTCCGCTCCCGTCTTTCGGATTCTCTTGAAACCGTAATGCAGCAAAGCGGCGGTCTTGCTGTGGTGAATATAATCGGCGGGGAAGATATGCTCTTTTCCCAGAACTATGCCTGCCCCGACCACGGAGCCGCAATTGACGAACTTTCTCCGAGAATGTTCTCTTTCAACAATCCTTTCGGTGCCTGTGAAAAATGTACAGGTCTCGGCGTTTTCATGCAGGTGGACCCTGACCTTGTTCTTCCGAACAAAAACCTTTCGATCCGGGAAGGTGCGATCCATGCTTCCGGATGGTATTATTATGAAGGCGGAATTGCCACCAATTATTATGAAGCACTTGCCAAGGAATATAATTTCTCACTTGACGTTCCCGTAAAGGATCTGCCGAAAGAAGCGATAGACATTCTTCTTTACGGAAGCAAGGGCAAAAAAATTATGGTCAAGCGCGAAAGCGACAGCATGCACGGTTATTTCCAAAGCGAATTTGAGGGAATCATCAACAACATGGAGCGCCGCTTCCGCGAAACAAACAGCGAATGGATGAGGGAGGAAATCGCTCTCCAGATGCGCGCGGTGGATTGTCCCGATTGCCACGGCGAAAGACTTAAACCCATTTCTCTCGGTGTAACAGTCTGCGGAAAAAACATCAGCGAATTTTCGAAGATGTCCGTAAAGGATGCTCTCGATTTTGTTGAAAATATGCAGCTTACCGAAAGGGAGCAGATGATTTCCCACCTTATTCTTAAAGAAATCAAAGCAAGACTCGGTTTCCTCAAAAACGTCGGTCTTGAATATCTCACCCTTTCAAGAAACGCATCAACTCTTTCCGGCGGCGAAGCCCAGAGAATCCGCCTTGCCACCCAGATTGGTTCTTCCCTTATGGGAGTTCTCTATATCCTTGATGAGCCGAGTATAGGCCTTCATCAGAGAGACAACGAAAAACTTATCGGAACTCTTGAACATCTCCGCGACCTCGGAAATACTGTTATCGTTGTTGAACACGATACGGATACAATGCTTGCCGCCGACCATATTGTTGATATAGGCCCTGGAGCGGGTATCCACGGCGGAAACATCGTCTGTTCCGGAACGGTTGAAGATATTATGGCCTGCCCCGAATCCATCACCGGAGCTTATCTTTCCGGAAGAAAGAAAATCGAAATTCCCGAAAACAGAAGGGAAGGCAACGGCAAAAAAATTGTTGTAAAAGGCGCTTTTGAAAATAACCTCAAACACATCGACGTTGAATTCCCCCTTGGAAAATTCGTTGTTGTAACAGGCGTTTCCGGTTCCGGAAAAAGCTCTCTTGTAAACGAAATTCTTTATAAAACTCTTGCAAAAGACCTTAATAAAGCAAAATGCATCCCCGGACATTGCGAAGGGGTTGAAGGCGAAGAATTCCTCGATAAGGTAATCTGCATCGACCAGTCGCCGATAGGAAGAACTCCCCGTTCAAACCCGGCAACCTATACCGGCGTTTTCACCGATATCCGGAATCTTTTTGCCGAAACCGCCGAATCCAAAGCAAGGGGATATAACGCGGGAAGATATTCCTTCAACGTCCGCGGAGGAAGATGCGAAGCTTGTGAAGGCGACGGAATCATCGAAATCGAAATGCATTTCCTTCCGAACATCTTCGTTCCCTGTGAAGTCTGCAAAGGAAAACGCTATAACCGCGAAACCCTCGAGGTTCATTACAAAGGCAAAAACATAAGCGACGTTCTCAACATGACCGTTGAGGAAGCACTTTTGTTCTTCGAAAACGTTCCGAAAATCAAACGCAAAATCGAAGTTCTCAATGACGTCGGCCTCGGTTACGTGACCCTTGGCCAGGCGGCAACAACTCTTTCCGGCGGCGAAGCCCAGCGTGTTAAACTTGCGACCGAACTTTCGAAACGCCCCACAGGAAAAACCGTTTATATTCTTGACGAACCGACGACCGGTCTTCATACCGCCGATGTTCATAAACTTATCGAAGTTCTCCAAAAGCTTGTTGACAGCGGAAACACCGTTATCCTTATTGAACACAACCTTGACGTAATCAAGGTTGCGGACCATATAATCGACCTTGGACCGGAAGGCGGCGACGGCGGCGGCACCCTTGTTGTTGCCGGAACTCCGGAAGAAGTTGCGGCCTGCGAACAGTCCTATACCGGCCAATTCCTTAAACCTATCCTTGAACAGAAACTCTGACGGAGGAAAACAAAATGACTTATTATTTCACAAGCAAAACGCCCGATTTGAAAACTGCTGAAGGCGCAAAACTCACCGAAAACAAAATGATTTCCGCTTTCTGCCTTGCAAATCCTCTTGAAGAACCCTGGAACTGGTTCCCTTGCGATTTCGGTTCCGACGGAACTGTTCAGTATCATGAACTTTTTGAAAACGCATTCAAAGAAGCCACCGAAGGCAAAAAAGGCTTTCTCTATTCCGTCGAAGCGGAAGAGGAGGATGTTGAGGAAACCGGAGAGATTTTAACCGTTTGCAAAGCGAAAAAAGAACTTTCAGTAACTTCTTCAGAAGAAATTGAAAATCTTTACGATTGGCTTATGGAAGAGGAAGATATGGGCCGTTTCCGTCTTTATCTTTTTGAACAGCACAGCAGACAGGAACTCCTTCTCTGGGATAACTCAATTCTCCGCTATCTTTCAAAAAACAGAATGATCGAAAACGAAAATTGCGCATATGCGGAATTTGTTAAAGAAAAACTTCCAAAAATCTGGGAAAAATATCTCAAACTTTGCGGAAAATAAAAATAAAAGCGGCGGAAAAATTCCGCCGCTTTTATTTTTAAAATATTTTCCTTAAAACTATATAAAAATATTTAAAAATATGTTATGATTAATTATCAATACATATCAGAAGGAGAGAACTTCAAAAATGGCGGAACAGGCAATTTTCAAAAGCCAGACCTTCGGCGGCTTTAATAAAGAAGAAGTCCTTAAATATATCGATAAACTGAATTCGGAATATTCCGAAGAACACGACAAAGCGGAAGCGGAAATTTCTTCACTTAAAAATGAACTTTCCGAAAAAAACGAAAAACTTTCCGTTACCGAAGAAAACCTCGAAAATCTTAAGAAAAAATATGACGAGATAATGGAAGCTTATGAAGAACTTCGCCAGCATTATCTCATGCTCAAAGAGCACAGCGACAACATTGAAGCTGAAAACGAAAAACTTTCCGTACGCCTTGAAAAAACCGCAAAAGAGCTTGAAATTGAAAAAGAACTCAATTCCCAGCTTGAGGACAGAATTGAAGAAGATAAGCAAAAAGCGCTTGAGCATGCGGCAAAAGAAAGAAAATTTGCTCTTGCGATCGACGATGCAAAAGATTCGACAAAACTCATGCTCGCTTCCGCAAAAACCGGTGCTCAGACAATTCTTTCCGATGCCCAGAATACTGCGGATAATCTGAACGGCGAAATCGACGAATTCAGAGCTGAAATTGAAAAAACAAAAGAGTTCATGCAGGATTCTCTTTCCGTTCTTATCCAGCGTCTTGAATATATCGGAAAGAACGCAGAAAACGCAAAAATCCCTTCCGAAGAAAGAACTTCAAAATCCGCTGAAATTCAAAGAAAATATGAGGATCTTGTTTCCGAAACGGAAATGAAATCTGCTGCACTTAAAGAAAGGTTTTTTCGTTAAGCCGCAGAAACCTCCGGTAATCGCGCCGGAAAAAAGGAAAAGCGGCGAAGCAAAAAGCTCTCCGCCCCCGAAAACGGAAATTATCCGAAGACCGGTCACCGCAATCCGTAAAAGACCGCCAAAGCGTCAGAGTTTTGCGGAAGGGGTTAAGAGCCTTCTCAACGCGATAAAACAGATGTTATGACCGATTTCCGACCGGAAAATCCGGTCGGAAATTTTTAAAAGTTAGGAGTAATCTTGTGGAAAAATTAAGAATATCCTGTCCCTGCCTTCTGGGACTTGAAAGTGTGCTTGCCGGCGAAATGAAACGCATGGGCGCACAGAATATCGTTGCGGAGGACGGAAGAGTTACCTTTGAAGGAACTTTTGAAGATGCCGCCGCAGCAAACCTTCGCCTTCGTACCGCGGAAAGAGTTCAGATAATCGTTGCCGAATTCGAAGCAAGAAGCTATGAGGAACTTTTCCAGGGAACCCTTGCCGCTCCCTGGGAAGAATTCATCGGAAGAAAAGATGCTTTCCCGGTTAAAGGCAGAACAGTCCGCAGCCAGCTTTACAGCATGTCCGATTGCCAGTCCATCATCAAAAAAGCTATCTGCAGACATCTTGAAGGGGTTTATCACCAAAGCTGGTTTGACGAAACCGGCGCAACTATCCAGGTTCAGTTTATGATTCTCAAAGATAAGGTCCGCCTTATGCTTGATACTTCCGGTACCGGACTTCATAAACGCGGATACCGCAAAAATTCCGTTGATGCACCTATCAAGGAAACAATTGCCGCGGGAATCGTTGACCTTGCAAGAATCTATCCGGACAGCGTTGTCTGCGACCCTATGTGCGGTTCCGGAACCCTTCTTATCGAAGCGGCAATGAAAGCTCTCAACATCGCTCCCGGTCTCAACCGCCATTTTGCCGCAGAGCAATGGGGATGCTGGCCTTCCGAAACCTGGCAGCACCAGAGAAGCGCCTGCCTTGATGAGATCCGCCATGATACCACTTTCGTAGGTTACGGTTCCGATATCGATCCGGAAGCAGTCCGCCTTTCCATTGAAAACGCAAATAACGCCGGAGTCGGTTCAAAACTCCATTTCGAACAGCGCAACATGAAAGATTTTGTTTTCCCGGAAGCGGAAAAGAAACTCATTGTTCTCTGCAACCCTCCCTACGGCGAAAGACTTCTTGATATCAAGGAAGCGGAAGAACTCTATCGTGCTCTCGGAAAAGTTCTTAAAATGGAAGACGGAAGAAGCTTCAACATCATCTCTCCCCATGACGAATTCGAAAGCCTTTTCGGAAGAAAAGCCGACAAACGCAGAAAACTTTATAATGGCATGATCAAATGCCAGCTTTATATGTATTACAGCAATGAAAACAGAAAGTAAAACTCTTTATATTCCTCTTTACGGAAAAGCTTTTGTAAGCAAAAAAGGAATAATTCTTTCCGATAAAAAGGCCGAGGAAATATGGGAAAAAGAAAAATTTCCCCTCGGCGGAAAAAGCAAATCAAAATGGCTCGCATATTTTATGGGAATGCGCTCCGCGGTTATTGACAGCTGGGTTTCCGAAAAACTTTCAGAAAAACCCGAAAGCACGGTTCTTCATATAGGATGCGGACTCGATTCAAGAATCGAAAGGGTAAAAGCGCCTTTTGAAAAATGGTTTGATGTGGATTTTCCGGAAGTTATCGAAATCCGCAAGGAATATTTTTCCGAAACGGAAAAATATAAAATGCTCGGCGCTTCCGCTTCCGAAACGGATTGGATTTTTGCTCTTCCGGATTCCGAAAAGGTTATTGTTGTCCTTGAAGGAATAAGTATGTATCTTTCGGAAGAAATCATAAAGAACCTTTTTGCGGCCATTGCGGAAAAATTTCCCGAAGCGGAAATTATTATGGATGTTTATACCGAAAAAGCGGTGAAGGCAAGCAGAATCAAAAACCCGATTCAGGATGTCGGTGCTCTGCCTTCTTTCGGGATTGACGATTCTTCGGTTTTTGAATCCGGAAAAATAAAATTTTCCGGGGAAAAGGCAATGACCCCGGAAGAAAAAATAAATGAGCTTTCCGGTTTTGAAAAAGCGTTTTTTAAAAAAATGTTTGCCGGAAGCTTTGCAAAAAAGCTTTATAAAATCTATACTTACAGAACATAAAAAATAACTCCGCGGATTTCCGCGGAGTTATTTTTTTATGCATCATATCTTGTTTTAAAAAGGGTTATAATACAGACTTTTTCCGCGCCTTTGTCATAAAGGGCGTTTGCGCATTCAGCAACAGTGCTTCCGGTTGTGAAAATATCGTCAACAAGAAGAATTTTCTTTCCGGAAACGGAAGAATCCGCCGAAAAAGCACCGATTAAATTAAGCCGCCTTTCCGAAGCGGAAAGTTTATGCTGTTTTTCGGTTTTTCTGATTTTATTCAGATATTCCGGTCTGAACGGAATTCCGGAAAGAAGCGAAAATTTTTCCGCAAGTTCCGAAAGCCTTGTTGTCTTGCACTCAAAAGCGGGAACGGGAACGACCGCATCAAAATCTTTTTCTTCAAGTTTTTCGTATGCGGCAAGAAGCCAATCACAGAAAGTATCGAAACAGAATTCATAATCGCTTCCGAACTTGAAACGGAGCAAAGCATCCTTTGCCGGACCTTCGTAATAAAAAGCACAGGCAAAACCGTTGCGGTAATTTCCGGAAGGGGAGGATTTTTCAATGCATTTTCCACAAAGGCAGCTTTCCCGGACTGCTTTTCCGCAGGAAATACAGTCTTTTGTAAAAAGCGAATTTCCGAATCTTTTAAGCAAATATAAAGTTTTGGCAAGGGAGTTCAAAAGAAATCACCTCCAAAAATCAACTGTCAAGCACCGCAAGAACCGCTTTTGTTACGGCAAAGGCGGTTTTCTGAATGTCAACAGGATCAATAAGGCTTTCAAGTTCCTTCGGGTTGGAAACAAAACCGACTTCAAGCATAACGGCAGGGCACATTGTAAGGCGGGTCACGGAATAATAACCCTGTTCCGCGCCTTCGTTGTCGCGTTTTGTTTCCGCGCTTATGTAATCGCAAAGAAGCTTTGCAAATTCCGCGCTTTTATCAAAATGGTAATATACATAAGTTCCGCACCAGAGGTTTGCGGCGGAATTTTCCGCAACGGAGTTTGCGTGACAACAGATATAAAAATCGCTGTAAGCATATCTTGCCGGGTCCGTGCGTCCGTAGGTATCAAGTTTTTCTTCCTCGGTGGTGATAAGAACGATTTTTGCGCCGAGATTTTCAAGACTTTCAGCAATTGCATGGGAGTTTGCAATGTTTATCTGTGCTTCGGTCACTCCGTTTTCGCCTGCAACGCTCAAAGCGCCCGGGTCAGGTCCGCCGTGTCCCGCGCAGACGGCAACGGTTATTCCGGAAAGAGGTTTCGCAGGGTTTTCGGAAAGTTCCGGTTTCGCTTTAAGAACAACGGAAAAGGTGTTGTTTTCCGGATCGGTGAAAAAATCCCAACCCCAAAGTTCTTTCGTGGAACAGAAGTTGAGCTTAATGCTTCCGTCGCCGTTGTCAACGGCAATAAGGTTGCGGATAAGTTCGGAATCGCGCCTTACCTCGGTAAGGTCGGAAAATTCTGTGTTGAAAAGAACAAGCGAAAGAACTTTTTTGTAAAGATCGCCTTTGAATGCGGGAATATCGGTGCATTTAAAGACAAGTTTTTCGTAATTTTCGCCTGCTTCGAAAGAAACGGAATCGATTTTACAGGTGATATCCGTATCTCCGGTTATTATTTCGCAATGTGCGGGTTTCATATATCCGCCGGAGGAAACTTTATACCAGCCGTTTTCGGTGATTTCTGTGACATAATCCGCACATCCGGTGCGGAGAGTTGTAAGGTAGTTTCCGTTTTCGGAAGGTTCTTTTTCAACTCCGGCAAGTTCTGCGTTTGCACGTATCGCAAGAGCGGCGTTTTTGCCGACATAGTAATAAGGTGCGGCGCTTTCGTAAGTCGAAACATTTCCGTTATAGGAAAGGGTATAGGTAACTTTTCCGATAAGGACTGCGGCTTCTTCGGAATAATCGCCGGAAAGTTCGATTTTTCCGTTGAACCAGGCGGGAACGCCTTTGCTGGCAACGGCCGCCTGTTTCAAAGTTACTGTTTTGTCGCCGATTTTTGCGGTTATTTTTGCGCCGGCAGGACCGATGCAGGAAAGATTCACTTCCGTTTTTCCTTCGGAAACGATTTCGGAAGCTGTCGGTGCGCAGGAACTGAGTTTTGTTGTTTTTCCGGTTCCGCTTGAACCGGAAGTTCTTGAAAGAGTTACAGAATCGGTTTTTTCGCCCTGTTTGAAGGTAAAAGTTTTGCCTTTTTTTGGAACGTTTACGCTTACGGCAAAAAGTCCGCTTTCGCTGATTCTTTCAATTTCCTCGCCGTTCATATAAAGAGGTTTTTCCGGATCGGAAGTTCCGAAAATAGTATATTTTTCCGTTTCAACTTTAAAAGTTGAAGTTGTAGGACGGGTTATTTCGAGCTTTTGCAAAATCGAAAAATCCGCATATTCGTCGAGAATTTTGCTTTTGAAATATTCAAGAAGAAAATCCGCGCTTCCGTAAAGATTTTCCGAAAGGGCGGAAAAATCCGAAACGCAAAAACCGAATCCGCCAAGCTTATTCACAAGATATTGGTTGCAAAGTTCAAAAATATCGCCGTAAAAATCACCTTTTGCTGCGGGAAGAAGAATTTTTCCAAGGTCATTTACCGTTATGATTTCCGCGCCGGGAAATTCTTCGGCGATTTCAAGAAGATATTCTTCATATCCATATTCCGAATGGCAGGAGAGAAGGTTTTCGGCAAAAAGGGTTTTGAAATATCCTTTTCCGTAAAAATATTTTGCTTTTTCAAAAGCTTCTTCATCATCAAAAGAAAGATAGAACGAAACGTAACCGCTTCCGGAAGCTTTTGAATATTCCTCAATTGCATCTTCGGAAATTCCTTTTGAAAAAACGACGTTTCTTCCGGGTTTGATCTCATCAAGATGTCTTTCTTCAACAAGAAAATAGCTTTTGAAAGGCTGTATTCCGGTTGAACCCACGATGTTCCAAAGGTAATCCGAAGAATCGCTTTTTCTTAAATCAACAAGAACTCCGCCGAATCCGTTTTCAATTGCGTATGAATAAACTTCTTCTTCCGAAAAACCTTCATCGGGCGCAACGGAAAAAAGCCGAAGCGGAGCTTCGGCGGCGTTTGCGGTAACGGATATTGCAAAAAGAAGAAAGAGAGCAAAGAGAACTGAAACTAACTTTTTCAAATTTTGAATTCCTCCGGATCGAATTTCGGGAGCTCCGGTGCCTTGGGGCGGGGAGTTCTCAAAAGGGGATCGTAATCGAAAGAGCGGCAATGAAATCCTTTTTCAACAACACCCTTTTTCTTGCAAAGAACGTTTTTTCCGTCGGCGGAAAGATAACCGAGAGAGCAGTATTCACATCTCGGTTCAATGTTTTTGTCGAAGAATTTTTTATCGAACATAAACGGCAAAACCTCCGTTTTTTAAATTAATTTTATATTTTTATTGTATCACAGTTTTTTATGTTTGGCTATGCCAAAAAATATTAATTTTATTCCAAAAACGACTTAAAAGCGGTTCTTTTTCACTTTTCGGCGGAACGATTGAAAGAAGAAAAGGCGCCGCCATGCAAAGAAGGCTTACCGCCGCAGGAGCAGAAGCGGAAAGAACAGCTTCGTAACTTCCGCCTTTGACAGAGAAAACAGATACCGCCTCTCCGAAAAAAGAAAGAAATAACCGAAGGATTCCCGCGGTTATTCCCGCATGAAAAAAGCGGGAAATAATAAACGGGAAAAGGGGGATTTCACTTTCTTCGCTAATTGCTGCAATTTGAAGGATAACCGAGATTCCGGAAAAAGAAGCGACGGCGCCGGCAATAATAACAGCGTTGAAACCTTCAATTTCTCCGCAGGATAAGGCTCCGGATGTAACTTCGAAAAAACCGGAGAAAAGTGCTTTTAAAACCGGATTTTCAAAAGCAAGGCGGAAAAATGCGCCGTTAAAAACAATTTCGAGCACTCCGTATGTGATTATAATGAAAGCGCACATCCGGAAACAACTTTCCGCCGCGGAAATTACGGATTCAACCGCGCAGGAAGCATTGCTTTTTCTTCGAATTTCAGCGGGAAACCCAATATTTTCCGTCCCTTTTGGAAAAGCTGAAACAGCCGCCGCAATAATGACGGAGGACAAAAACTGCGCCGCAAAAAGAAGAAAACCGATTTTTATGTTCCCGAAAATTCCGATTCCGATTGCGGAAATCAGGAACGGCGGACCCGCGTTTACGCAGTAACAAAGCATTTTTGCGGCGGTTTTCCGGTCAAGAAGCTTTTCGGAAACAAGGTCGGAAATACATTTTGCCGCAGCAGGATATCCGCCGAAAATTGCCGCGGGAAAAACCCCGCAGCAAACGTCTGGAACTTTAAGGATTCTTGCAAGCGGTTTTAAAACTGCGGACAGAAAATATGCGGTTTTGCTTTTGCAAATGAAAACCGAAAGTGCCATAAACGGAAAAAGTGCCGGGATAACCGAAAATGAACATAAATGAAGGCCTTTTCGGATTCCTTCGCTTAAATTCTCTCCGTTTAAAATGAAAATAATGCAAAGAGAAAGAGCGCAAAGTGTTGTAAGAAAACTTTTTTTCAAAAAAACACAACCTTTAAAAAGCAAGTTTGGAACAATTCGCGCCTTGATGAAAAGCGCGTAATGTGATATTATAAATCTATGATAAATAAAGCTTTTTTAGAAAGGAGAGAGTTTTTTATGAAAAAAATTCTGTCTTTTATGCTTATAATTGCTCTGATGCTTTCCGGATGCGGTGCGGAAAAAATCGGAACGGATTACGATTTTTCAAAAGTTATGGAAGAAACAATGGCGAATATAATCGAAAACACGCCGAATCCGGGTCACAGCAGTATTGCCGGGGAATGGTCGGTAATGGTCGCCGCAAGAAGCGGCGCAGAAGTTCCGGAAGGCTGGTTCGATACATATTACGAAAATCTTTGCAGAACCCTTGAGGAAAATTCCGGTGTTCTTACGAATACCAAACACAGCAACTATTCAAGAGCCGCCCTTACCGTTACCGCAATCGGAAAAGACCCAACAAACGTGAACGGCTATAACCTTTTTGAACACCATTCCGATCTTGATTTTGTAACTAACCAGGGACTTCCCGGAAGTATTTTTGCTCTTATTTCTCTTGATTCGATAGGTTATGATTTCCCGGACGTTGACAGAGAGATTTTTATCGAAAATATTCTTTCGGAAGAATATGATTGCGGAGGTTGGGCGCTTCAGGGCGAAGAACCGGACGTTGATATAACCGCCCAGGTAATTCAGGCCTTTGCACCGTATTACGGAAAAGATGAGAGAATTACCGCCGCCGTTGACCGGGCGGTTTCCCATCTTTCGGAAGTTCAGCAGGAAAACGGAGGATTTTTCGCCTGGGAAGGGGAAAATGTCCAGACCACGGCACAGGTTATAATCGCACTTTCTTCCATCGGAATCGATATCCGCACCGACGAACGCTTCATAAAAGAAGGCGGCTGGATAGGTTCCTATTTTATGCAGTATTACCTTGGCGACGGAGCTTTCTGCCACACTCTCGGAATGGCAAAAGACCCCATGGCAACCGATCAATGTATGCAGGCAATGTTTGCTCTCAAACTTTTCGAAAGCGGCGAAAGATATTACGATTTTACGAAAATAAAATAACGCAAAAAATCGCCGGTCAAAGACCGGGGATTTTTTGCGTTTTATTTGCTTTCTTTTTTCTTTGCAAGTTTCGGGTTCTTTGCGCGTTTTTTCTTAACGGAATATCCCATCTGGCCGATTTTTTTGCCCTGTGCAAAATATTCGCCGTGGGAATAGAACATAACGCCCGCTTTTCGAAGGTCAAGTCTTCCGTCTGCGTCGATATATTTATCGTCAACCTGAATAGCGACGATTTCTGCGATGAACATATCGTGGCTTCCGAGATGTTTGACTTCGGTTACCTTGCATTCAAGAGAAATGGGGCTCTGGGCAAGGATAGGTGCGGAAACTTTGGAAGCGGGAAGAGCGGTAAGTTTCATTTCCGCAAATTTGTCGGTATCTTTTCCGGAACGGACTCCGCAGAAATCCGCAGCGCGAACAAGAGAATCGGTTGTTACGTTGATTACGAATTCGCCGCTTTCGGAAATAATATGGTGGCTCCATCTTTCGGGACGGACGGAGATATAGGTCATTGCGGGGCTGGAGTTGATGATTCCGGTCCAGGCAATGGTAAGTACGTTGGGTTCTTCAACAGTTCCGCAGGTAACGAGAGCTGCGGGAAGAGGAGAAAGAAGAGTTGCGGGTTTCCAAACTTGTTTAGCCATGATTTTCCTCCAAAAATTTTATTTTAACAATTTATTATATCATTCAGCAGATAATTCAGTCAATAAAAACATTATAAAGTGTTTAAAAAATCCTTTGCCTGTTTTCTGTTTTTAAAAACAATAACATCCGGTTTGTATTTTTCCAAAAGCGCTTTTGTTTTCGGGCGGTTCTTTTTGTTGAAACGCAAAATCGCTTTATAAAATTCAAGATCAAATCTTTCCGGGCAGTTTCCGCCCATATCTTCCCTTGTTTTTCCGTAATTTTTCAAAACTCTTTCGGTAACGCCGAAAAGACATTGAACGGTCGAAAAATCAAAGTAGAAAACGGTATCGCAAAATTTCATCCGTTCTTCAAGGGTGCGTTCAAAGTTTCCGTCGATTATCCATTCCTCTTTTTTCAGTTCGTTTTCAAGCAAAATATCAAACTCTTCCCGGGAAATATATTCCCAGTTTCCGCGCCAAAAGATTTTATCAAGATGAACGACAGGAAGGCCGGTTTTTTCGCCGAGTTTTTTCGAAAAGGTGCTTTTTCCGCTTCCGTTTCCGCCGATTACAAGAATACGTTTCATAAAATCTCCCTAAATGTTTTATTTGAAAAAATTATACCATTTTTTACCCGGAATTTTTATCCCTTTTTGCAAAAAAATAATTTTCGGGTGATTGATTTGGAAAAAATAAAAAATGACGGAAAAATTTTTGCTTTCGGCGCGGCGGGATATTATCTCCTCGAAACTCTGTGGCGCGGTTACAGCCATTGGTCAATGGCCGCCGCCGGAGGAATTTCGCTTTTGCTTTTGATAAAAACATTCAAAAAACTTAAAAATGCGCCCCATTATTTTAAGGCGATTATCGGCGGCGGAATAATAACGGCGGTAGAACTTGTTTTCGGAATTGTTTTTAATCTTGTGCTCGGAATGTCGGTATGGGATTATTCTTCCGTTCCGGGGAATATACTCGGGCAGATTTGTCCCGTTTTCAGTGTTCTTTGGTGCGGAATAAGCTTTTTTGTTTCTGTTTTTGAAAAAATTTTTTCATCCGGAAAATTCGGATTTCCGAAAAAAGCTCTTCCTTAAAATTACCGGAATAAAAAAATTTCTTCGGCAAAAAATAATGCCGAGGTGAAGAAAAATGAGCAGCAACAGAGAGAAACTTAAAAACATGGGCGGTCCGGCGTTTGAAAATGACCCGAAAAGGGTGAAACCGTTCGGAGCCTTCAATCCTATGCAGCAGGAACGTATTATCACTCATATGAATACGATCGGTTCCAAAAAAGAAGAGATGCGCCGTCCCGAAGGTACCCTGAACATCAAAGATATGATAGATATCGATTCGATCTGATGTTCTGAAAAAAAGTTTCCGGCGGAGGAAAGGAAGATGTTTTCCGCCGCCTACATATATTAACCCGAAAGCCGCCTTTGGAATAGAATATATTACGAAGGGAGGAGATACATAATGCAAGACATAAAGGATATGCCCTGCTGGTTTTTGGGCGCAAATGCGCCGAAAGGATATTATTCAAAATTTGATCAGCTTTTCCGCCCTTTTTCCGGCGGAAAGCTTTTTCTTTTAAAAGGCGGTCCCGGAACAGGAAAATCGACCTTTCTTAAAAAATTTGCCGGAATTCTTGCGGAAAAAGGTCTTGAACCGGAACTTGTTTTCTGTTCCGCAGATCCGAAATCACTTGACGCGGTAATGACTTCCGACGGAAAATTTGCCGCCGCGGACGCAACTTTGCCCCATCCTTCGGAACCGAAATATCCCGGAGCATACGAAACGGTGATATCTCTTTCGGACTTTTGGGACGGAGAAAAGCTTTTTGAGCACAGAAAAGAAATAATCGCCCTTTCGGATGCAAACAGAAAACTCCACGAGGAAGCAAGAAGATATATTTCTTCCGCGGCGTCGCTGCTTGATGAAGCGGCAAGGCTTGGAATGGATTCGGTTTTGCAGGAGAAAACCGAAAAAGCGGCAATCCGGCTCTGCTCAAAGGAATTCGGAAGAAAAAGAATGCAGAAAGGTTCCGAAAAACAAAGGTTTTTAAGCGCAATTACAGAAGAAGGCGTTTTTTTCTTCAATGAAACTCCAAAAATCCTTTGCGAAAGGATCTATCTTCTTGACGACGATGTTGGTGCGGTAACGAGAATTTTTATGAATGCAATAAGAAAAAACGCCGTTGAAAACGGACTTGATATAATAACCTGCCGCTGTCCGGTTTTTCCTTCGGAAAAAATCGAACATATTTTTATTCCTTCGCTTAAAATCGGATTTATGACGGTTAACAGAAGGCACAAAATAAAAATCGCCCCTTACAGAACGATACATTGGGGGCGTTTTACCGACAGAAAAAAATATGCAATCAACAAAATCCGTATCCGCTTTGCGCTTCGGTATGCAAAAAAATTAATTGACGAGGCGGCTTTATGCATTAAAGAAGCCAAAAAAGTTCACGACAAGCTTGAATCATATTACATAGATGCAATGGATTTTTCCCTTGCCGAGGAAAAATTCAAAGCGGCGGTAAAATCAATTTTTTGAAAAACGGAATATCTTTTGTTTAAAAGACAATATTAAGAATGTAAAATTTTAAAAACGAGGTATATCATGTTTAAATTTTCCGGTTTCTCTTCTGCCGCAAACTCCGCAATAAATTCCGCGCTTAACGAAGCGTCATCGCTTGGACATTCCTTTGTGGGAACGGAACATCTTCTTCTCGGAATTCTTCGGGAAGGGGATTGCTTTGAATTCAGAAGTCTTGAAAAAAACGGAATAACCTGCGAAAAGGTTATGGAAAGACTTCTTGAAACGGTTGGAAGGGGAACAAAATCGAATCTTTCTCCGGCGGATTTTTCGCCGCTTTGCAGAAAAGTTTTGGAAAATTCCCTTTCAAGCGCAAAAAGAATCGGAACTTCGGCAGATATCGGAACGATCCTTACTGAAGTTCTCCGGGAGGAAGATTGCGGAGCGGTGAGATATCTCAATCATTTCGGATGCGACACGAACGAACTTTTCCGTGAAGTATGCGTTGCCCCGGCCATAACCGATTATTCCCCAAGGGAAAAACAAAAACAAAAAACTCCCGGGCTTGATAAATATAGCAGGGATCTGACCCGCCTGGCTAAGGAAAACGCCTTTGACCCGGTTATCGGAAGAGAAAATGAAATAAACCGTGTTATTCAGATTCTTTCAAGGAGAACAAAAAATAATCCCTGCCTTATAGGCGATGCGGGAGTCGGTAAAACTGCAATTGCGGAAGGTCTTGCCCAAAGGATGGCGGAAGGCCTTGTTCCGGAAAATCTGAAGAATAAAAGGCTTTGTTCCCTTGATTTATCCCTTATGGTTGCCGGAACAAAATACCGCGGGGATTTTGAGGAAAGAATAAAAACAGTTATCGACGAAGTAATACGTTCGAATAATATAATTCTGTTTATCGACGAAGTGCATACAATTGTCGGAGCGGGCGCGGCGGAAGGCGCAATAGATGCTTCGAATATTTTAAAACCCCAGCTTGCAAGGGGAGAGCTTCGCATAATCGGCGCAACGACCACCGAAGAATACCGCAAGTTTATCCGAAAGGAATCCGCCCTTGAACGGAGATTCCAGAGCGTTTCAGTCGACGAACCGGATTATGAAACGGCGGTAAAAATTCTTGAAGGATTAAAAAGCCGATATGAAAATTTCCATAAGGTGAAAATTTCGAATGAGGCAATAGAAGCTTCCGTACGGCTTTCGATTCGCTATCTTCCGGAAAAACGCCTTCCGGATAAGGCAATAGATCTTATTGACGAAGCGTGTTCAAAAAAAGCGGTGAAAAATTCCTGTGTTCGCGTTAATTACGAAAAAGATGTTTCGGCGGAAGATATTGCGGAAATTCTTTCCGCTGCGACAGGAATAAGCGTCGGAAAAATAACTGAGGATGAAGGAAAGCGGATGCTCAATCTTGAAGAGAAACTCCATAAAAGGGTCGCCGGTCAGGAAAAAGCGGTTTCGTCCGTTGCAAAAGCCATCCGCAGAAACCGCGCGGGACTCCGCGACCCGAAAAGACCGATCGGGATTTTTCTTTTCACAGGTCCTGCCGGAGTTGGAAAAACCGAACTTTCAAAAGCGCTTGCCGAAGAACTTTTCAGCGATGAAAAGGCGCTTATACGTTTTGATATGTCGGAATATTCCGACAAAGCTTCCGTAAACAAGCTGATAGGTTCTCCGCCGGGATATATAGGTTATGATGAAGGCGGAAAACTCACAGAAGCAGTCCGCCGCCGCCCTTATTCAGTTGTGCTTTTCGATGAAATCGAAAAAGCCGACCCGAGCATCTATAATCTTTTTCTCCAGCTTATGGATGACGGAACTCTTACGGATTCCCATGGAATGAAAGTGAATTTCACAAACTGCGTTATTATAATGACATCAAATATCGGCGCGGAATATATCGGAAAAGGCCAGAACCTCGGTTTTGCTTTTCTTGATGAGGCGGGGAAAAATGATTTTAACGGAAAGGCGGTTTTTGGCGAAATAAAGAAAATTTTCCGCCCGGAATTTATCAACAGAATCGACGAAACGATTGTTTTTGAAAGGCTCGACAAATCTGCCGCGGAAAAAATCGCCGAGAAATATTACGGAAAACTTGAAAAAAGGCTTTCCGATGCGGGAATTTCCGCCGAATTTCCGCCTTTTGCAATCCAAAGCGCAGTGAAAAACGGATTTTCCCCGGAAAAAGGCGCAAGACCTCTTCAAAGATATATCCGCGAAGCGGCGGAAGACCCGATTTCGGAAATGCTCCTTTCCGGAAAAATCGCCTTCGGGGATAAAATAACCTGTGAAGAATCCGCCGAAGGAAAACTTCTTTTCAAAAAAGCACAGGAAATAATGGCATAAAAAAAGACCCGCTCTGCGGGTCGTTTTTTTGTTTATTTAAGTGCAATGGCCTCGATTTCGATTGAAACGCCTTTCGGAAGAGCGGCAACCTGAACACAGCTTCTTGCAGGATAAGGTTCGGTGAAAAATTCGGCATAAACTGCGTTTATTGCGCCGAACTGAGCCATATCGGTGATGAAAACGGTGGTTTTGATAACTTTATCAAGACTGCTGCCGCCGGCTTCGATAACCGCTTTAAGGTTGAGAAGAGCCTGTCTTGTCTGTTCGGAAATATCTTCGCTTACGCTTCCGTCGGGAGCAACGGGAATCTGTCCGCTTGTAAAAATCATTTCGCCAAGGTCAATTGCCTGGGAATAGGGACCGATTGCGGCGGGAGCTTTTTCGGTCTGGATTCTGTTTTTGTTCATGGTTTTTACCTCCGTTTTTAAAATTCTGAAAAGATTATATCATATCTATAAAGTGCTTAAAGTATAATTTCATATTTATAATCTTTCATAACAATATCCGTTCCTCTTTTTTTATAGGTACTTTCGCCGACGATTTTTCCGCCGCATTTTTGAGCAACACGGTTTGAAGCGGCGTTTTCCTGGCTTACAAAAACGGTCACTTTTTCCGCGCCTTGGCTGCGGGCATAATCTATCATTCCCTTGGCGATTTCGGTTGCATAGCCTTGGCACCAGAATTTTTTATGCACGCAGTAAGCGATATCATAAATTTTTTTGTCTTCGCTTATTATAAAACTGCAGGTTCCGACCCGTTCCAAAGAATCCTTGAAAACGGGAATCAGATAACAGCATTCATCATCATCGCCCAGACCTTCCAGCATTTTTAAATATTCTTCGTCTATTTCTTCTTTTGCTTCGTCTGGCAAATATTGTCCCATCTCCGGATTGTTCCAGATGCTGTACGCCCATAAAGCGTCATCTTTTGTGAAGCCTCTTAACAAAAGTCTTGGAGTTTCGATATCGTTTATTTTCATAAAATCCTCCGGGATATTCGAATTTACAAAACGATTATATAGCAAAATCAGGATTTTTTCAATATAATATAAGAGTACCATTCAAGTGATAAGTGATGCCGCTGCGCTGTGATAGGTGATGCGATGCGTTTCCGCACCCGCCGAAGGCGTGCTTATCGTGCCACAAGGCACACTTAGTTCGAAAAAAGAGTCTTTTGTCCGGTGGACAAAAGACTCTTTTTTCGTGGAGCAGGTAAGGGGAATCGACCCCCCTCTGTGGCTTGGGAAGCGACCGTTCTACCGA
>JAZQUO010000032.1:0-12177 GCA_045631325.1 Oscillospiraceae bacterium
ATCCGACTTGAAACTTTTTTAAGCAAAAACCAAATTATTTAACTGCTTCTTTAAGAGCTTTGCCTGCTTTGAAGGAAGGAAGTTTGGAAGCGCCGATTTCGATTTCTTCTTTGGTTCTGGGGTTGATACCTTTTCTGGAAGCACGTTCTTTTACTTCGAAAGTGCCGAAACCAACAAGCTGTACTGCTTCGCCGTTTGCAAGAGCTTCAGTAATGGAATCAAGAACTGCTGCAACAACTTTTTCGCCGTCTTTTTTGGAAGAACCGAGTTTGGTTGCAACTGCTGCAATAAGATCAGATTTAGTCATTTTAATTTACCTCCGTTTTTTAACTGTCCTGCGGTTTTAAAATCAACCGCGTTTTTTCGTTGTCTGTTCCTTGGCTTTCTGCCAAAGGGCGGAAAGTTCCTCGCCACGAAGTTCCGGAATATCTTTTCCTTCCTCCCTGGCAATTTCTTCCGCGGCGCAAAAACGCCTTATAAATTTCTCGGAAGACGCAGTAAGGCATTCTTCCGGTTCAAGATCCAAAGTTCTCGCAAGATAAACCGCGGAGAAAAGAATATCTCCGACCTCTTCGCCGCAGCGAATGGCGTTATTGGAAACAATTGCTTCCCGAAGTTCCGAAATTTCTTCATCAAGCTTCCGAAGCGACCATGCGGTATCAAAACGGTATCCGCCGGATTTTTCCGCCCTTTGCTGAAGCTTTGCGCATCTCATAAGCGCAGGAAGCTGTTTCGGAACGGCGTGAAGAGTTTCACTTCCGGTTTTCTGGCCTTTGGTCTCTTTTTTAATTTCATCCCAGCGGTTCGCAACTTCCTTTGCTTCGCCAAGCTGTTCGTCACCGAAAATATGCGGATGGCGCACAACAAGCTTTTTGCAGATTCCGTCGCAAACGTCGCTGAAATCAAAATTGCCTTTTTCCTTTTCCATCTGGGTGTGGAACACTACCTGTAAAAGCACATCGCCCAGTTCTTCCCGAAGCATTACCGGATCATCACAGTCAATTGCTTCAACCGCTTCATAAGTTTCCTCGATGAAATTTTTGCGGATGGATTCATGGGTCTGTTCCTTATCCCAAGGGCAGCCGTTTTCGCTTCTTAAAAGCGACATGATTTCAAGAAGGTCTTCAATTGAATACTTTTCTTTTTTTACAAAACCACTGTTCACGGCGCGGCTACCCCCTATTTTAACTCAATAAATGGATTTTTTCAAGTACTTTCGCGATTTTTTCGCCCTTAGGAATCATTAAAAAGTCTTTTTTTGTAATTCCTTTTGTCAAAAGTATCGCAAAACCGTAAATTACAACCGCAACTCCGATTCCGAGAACGGTTGCAAGCTTTTCGGAAAGAAGAATATCAAACATATAATAGGAAATCTTTGCTCCCGCTCCGCAAAGCGCTCCGCAGAAAAGCGGAAGAATAAAAGTTGCGTAAAGATTTATCCTTATCTGTGCATAATGATTTATTGCTATTATATCTATTATCATTATTATAATATAGCAAACAAGCGAACCGTAGGGAGCCGCCTGGATATTGAGGCTCGGGATCGCAACAAAAATATAGTTTACCGCAAGTTTCACCGCCGCACCGATAAGCATGAAAATAAGCGGAAGTCTTTCCTTGCCGATTCCCTGAAGAATACTGTGGCAGGAAGCGCAGGTGCAGACAAAAATTACCGTGATTCCCATAACCCGGAGAAGCGGCGCTGCAATTTCAACTTCGTTCATTCTGAGCGGATAGAGAAGCGAAAGAACCTCGTAGCTCATTACCGAAAGGCCGATTCCCGCCGGAACAGCAATAAGAGTTGTAAGACGGAGAACTGTATCGACGGATTTTTTGATTCTGTGGCGGTTGTGGGAAGTCCAGGCAGCCGCAACGTTCGGCAAAGCCGCAGTTCCGAAAGTCATCGCAATGGTCGGAACAAGGTTAAAAAGGGTTACCGGCATACCGGAATAAACTCCGTAAAGATAGTTCGGAATACCTTCGAGTTCAAGTCCCGCAGGGAAAAGTCCGGAATACATTTCAACAACTGTGAAATGGTCAAGGCGGATAGCATATTCCATTCTGTTCATCAGCGAAACAAGGTCGATAAGGTTCGTGATGTTGGTGGAAAGAGTTGCAAGACAAACCGGAACGGAAATTGTAACAAGGGTTTTAAGGAGTTTTTTCTTTGCGGTGGCTTCCGGCGCATCGTAAAGTTCCGGCTGGGTGATTCCGTCGCCTTTGAAATGATAATGCACCATCAGATATATCATGCCCACCATTGTGGAAATCATTACACCGGCAATGGCCGCAGCCGCGGCAACCGGCGCAATGGCGGAAGTTTCCGAAAGTCCCTCCGCGGAAATTCCAAGATCAATCCCGAGGAATTTTCCGGTTTTTGCAGTTTCGGAAAAACCGAGCTTTGTTACAAGAATCGTAAGCGCAAGACCGATCACAACTTTAACGACAGCTTCTATAACCTGGGAAATTGCCGTCGGGTACATATTCCGGAGTCCCTGATAATATCCCCTGTATGCGGAAGTCATGCAAAGAAAGAAAACCGCCGGGGAAAGAATTATAACCGGAAGAAAAGCCCCGGGGTTTCCGCAAACCGTTCCCGCAAGAAATCTGCTTCCGAAAAGCATTACAAGGCTTCCGGCAGTACCCGTAACAAGGAAACAGGTCATGGATATCTGAAAGATCCTTCTTACGTCGCGGTATCTTCCGAGAGTCACACATTCTGAAACCATCCTTGCAACCGCAACGGGAATTCCCGCTGTTGCAATTGTATAAAGCGGCGTAAAAATAGTATAGGCAGTATTGTAGTAACCGAAACCTTCGCCGCCGATTATATTCATAAGCGGAATTTTATAAACGGCACCGATTACTTTAACAATTATCGCTGCAAGGCTGAGGATCAGCGCGCCCTGCAGAAAATTTTGTTTTTTGGAACTCAAAAGCTGTTCCCCTTTCGTAAAAAAGTCAAAACAGTGACCGGAAAGAATTCTTTCCGGTCACTTTAATAACAGTCAGATAATCAACAAAAATCAAAGCTGTCCAAGCATTTTGGGAAGATAGTAGCTGATTTTGTCAAAAACTTTTGCAATATCAATGGTTTTGTATTTTCCGTCGCGGTAAAGAACGTCGCCGTCAACCATGGTGAGCGCAACGTCGCTGGACTGTGCGGAGAATACAATGTTGGTGATTACGTCATAACAGGGAACAAGATGCGGTTTGTTTAAGTCAAGAACAACAAGGTCTGCCTTGTTGCCTTTTTTGATAACGCCGGTGTCAAGTCTGCCCTGGGATCTTGCACCGTTGACGGTTGCCATTTTGAAAAGATCTTTCGGGGAAACATTGTCTGCGTCGCCGGTGTTTCCGCGGCAGATCATTGCTGCAAGATGCATTTCCTCAAAGATGTTGAGGTTGTTGTTGCTGGAAGCGCCGTCGGTACCGAGACAGACGTTGATTCCCGCATCAAGCATCTTTCTGATGGGAGCAAATCCGCTTCCGAGTTTCATATTGCTGGAAGGGCAATGGGTTACGGAAACATTCGGATATTTTGCAAGGATTTCGATATCGCTGTCCTCTACCCATACGCAATGAGCAAGGTTTACGTTGTTTTCGAAAATTCCGCATTTTTCAAAATACTGCGCGGTGGTCATTCCGCGGTTCTTTTTGCAGTTTTCGTGCTCAACTTTGGTTTCGTCCATATGGATATGGAGGCGTACTCCGTTTTCCTTTGCGTATGCCGCAACTTCTTTTACAAGAGGTTCAGTGGAAGTATATTCCGCATGGAGACCGAATTCCTCAACAAAACGGCCTCTGCTGTGGCCGAATTTCTTTACCATTTCGTCAACAGGCGGGAAATATTTCTGTTTTTTAAGAGGAGTTCCGTCAAAGCAGATGGGAGGATTGTCAAAATTGCATTTGATTCCGGATTCACGGACTACTTTTTCGGCGACTGCATCAAAGAAATACATATCGGAGAAAGAAGTTGTTCCGCAAGCGATCATTTCTGCCATTCCGAGGAGTCCTGCCCAATAGATGCTGTTTTCGTCCCATTTGGATTCAAAGGGGAAGATTTTTTCTTCAAGCCATCTGTGAAGCGGAAGTCCTTCGCCGTAACCGCGCATGAATCCCATTGCGGCGTGGCAATGGTTGTTTACAAAACCGGGGATAAGAACTTTTCCCTGGCCGTCGTAAACTTCGCCGTAACCCCAATCGGGTTTTTCGGTGGAGATATAATCGATAACGCCGTTTTTGGTGCCGATATAGGCATGTTCAACGGTATTAAAATTTTCGTCAATATATGTTATGTCTTTGAACAGCATTTTATTTTTCCTCCTCCAGAATTCTTACTGCGGTATGAAGAAGCGCTTTAAAATCTTCTTTTATCGAAGCGCAGGTTTCGTTAACGTCGGAACCGGAAAGTTTTTTGTTTTCAACTCCGGCCGCCATGTTTGAAACAACGGAAATTCCGAGAACTTTGATGTTGCATGCCGCAGCCATGATTACTTCCGGAACGGTGCTCATACCGACAACGTCAGCACCGAGGGTGCGGAGCATTCTGATTTCCGCCGGGGTTTCAAACTGAGGACCGGGCATGAATGCATAAACGCCCTGCTGAATTTTCTTTCCGGTTTCGGTTTCAAAAGCGCCTGCAACTCTGTTGCGGAGATATTCGGAATAAGTATCGCTCATATCGAAGAAACGGTTTCCGCCAAGGATGGAAGCATCCTCACCGGTAAGAGGTCCTTCGTTGAAGAACTTGATATGGTCGGAAATAAGAACAAAATCGCCGTTTCTGTAATCGGTATTGATTCCGCCGGCAGCATTTGTAACAATGATTTTTTCGATTCCCATAGCTTTAAAAACAGCAACCGGATATGCGCATTCCTTCATGGAATTGCCTTCATACTGATGGAGTCTTCCGCTCATTACCGCAACGGGAATTTTATCGAGATATCCGATTATAAGAACGCCTTCGTGGTCGGGGTTGGTTGTGGAATTGAAACGGGGGATATTCTTATACGGGATTCTGGTCGCATTTTCAATTTCGGATGCAATCGGGTTAAGACCGCTTCCGAGTATAAGGGCAATTTTCGGACGGACCCTTGTCTGTGCAAGAATATATTCCGCCGAACCTTTGATCTGATTATACGTCATTTCTTTTGCCTCCGTTTATAAAAATCAATCGATGCTGATATCGAATTCCTGAAGTTTTTCAGGTTCTTCGGTTTCTTCGTCTCCTGCAATTATAAGTTCGACCTCAACTTCGGGTTCTTCGGTTTCTTCAAAAGCTTTTGCTTCTTCGATTACTTCCTCAACGTCAATGTCATATTCTTCGGCATATTCCTCGTCCCAATCCATTTCCTCTTCTTTGACAAAGGTGCCGTTTTTGATTTCGTTTATTTCTTCAAAAAGCTCTTCGATTCTTACAAAAGCTTCGTCGAGTTTATTGATAATTTCGTTAGTTTCTTCGGAAACATCCTCGCCGTTTTTGATTCCGCCGTAGGTGAGTTCGCCAAGCTGCTGATAAAGAGCCTGGATATGTCCTTTGATTTTCATTTTTTCTGCTTTGCGTTTGGAAATTTCAAAAGTTTCCTCCGCTTTTTTGCTTACCTGTTCGGCAGCGTTTTTTATATCAGAGCCGATTCCTCTGATGAAATCATCAAATTCAGACATGGCTGTAATTCTCCTTTTCTGCAAAATATTCCTTTATAATTATATACCTGTAATATGGAAAAATCAACCGACAAACTCGCGGAGAAGCGAATCTTTCGGCAAAAAATCCGGACTAATTTTATTAAAACACGAAAGTTTTTCCAAAAAATCCTTTGCCATACCGTAAAACGGCGAATCTTCGCGGATTTTTGAAAGCATTTCCGAAAGAATATTCACAAAAACCGCCGGTTCAAAATCCATCGAAGAATCAACTTTTATCTCTGCGGAATCAATATAGGGTTCGATATAGATTTTTTCTCCGGCAAGAACGCTTTTCCATTGGACAAGAGTTTTTTCCGCGCTCCATCCCCGGAAAAGTTCGTCCCTGGTCATTCTTCTCATAAGCCGCACTTCTTCGGGAGAAAGCACATACTTTCCGTCTTTGCGATATCCTTTTTTCGGTTCGATGAACATCCGGAGAATCCCCTCTTCGGGGAGGTTTTCCGTAAGAAGCGGGTTAAGGGAATGGATTCCCTCGATCATCACAATTCCGTTTTTTCCAAGTTCGACTCTGTTCCATTTTTCGCCTCTTCGCTGGTTCGGAAAATCAAAAGTCGGGAAATCCGCTTTTCCTTCCGTAAGAAGAAGCCGGAAAGTTTCGTTTGCAAGGGCTGTATCAAGCCCCGCAATGCTTTCCATATCAAAAGTTCCGTCTTCGTTAAGGGGCATATATCCGAAACCAAGCAAAAAATCATCAAGAGCGATGTGTTTTGCTTCCTTTCCCTTTTCAATAAGCTTTTCACAGACTTTTTTTGTAAAAGTTGTCTTTCCCGAAGCGGAACGGCCGGAAACAAGAACAATTTTAAGTTTCCCGCCTTTTTCAAAAATAGTTTCCGCGGTTTCTTCAACTTTCCTTTCAATTTCCGCTTCCGTTTTTGCAATCATTTCCGAAAAAGCGGAAGAAATGCCCTTGTTTATGGCTTCTGTTTCAAAGGCATCAGAGAGGATAGCGTTCATAAAAATCTTTCACCTGTTCTTTTCTTTCGTTCATAAGGTCAAATCTGTCAATATATTCATACGGGAATTTAAAGTTAAATATTCTTTCGATTTTCGGTCCGTGAGGGTCTTTCATTTTTGTAACTCCGCCTGCGCCGGTTGCAAGAATGGAATGGGTTTCATCCATTATGAAAACGTTATAAATTCCTTCCTTGCCCGGTTTGCAGAAACCTGTGTTTTCAAGTCCTTCAACCGTGCCTTTCTGGCGGTAAAGATAATACGGATAATATCCCGCTTCATCAAAACAGCGGAAGGCGTGCTCATTCATTTCATCAACTGTCCTGCTGAGCATATTCCGGGCATCGTTCACAAGGTTCGCGCTTCTTTTGACAGTAAGAGTATGCAAAGTTATGTTTTCCGGGTCAAGTTCGAGCACAGAATCTATGGTTCTGCGGAATTTATCAAAATCGTCACCCGGAAGTCCGGAAATTAGATCCATGTTTATATTATCGAATCCGAAACTTCTTGCCATTTTAAACGCATCCACAACGTCTTTTGCGGTATGTTTTCTTCCGATGAGTTCAAGAACTCCGTCATCCATGGTCTGGGGGTTGATGCTGATGCGGTCAACGCCGTTTTTCTTCATAACTTCAAGCTTTTCGGCGGTTATGGTATCCGGTCTTCCCGCTTCAACTGTAAGTTCACGAACTCCGCCGAAATCGAACGAGCTTCTCGCGGTGCTCAGAACTCTGTCCATTTGTTCCGGGCTGAGCACCGTCGGTGTTCCTCCGCCCATATAAACCGTTTCGAGATGAAGTCCCAGTTCCTCCATGAGCACGGCGGTATCACGCAGTTCCTCGCAAAGAAGATCAACATACTGTGGGATAAGCTTCGCCGCCTTTTCGATGGCATGCGAAGTGAAAGAACAATAGGAGCATCTGCTCGGGCAGAACGGAATCGAAATATACATGCTCACGGATTCCGGCTTCGAAAGTGATCGGATCTCTTTTTCGTGCTCGGCGGTGCTCAAAAGCAAACCGAGCTTTTCTTCCGAAACAAGACGCTCTTCACGGAACTTTTTGCGTATCTCTTCGGAGGAAATTCCTTTATCCATCATCTGAAGAGCCAGTTTTACCGGACGGATTCCGGTAAGAGTTCCCCATTTCGGTGAAAGTCCGGTTATTTCCGAAAGGATTCCGTAAAGAAGATATTCCATCTTCGTTGCTTTTCCTTCGGCCGTTTCTGCCTTTGCGGAAAGGTCTTTTCCGTCCATTCTGACTCTTACGGAAATTTCGTCGCCAAAAACACCCGTATAGATAAAATCCTCTTCGGGGATATCCGCGCCTTCAAATATTTTAAGCTCCCTGCCGCGCAAAAACATGCGGCAGAGAGCTTCTGCTTCGTAGCGGTAGGGGTGGGAATCAATTACAAGAATCATATTCCGAGACCCATTGCTTTTCTGAGATAGGGGTTTGCATATTTTTCGGTCTTAAGGGTGCTGTGGGGGCCGTGCGCGGGATAAATTTCATAATCTCCCTCAATCGCACCGATTTTTTTAAGGGACATTTTCATATCCCTGGTGGAACCGCCGTAAAGGTCGGTTCTTCCGTAACCGCGGGAGAAAAGAGTATCTCCGGTGAAGATTTTATCTTCAACAATAATGCATGCGCAGCCTTTTGTGTGTCCGGGAGTTGCCATGAATTTAAAATCAAGGTCATCAAGTTTTACGATATCGCCGTCAGCAAAAAGCATATCCGGTTTTGTGACAACGCCGATTTCAGCGTTGATAAGGCTCGGGTCAAGACAGATATCCTCATCTTCCGCAAGAATTACGGATTTCATTTCCGGGAAAGTCTTTTTAAGAGCATTTACTGCGCCGATATGGTCAAAATGTCCGTGGGTAAGAAGCATAAATTTGGGTTTTGCGCCAAGCTCTCTTATTTTTGCGGCAATTTTTTCCGCATCAAAACCCGGGTCGATAATGACCGCATGGTTCATATCGGAAGTTACGATATAGCAATTTGTTTTAAGGGGTCCTACTACAAGTTCATGAATTTCCATTGTGTTTCCTCCCAAAAAATTTATTTCCAGTCTTCGGTATCAAGAATAAGGGTAACCGGGCCGTCGTTCTGAATACGCACCTGCATATCTCCGCCGAAAACCCCGGTTCCGACTTCCGGAACACCGTAGAATTTAAGTCTTTTTATAAAATATTCATAAAGTTCGTTCGCCTGAACGGGTCTTTGCGCGTTGATGAACGAAGGTCTTCTTCCGTGCTTGCAATCGGCGCAAAGGGTGAAGTTTGAAACAACAATAACTTTTCCGCCGACTTCGTCAAGAGAAAGATTCATCTTTCCGTTTTCGTCCTCAAAAATCCTAAGTCCCGCAATTTTTGAAGCAAGGGTATCCGCTTCCTCGTTCGTATCTGTTTTTGTAACTCCAAGAAGCACCATAAACCCTTTTTCAATTTCGGAAACGATTTTTCCTTCGCATTCAACCGAAGCGGAAAGAACTCTTTGCAAAACAGTTTTCATATCACAAAAATTCCTTTCATCACATACGGACTACGCTGTCAACGCCGCGGATTCGTTTAAGAGCCTCAATGGTACCGCGGAGCTGTTCAACGCCCTGGGTTTCGATAGTAAGGCGGACTTCCGCCTGGTGGTCGGGAAGTTCCCTTGCAAGAAGGGTGTGCATCGGAACATGAAGGTTCGCAACGGTAACGGAAACGTCCGCAACAAATCCGCTTCTGTCGATTCCGTGAACAAGAACGTTGGTTTTATAAGTATCCTTGATATTGTCGCTCCAGCTTGCGGAAACCCATCTTCCTTCCTGTTCTTTGTCAACAATTCCGTTAACGGCGGTTTTGCAGTTGCAGGTATGAATAGTAACTCCGCTTCCGCGGGTTATATAACCGATAATATCGTCACCCGGAAGGGGGTTGCAGCAATGTCCGAATTTGACAAGGCATCCTTCAAGGCCTTCAACAATAACGCCGCTGCTGGCCTTGGGTTTGCGTTTCGGTTTGACAATTTCGGGAATGATTTCTTCCGGAGCTTTATATTTCTTGCTGTATTCTTCTTTGACCCAGGGAAGGATCTTCGACATACTTATACCGCCGTAACCGATTGCGGCATAAAGATCCTCAATACTGTTGCAATGCTGGCGCCTTGCAATTTCGCTGAGGAATTCTGTATGATCGTGTTCGTTAAGAATAATTCCGTTCTTGCGGAAATCCTTTTCAAGAACAATTCTGCCTTCGGCGATGTTTTCCTCCCGGCGTTCTTTCTTGAACCAGCTTCTGATTTTCGCCCTTGCGCCGCTTGTTCTTGCAATATTGACCCAATCTCGGCTTGGGCCGTGGCCGGCGGCGTTTGTTGTCATGATTTCGACAATCATACCGGTTTTTACTTCGGTATCAAGCGGAACTATTCTTCCGTTTATCTTTGCGCCGGTCATTCTGTTGCCGACCGCGGTATGGATCGCATATGCAAAGTCAACGATGGTTGAACCTACCGGAAGGTTTATAACGTCGCCTTTCGGGGTGAATACAAATACTTCATCGACCGCAATATCGGTCTTGATGGAACTTACGATATCCTCAACGTCATCAAGTTCCTGCTGCTGTTCAAGAATCTGGCGGACCCAGGCAAGGCGTTCTTCAAGTTTATATTTTCCCTGAATTCCGGCTTTATATTTCCAATGCGCCGCAATACCGTATTCAGCGGTATGGTGCATATCCCAGGTTCTTATCTGAATTTCAAAAGGAATACCTTTTTCGTCGATACAGGTTGTATGAAGGGACTGGTACATGTTCTGCTTCGGGGTTGAAATATAATCCTTGAAGCGGTCCGGAATCGGTTTGAAAAGGTCATGCATAAGACCGAGAACATAATAACAGTCATAAACCGTGTCGCAGATTACTCGGACGGCATAAACGTCATAAATTTCCTCGAAGGATTTTCCAAGAGTATAAATCTTGCGGTAAATTCCGTAAACGCTCTTGATTCTTCCGGTAAGGGTTGCCTTGAATTCCTCTCCGTCGAGTCTTTCGCGGATTTTTCCCTGAAGATGGCTGAGGAATTCCTGCTGTTCGCTCTTCGCAAGTTCCATTCTTTCCTCAACGTCTTTATAACCTATCGGGTCGAGAATCCGGATGCATCTGTCCTCAAGTTCCTCCATGATAGGGCGGATACCGAGTCTGTGTGCAAGAGGCGCATAGATTTCCATGGTTTCGTGCGCCGTTCTGCGTTGTTTGTCCATCGGTTTTGCGTCAATTGTGCGCATATTATGAAGACGGTCCGCAAGTTTTACGATGATAACTCGGACGTCTTTTGCCATTGCAATCATCATTTTGCGTACGTTTTCCGCCTGGGCTTCTTCTTTTGAAACAAACTTGATCTTGCTGAGTTTTGTAACGCCGTCAACCATTGTGGCAACGTCATCACCGAATTCCTTCCGGATCTCTTCAAGAGTTACCGGAGTATCCTCAACAACGTCATGAAGAAGAGCCGCGCAGACAGTATCCGTATCCATACCAAGCTGAACAACGGTAAGCGCGGCCGCAACCGGATGGATTATATAAGGTTCTCCGGTTGCACGTTTCTGCTCTGCGTGGGCGCTTCGGGCAAGGGAATATGCTTTTTCAATTTTTTCGACGTCATATCCTTTGTTGACGTCAATGGCTTCTCTGAGCTCTTTAAAATATTCGGGCATTATTATTCACCGCCTCTTATTCCGAAAAAATTCATTCAGATATTCCCTCTTCTTAATTTTTCAAGAAGTTTAGAATCTTCCATGTTGATTTTCTGAGATTGAGGATTAAGGGAGATTTCTTCGTTTTTTCCGTCGAAATTTCTTGTGATAAGTCCCATTTCCTCCATTATATCAAGGCAAAGGCGCATTTTGCAGGAATCCATCGGATATTCCTTGTTCTGTCCGGTGATTCTTCCGAAAAGAACGTCAAGTTCGCCTTTGAAAGTTGTGTTTGCTCTGAGGAATCTGTAAACAACGGCAAAATCGTTGCGTTCCGGAATATCCTCTTCCGGAACAGGTTCGCCGCGTTTATATCCGTCATAGATAAGGTTTCCGCAGAAAAGTTTTTCCTGGCTTAAAGAAGAAGGACGGATGTCGCGGATTTTTACAGAAACCCTTTCTTCTCCTCCGAATTCGCTTACTTCACATGTTGCGGCAACGTCAACGATTTCTCCCTGAACATAAGGGAATTCTTCCGCGGTCATTCCGAAATAAACCGCATAGAAAACCATTCCCGCTTTCTTGAAACGGAGCCGGAGATGCTTTCCGTTTCCGATAGGATAAATTCCGTCAACAAGAACTTTTCTGAACGCAAAAACCGGAACTTCGTTGGAAGCACCGAAAGGTTCAAGAAGTTTAAGGGAAGAAATATTGTTAACGGTAAGCTCCGCCGGATCCATAACTTTGTCTATCTTCTGGGTATAAACCGGCATCTGGAGGAAGTTGTTCGCCGCAAACTTGTTGACCGCTTTTCGGAAATCTCCGATTTTATCGGAATCA
>JAZQUO010000033.1:0-8939 GCA_045631325.1 Oscillospiraceae bacterium
GGAAAAGGATTTGCTCCTTTTATGGGATTCATCCTTTTTTATGATTGGAAATTATTTCTTATTTTAGTTGTTGCGGTAGCTGCAATAATTTTAATTACAGACTATATTACCATAGCAACTTTTTCTCTTTCTGCATTGATGCCGGTTTATGTTTTCTTTACCAATGAAAATAAATTAATTGCAGCGGCATTTTTATTTATTGGAGTCATAATCTGGATAAGACATAGACAAAATATGAAAAATCTTATTAACGGAACCGAAATCGGTTTCAGAGGTAAAAATAAATTCATAAAAAAAGAGCCGTGAAAGCGGCTCTTTTTATTTATAAATTTTTGCAATGCAGCGGAGTCTTCCTTTTTTTGTTTCAAGCTTGATTCCGCTGTAAATAAATTTTCCGTGACCCCTTACGGAAATAATGTCTCCTTCTTTCGGAGTGTAAGATGCGCTGAGCATCGGAATTCCGCCAACAAGAACTTTTTCATGCTCACAAAGGCCTTTGCTTTCGCTTCTGGAAAGCTTATAGATGGACGAAATGACCGAATCCAGTCTTTCGGAAGCAACTACGAACTCGCTTTCAACAGGTTGCGGAAGGGCGTCTTCCGGAATATGCTCAACTTTTGAGCACCGTACGTTGGTATGTTTTATTTCAACAAGATTTTCACAGATATAGTCGGAAATATTTTCAAGACAGGGAGCATATGCAATGTTTTCTTTGACTATAAGATCGCCGAGAGTGCTTCTTCGGATGCCTAAAGACATTATTGATCCAAGAAAGTCGCGGTGTGCAAGTTCACCTGAAAATTTCATTGAGCACGGTTCGATTTTGATATATGAAATTGGTGCTGATTCGATATAGCCGCAAAGTTCTTCGCTTCCGAAAACAGCAACGGCTTTTTCTGCGTTTTCATAACCTCCGTCAAAATGGTAGTGAACGCCTTTGACGCATGATTTAAGCAAAACCTGCTCCGCAGGAGAAAGAAATTCGGTGAAAGTATATATGTTTTTTGAAAATGCCCGTTCAGAAAGTTCAATAAAACGCTTTTTCAGCATATTTTCTTCATCAGACATACAATCACGCTCCTTTCTGTGGTATAATTGATTTTATCATAAACCTGAATTTCAGTCAAATCCGAGGAGAAATATGGAATATAAACTTATCCGAAGCAAAAGAAAAACAATTGAACTTTCAATAGGCGATGATTTTATTCCGCTTGTTAAAGCTCCGATAAAAATGAGCATTGAAGATATTGAAAAGTTTGTTTCAAAACATGAACAATGGATAGAAAAACATGTTTTAAAAAAGCGTGAGCATGATAAGAAATTTGTATTGACCGACGATGAAATTTCCGTGCTCAAAGCAAAAGCTTTGCCTTATTTGACCGAAAGAACCGAGTATTTTGCGAAAATAATGGGAGTTGAACCGAACGGAATAAAGATAACCTCGGCAGAAAAACGTTTCGGAAGCTGCAGCGCGAAAAACTCAATTTGTTATTCCTGGCGTTTGATGCAATATCCGCAGGAGGCTATCGATTACGTTGTTGTTCACGAACTTGCTCATATAGCTTATAAAAACCACGGGGTGAATTTTTATAAATTTATCGAAAAAATTCTTCCGGATTACAAAAAACGGGAAAATATACTGAAAATTTAAAAAAATTTACAAAAAATTAATAAAAGTATCCATTATTATTGACAAATAATATTAATTATATTATATTTATAATGTTATTTTTGCATCTGTTGTTTGACAGAGAACCTTCGGTCAGAAGGAGGTGGAACTGTCACCGGAAACCGTTTTGGAAAATGGTGATAGACAACGTAAACGAATTGATTAGACCGAAATTCTGTGTCATATGAAACACTGCTTTCAAAAGGAGCCTTCTAAAACCGGGCACTGCGGTAAAATGTTTATGCGCGGCAACGTTTAGAATGAAACACTCTTTTGCGGGGTCGGTTCCAAGAGGAAAGCGGTGGGTCGACAGGTTTTTAACACGTATTGCAAAATCTTTTCATTGCAATACGGCCATGCTGTAAAAAGCAGTATGAAAAATGGGTGAGGCTGCGGCCTATGATCCTGTTTTTACCTTGCGTGACTTGAATCCGCAAAAGGGGGATGCAGAATGGAAAATAATGCCATTATAAGACTTAAGGATATCGTTGTAGAATTTGACGGGGAAAGTGTTCTTCGCCGCATTAATCTCGATATCCGCAACCACGAATTCGTCACACTTCTGGGACCTTCCGGCTGTGGTAAAACGACCACTTTGCGTATAATCGGAGGCTTTGTAAATCCCAAAAGCGGGGACGTTTTTTTTGATGGAAAAAGAATCAACGATCTTCCGCCATACAAAAGGGAAGTTAACACAGTATTCCAGAAATACGCTCTTTTTCCGAACCTTAACGTTTATGAAAACATAGCTTTCGGACTTCGTCTTAAAAAAGTTCCGGACGAGGAAATCAGGGAAAGAGTTTTCGAAATGCTCGATCTTGTTAATATGCGCGGATATGAACGCCGCGACGTTAACCTTCTTTCCGGCGGTCAGCAGCAGCGTGTTGCAATCGCAAGAGCTTTAATCAACAAACCGCAGGTACTTCTTCTTGACGAACCTCTTGGTGCTCTTGACCTTAAACTCCGCAAAGAAATGCAGATCGAACTCAAGAAGATCCAGCGCGAAACGAAGATTACTTTTATTTATGTTACTCATGACCAGGAAGAGGCTCTTACCATGAGTGACACTGTAATTGTAATGCGTGCGGGAGAAATCCAGCAGATCGGTACTCCTATCGATATTTATAACGAACCGGTCAATGCATTTGTTGCGGATTTCATCGGTGAATCCAACATTATCGACGGCGTTATGAAAAAGGATTATCTTATCAATTTTGCAGGAAGGGATTTTGACTGCGTTGACTTCGGTTTTGAAGAAAATGAACCTGTTGATGTTGTAATCCGTCCTGAAGATATTAAAATTTCCGAACCCGAAAAAGGCCAGATCACCGGCAAAGTCGAAAGTATTATTTTTAAAGGCGTTCATTATGAAATCGTCGTTTCTTCCGAAGGTTTTGATTGGAAAATCCATTCAACGCTTTATGAGGAACCGGGCAGGGAGGTTGGACTTTCCGTAATTCCGGACGATATTCATATCATGCATAAAATGGCGGAGGCAGAAAAATGATAAAATCACGTTATCCTGCTTTTCCGTATATCGCATTTATGGCGATATTTATTGTTGTTCCACTTATAATGGTAGCATATTTTGCATTTACCACAAGCAGCGGAGAATTTACAATGCAGAATATAATCCGTGTAGGAGATTATATTCCGGTTATAATAAAATCTCTTTTTCTTGCTTTTGTTGCAACACTTATCTGTCTTCTTCTTGGATATCCTTTTGCATATCTTATGGCAGGAAAAACAAGCAATATCAGAAGAACTATGTTCATGCTTATCATGCTTCCGATGTGGATGAACTTCCTTCTCAGAACATATTCATGGATGACTATTCTTGAAAACAACGGTCTTCTCAACCGTTTCCTCGGAATTTTCGGAATAGGACCTTTTGAAATGATAAATACCCAGGGTGCGGTTGTTCTCGGAATGGTATATGACTATCTTCCTTTCATGATAGTTCCGCTTTATACCGTAATGATGAAAATGGACCATTCCCTTATTCAGGCTGCGCAGGACCTTGGAGCAAATCCTTTCCAGGTTTTTCTCCATGTTACTCTGCCTCAGAGCCTTCCGGGAATCAGCACAGGTATAACCATGGTATTTATTCCTTCCGTTAGTACCTTTATCATTTCCAAGATGCTCGGCGGCGGTTCTGAACTTATGATCGGTGACCTTATCGAAATGCAGTTCAGCAGCAACAGCTATAATCCGAACCTTGGTTCCGCAATTTCCTTTGTGCTCATGATAATTATTCTTATCTGTATGAGCGTTATGAATCAGTTCGATTCGGATAAAGTGGAGAAGGAGGGAAGAATGGTTGTATGAAAATTCTTTCTAAATTCTATCTTGGCATAATTTATGCGTTCCTTTATCTTCCGATTGCTGTGCTCATTGTTTTTTCTTTCAATGATGCCAAAAGCCGTACTGTTTTCACTGAATTTACATTCAAATGGTACGAAAAACTTTTCACCAACGATATTATTCTTACAGCATTCAGAAATACCCTTATAGTTGCACTTGTTGCGGGTGTATGTGCAGTGATTCTCGGAACTCTTGCAGCAATCGGAATCAATGCAATGAGCCAGAAAATGCAGTCGCTTCTTCTTAACATCACCTATATTCCGATGATGAATCCGGATATTATAATCGGTGTTTCGCTGATGCTTCTTTTTGTTTTTATCAGACTTGAACTCGGATTCACTTCTCTTATCCTTGCGCATATTACTTTCAACGTTCCGATAGTAATTTTTAACGTGCTTCCGAAACTTCGCCAGCTTGATAAAAACGTTTATAATGCGGCGCTTGACCTTGGATGCAATCCGATGCAGGCATTCAGAAAAGTTGTTCTTCCGGAAATAATGCCCGGAATTTCCGCAGGTTTTCTTCTTTCGATAACCTATTCCTTCGATGACTTTGCGGTAAGCTTTTTCACCGGTGCTGCAGATTCCCAGACTCTTTCCGTCGTAATTTATTCTATGGTAAGAATGAAAGTAAGCCCGGAAATAAATGCACTTTCCACGATTATGTTTGTTGTTGTTCTCTTTATTCTTGTTCTCGTTAACATTAACGGCGCAAGACAGGATAAAAAGAATGCAGAACGCAATATGGCAAAGGAGGAAGGATAAATGAAAAAATTTATCGCATTCTCTTTGGCTGTTCTGATGATGATTCTTTCTTCTGTTTCTGCTTTCGGTTATTTCAGCGAAGCCGAAGGATACAGCACAGAGGTTGAAGATTATGAATATTATCAGAAGTTTCAAGGGCAGGGAATAGAGATTGACGTATGCAACTGGGGCGAATACGTTGCAAACGATTCGGTTAACTTTCTTGACGTTAACGAAGATTTTGAAAGACTTACCGGAATCAAAGTAAACTATACTCTTTTTGCTTCCAATGAGGAGCTTTATACAAAGCTCAAAAGCGGCGGCGCATGCTATGATATAATCGTTCCGTCTGACTATATGATAGGAAAAATGATCAGCGAAGGAATGATCCAGAAGCTTGATTTCGCAAATATTCCCAATTATAAATATATTGATGAAAAGTATAAAAATACAAACTTTGATCCGAATAATGAATATTCTGTTCCCATGTACTGGGGTGTTGTAGGCATTATTTACAACACAACGATGGTGGACGAAGAAGACCTTACGGGATGGAACATCCTTTGGAACGAGAAATATGCAGATAATATGCTTATGTTCTCGAACTCCCGTGATGCATTTGCAATTTCGCTTCTTGACCTTGGTTATGATTTCAACACTACGGATGTACTTGAAATTGAAGAAGCGGCCGGACATCTCCGCGCTCAGAAACCTCTTGTCCAGGCTTACGTTATGGACGAGATTTACGATAAAATGGAGGGCGGGGAAGCGGCAGTTGCTCCGTATTATAACGGAGACGCGGTTCTCATGATGGACGTCAACGAAGATCTTGATTTCTTCCTTCCTGATAACACAAGTATTTTTATCGATTCTTTCTGCATTCCCGAAGGGGCAAAGAATAAAGAAGCAGCCGAAATGTATATAAATTATATGTGCGAATCGACAGTTGCCGCTGCAAACAGCTATTATGTAGGATATTCCACCCCTCATATGGGTGCTATGGAACTTCTTGACGAAGAACTGGTTGAGAATGAAATTGCATATCCGGATGAAGATTTTATCGCTTCTCTTGAAGCACTTTTAACTCTTCCGGTTGAAACAACCTCGCATACGGATGCTCTCTGGACGGATATTATGGCGCAGGGAAGTAATTCTGTTGTTTTCCAGGCGGTCTTCCTTATTATTGTTGTTGTTATTTATATAATGTATAAAATAATAACCGCGCATATCAAAAAAAGAAGAATGAGTTATTATTAAATAAAAAAGCACCGTTTTTATCTAAAACGGTGCTTTTTATCGTTTTACTACGGTAAAACAAGCTTCATGTTGTAAAGCTTTGCAACTTTACAATGCTCCGATTGGCTAAAAATGAAAGATTTTTCATTAAAAACTGCATATATTGTAGAAAAATTCAACTTTTTTCATTGACATTCGGGCACAATGTGATTATAATAAAATGGATGTTATACACGATGAAATATCATTATTTTGTCAATTTTAATTTGTATAACATAAAAAATTTAAGGAGGAAATTCAAATGAAGAAATTTCTCGCACTTCTTCTTGCCGCAGTTATGATGCTCTCTCTCGCAGCATGCGGCAACGACGAGCCTGTTGTTGAAAACCCTGATGAATCCTCTTCCGACGTTCAGCCTGAAGTAGAATCCAGACCCAACAGACTTATCTATGGTTCCACTACTGAAATCTCCGGCGATATCGGCCCCGGAGCATGGTGGACCAACAACGCAACCGATAAGATGATCCGTGACCTTATCAATGACTATTCCCCGATCACCTACAACCAGGGCGGCGAACTCATTGTTAACCCCACTGTCTGCGGCGGCGTTGAATCCGTTCTCAACGAAGACGGAACCAAAACCTTCACCGTAAAAATCAACGAAGGTCTTGTATTCTCCAACGGTGAGCCCATCACTGCTGCTAACTATGTAGCATATGCTCTCATCGGCTATTCTCCTGCAGCTGCTGAAGCAGGTGCAAAACTCACTGCTGCTATGGTAGCAGGCGCAACTGAATATCAGAACGGCGAAGCAACTGAACTCTCCGGTGTTCATCTCATCGACGAGTACACTTACTCCATCACCATTGCTTCTGATTATGTTCCTTATTTCTATGAACTCAGCTACGCATCCCTTACTCCTCTCTACATCCCGATGTATGCTTCTGCTCCTCTTACCGTAGTAGAAGGCGAAACCGGTGCTAAATTCGAAGGCGGCGAACTCGTTGCTGCTGAAATCGATGCTGCACGTTGGATGTATGCAGACGCAGTTTCCGCTGGTCCTTACGTAATCAAATCCGTAGATACCGGTGCTCTTGAAGCTGTTCTCGAAATCAACCCCAACTATGCTGGTAACTTCGAAGGCGTTAAACCCCAGATCCAGCAGCTCGTAATCGTTAAATCCGATACCGCAACTCAGTTCGACGCACTCAAAACCGGTGCAATCGACGTTCTTGACTCTCTCTCCGACGGTACCGAAGTTAACACCGCTCTTGACCTTGTAGCACAGGGTGGTTACGAAACCGTTTCTTTCGAACGTAACGGTTACGGCAAAATCCAGTTCCAGTGCGACTTTGGTCCTACTCAGTTCCAGGCAGTACGTCATGCAGTTGCATACCTCCTCGACAGAAACGAATTCGCTAACACTTTCTGCCAGGGCTTCGGTTCTGTAGTACATGGTCCTTACGGCCTTGCAATGTGGATGTTCAAAGAATCTGAAGAACTCTTCGCAGACGAAATGGACACCTATGCATACGATCCCGCTAAAGCAGTAGAACTTCTCGAAGCTGACGGTTGGGTACTCGACGCTGAAGGTAACGAATATGTTTCCGGCGTACGTTACAAAGAAGTAACTCCCGAAGAAGCAGGCGACTACGAACTCAACGTAACTCTTGCTGACGGCAGAATCCTTATGCCTCTTTACATCAAATGGTCCTCTTCTGAAGCAAACCCTGTTTCCGAGCTTCTCGTAACTATGCTTTCTGAAGGCCAGCAGACCGCTGATGCAGGTATGGTCATCGAACAGACCGTTATGACTTTCTCTGAACTTCTTAACTACATGTATCGTGACGCAACCCAGGGCGACCAGTACGGCGTAAAAACCTACGGTATGTACAACCTTGCAACCAACTTCACTCCTGTTTACGACCAGTCCTATAGCTTCTCCCTCGATCCTCAGTATGTAGCTCTTGGTTACAACACCAACTACATCTTCGATGAAGAACTCGACAAACTTTCTATGGACATGGTTTACGGCGTAGATCCTTCCGACCGTGAAGGTTATCTCGATCTCTGGCAGCAGTTCATCCTCAAATGGAACGAACTTCTTCCTGAAATCCCGCTTTATTCCAACGTTTACTACACCATTTATCCTGATTGGCTCAACGATTTCGTAGAATCCAGCCTTTGGGAATTCAACCAGGCAATCGTTTACGCTTCCATCGAAGGCGCAGAAGGCTAATTGCTTGTAATTCATTCCTGATAATCAGGAATCAGACGAGGGCAGCAGTGCCTGCCCTCGTCTTTTAATGATATTATAGGTATTTATTACTTTATATATTTTTTTAATTCCGAAGATTATTCCCTTTAAACGGGTTTAATATAGATGTTACTACATTTATTAAAAGAAAAGTAAAGGAGGGTATTGTAGATGACAAAGTATGTTATCAAACGTATTGGCTACATGATCGTTGTATTCTTTGTAGTTTCGTTCCTGATGTACTCAGTCTACAACCTTATCCCTACTGACCCTGCTCGTGCAGAACTTGAGCCTCTCAGACAGACTCTTAAACCGGACGAGTATGAGGAAAGATATCAGCAGCTTCGTGAAGAATACGGTCTTGATGACCCGATTCCGGTTCGTTATGCAAGATGGATGGGTCTTGCAAAAGACACCAGAACCGACACCTTCCATGGCATGCTGCAGGGATATTTCGGATTTTCCCAGGTCTATAAAAAAGACGTTGCGGAAATAATTCCGGACAGAATGGAGAACACTATTTTTATTAATATTTTCTCCACGATTCTCGCATTGGGAATCACTATTCCGCTCGGAATTTACTGTGCTGTCCACAAAAAGGGCAAAATAGACAACGCAGTTCAGGTAGTTACCATTATTGGTTACAGTATTCCTGTTTATATTATAGCCC
>JAZQUO010000034.1:0-13387 GCA_045631325.1 Oscillospiraceae bacterium
AATAGTTGTAACGGCAAAAAACACAACAAACAAACAAAAAAATCCCGTGCTTATTTTGAGCACGTGATTTTTTTATCTGGAAAGATTATATTTTTTCGCTGTTTCGTTTTCTCTTGCGGTAAGAATAATTTCCGCCGCTTCGGAAAAACCTTCGCCGCCTTCAAAAGTTGTGATGTAATTCGGAAGATGCTTTGCAAATTCCGCATATTTCATAAAGTTTGCAACGGCGCAGGAAAGAGGATAATATCCGAACATTTCTTCGTCGTTTGCGGCGTCGCCGAAATAAATTGCGCAATCTTCGGGATTTTCGATTCCGTAATGCTCTTTAAGGAAAAGAAGGCTCATGGGAAGTTTGTCGTAATCTCCGAACCATGTGTTTACATGTATGGAACTTATATTTCCCGTTGCGCCGATTGCTTTTACCGCATCAAGAACTTCCTTTGCTTCCTCGAAAGTGAGTCTGTTTTCTTCGTCCTCGCCGTAATTAAGAGCAAAATCGTTGAAACGGCTGTATTGGTCAATGCTGACTTTTATTTTCGGGTTCTTCGCAAAAGCGGCCTTGCGGATCTCTTCATGCGCGGAACCTCTGTCTTTCGGGACGGAAGGATGAACAAATTCCTTGCGGGAACCGTTTTCGAGGTAGTATGCAACACTTCCGCTTTCGGCGATTATTGCATCAACGGGCCAATCCATTATTGCAACGGAAGCCCAACCGGCAGTTCTTCCGGTAACGGGAATGATTTTGAAACCTGCTTCACGGAGTTTCCAGAGGGTTTCGTAAGTTTTCGGGGAAATCCTTCCGTCGGAACCGGTAAGAGTTCCGTCGATATCGGTGAGGATAAATTTTATTTTAAGAAGTTCGTTTTCGGTTATTTCGTTTATGTTTTTCAAAATCGGAAATATCTCCTTTAAAAATGGAATACATTTAATAATAACTCTATATTATTTTTAAGTCAACAGAAAACTTTTTCCGGACGGTGATGCTTTGAAAATCGGTTACAGGGTCATAAAAATTCGGATCCTTATGTTTTTAACGGTTTTTTCTGTTTTGAGCACCGCTTCTGCCGCTTCAATGCTCGAAACGGAAAAAGCCGATGCTAATGCGGAAAAAACGGTTTATTTCACCTTTGATGACGGGCCTTCGGAAAGGACGGAAGAAATCCTTCGTATACTTTCGGAAGAAAATATAAAGGCGACTTTTTTTGTGATCGGTCCTTCGGAAAAGAAAACCGATGAAAGAATTTTTAAGATTTATTCCGAAGGACATTCAATCGGCCTTCATACAATGAGCCATGATTATGAAAAAATCTATACCTCTGCCGAAGGTTTCTGGAAAGATATCGAAGCGGAACAAAGCTGGATTTATTCCATAACCGGGGAGAATTGCGGAATATTCCGTTTTCCCGGCGGAAGCAATAATTCCGCCGCACCCGAATGGCTTATTGAGGAAGTGAAAGAAATTGCAAAAGAAAAGGGAATGCGCTGGTACGATTGGAACGCGGACGGAAGCGACAGTCTTGGGGGAATTCTTTCTGCGGAAAAAATTGTGGAAAACGTTCTTTCTTCCGAATTTATCGGAAGCGGCGATATAATCGTTCTTCTCCATGACAGTTCCACAAGAACGACAACTCCTGAAGCTCTGCGGATTCTTATTGAAGAATTCAGAAATTTAGGTTATGGCTTCGGAAAACTTGAATAAACAAAAAACTTTACAAAACAACCAGTTTTTGCTATACTGAAAGCGGAAATAATGGCAAATTTTCACAATGAAAATCGGGAAAGGGGAGAAAAACTTTGATTATTACTATCGGAAGACAGTTTTGCAGCGGAGGCAGCGAAATCGGAAGAAAACTTTCCGAACGCCTTGGAATTCCTTATTATGACAAAAATATCTGTGAATTTGCGGCAAAAAACCGCGGTTTAAGCGAAAGATATGTCGGCGAAATTGAAGAAACCCCCACAGGAAGCTTCCTTTATTCAATGGCGGTTTTCCCTTATACGGATTTCGGCGCGGACAGTCTTGTTCCTTCGGGAATAACAATCACGGCCGACCAGACGAGATTTATTCTTGAAAAAGCGGCAGAAGGTCCATGCATTTTTGTGGGAAGATGTGCCGACAGCGTTCTTGAGGAAAGAACCGATGTCCTAAATATTTTTATTTATGCCGATGCGAAAACCCGCATTGAAAGAGCGATGGAACGTTACGGAATTTCCGAAAGGGAAGCGATGAAATCGATCCAGCAGACCGATAAATCCCGTGCTTCCTATTACAATATGAACAGCAGGAAAAAATGGGGAGTGAAGGAAAGCTATCATCTTATGCTGGATTCCGGCGCTCTCGGAATTGACGGAATTGTCGATATTCTTGAAAAAATTTATAATGATAAACTGAAATAAAAAAAAGCGGGCATCTGCCCGCTTTTTTATACGTTCTTTTTGTATCCGAGTCTGAAATCGATTACGTTTTCCGGTTCCTCGCCGTTAAGCCATTTTAAGGTGTTCTTTAAAATAAAATCCCGGATTTTTCTTTCAAGCGGACTTTCAAGAGAACAGGAATTTCCGGCAGCATGGGGAGTTATGAGAATTCTTTCCTGTTTCCAAAGGGGGCTTTCTTCCGGAAGAGGTTCCGGAACGGTTACGTCAAGACCGACTCCGAAGAATTTTCCTTCTGACATAACTTTTATCAAAGCATCCTGGTCAACAAGGCTTCCGCGGCCGCCGTTTACAAAAACTGCGTCGTCTTTCATAAGGCGGAGTCTGCGTTCGTCAAAAAGTCCGGCCGTTTCGGGAGTCTGGGGAAGGACGGAAATTACAAAATCCGCTTCCGGAAGCTTTTCGTCAAGCTTTTCAAGGGTGAACATTTCGTCAAAACAATCGGGAAAATCTCTTTTGGTACGGCGGATTCCGATTATTTTTCCGACCATCGGACGCATCCATTTTGCAAGGGTCGTTCCGATATCTCCGGCGCCGAGAATAAGAACGGTGCTTCCTTCAAGAGGCTTGTCATATCGGAGAATTTTCCATTTGCTTTCGTTCTGCTGATTGCGGTATTCGGGAATTCTGCGGCAAATCGAAAGAACCATTCCGAGAATATGTTCCGAAATCACGTTTCCGTAAACGCCGGTCATGCAGCAAAGTTTTGCCTTTTCCGGGAATTTTCCGCCTTCGACGTAATAATTTACTCCCGAAGAGGAACTTTGGACCATCTCAAGGTTTTTGCAATACTGAAAATCGTCGTTGTTCGGTTCGCCGATTATAAGATTTGCAGTTTTAAGAGCGGAAATATATTCGCTGCGCTGGTTTTTCTTATCGAGAAAAACAAATTCACATTTTCCGTCCGCGGAATCGATAAGTTTCTTTTTGTCTTCGTCCTTATAGGGAAGGATAACAACGGCTTTTTTCATAAAAAATCTCCTTTCGGGGATAAAATCTCTTTCTGCAATATATCATATTACGAAGGTTTTGTAAATATAAAGAATCACTCTGCTTTCAGACAGTGGAGAATATATAAAAAAACTCCCTGCCATCTGGCAGGGAGTAATTTTTTTCGATTATCGGCTTCCCGATTTTCTGAATTAGTCAGAAACGTAGGGAAGGAATGCAAGATGACGTGCGCGTTTGATAGCGGTGGTCAGCTGGCGCTGATGGCGTGCGCAGGTTCCGGTAACTCTTCTGGGAATGATTTTGCCTCTTTCGGAGAGGAATCTTCTGAGACGGGGAACATCTTTGTAATCGATTTCAGCGATTTTATCAACGCAGAAAGCGCAAACTCTTTTGCGGCTTCTTCTGTTGCGGTTCATGGGTCTTTCGGATCTTTCCATGGTTCTTTTCCTCCTTATAGATTTTCAGTTAAACAAGATTTTTTGAGCTTCGTGCTCTCAGAAAGGGAGATCCTCGTCGTCAACGACGGTGAAGTCGTCTGCGGAACCTGCGGAATAAACAACAGGAGCCGGTTCGGCGATAGGCGGAGCAAATTCGTTTCTTTCGGAATGGAAAGAAGGAGCTCCGGAATCTTTGGTTCTCGGGACAAATTCGACGTTTTCGGCAACGATCTCTACGGATTTGCGTTTCTGGCCGGCTTTGTCTTCCCAAACTCTGGTCTGGATGGAACCTTCGACGATAATGGGAGAACCTTTCTGGAAATACTTGCAGACGAACTCGGCGGTGTTTCTCCATGCAACGATATCGATCCAGTCAGTCTGACGGTCGGAACCCTTGGAATAGGGTCTGTCAACGGCAATGGTGAAACTTGTTACGGCGATTCCGCTTCCGGTCTGACGAAGTTCAGGGTCAGCGGCAAGTCTGCCAATAAGGGTCGCTTTGTTCATTGGATTTCCTCCTTAGTCTGCTTTTGCAACGATCAGGTGACGGATAACGCTGTCAGTGATGTTGTAGTGACGATCGAGCTCTGCCGGGAAGGAAGGAGCGCTGGTGAAGTTAACAAGCACATAGTAACCTTCGGTCTCGTAGTTGATAGGGTAAGCAAGTCTCTTTTTGCCCCATTCTTCAACACTGTCAACGGTTGCGTTTTCAGAGATAAGAGTGGTGAATTTTTCAACGAGAGCAGGGATTGCTTCCTCATTCTTGCAGCTGAAAACCATAACGGTTTCGTAGCTCTGGGAAAGTTTTGCCATCTTTGGTACACCTCCTTTTGGACTTTGGCCCCGCTTTGCGGAGCAAGGATGTTCGCTTTAAGTCATAAAGCAACATTGTTTATTATAACAGCCGGAAAGCGGCTTGTCAACAGGAAAAAACGTGATTTTTAAAGAAATTTTGATATCTCCGAAATTTCGGGAAGAATGAAGAATTCCGAACTTACAATAAAGCCCGCAAGAACGAAATATGCCGCAAAAATAAGGATTCCGACGATTATCGGAACGGCAATTCCGGTGCCGCCTTTTTTCTTGAAGAAAGAAGCAATAACGTTTTCGCTTTTATCCGCAAGAGAAGGTCTTGCGTTTTTTATTGTTGAAATTACCTTTGAATAATAAAGGCGGTTAAAGAACATCATAAGCGCGATGCGGATTATCCAGATCATAAGTCCGGCGATAATGGAATATATCGTAAGCGCGTCCTGATGGGGAACTTCCCATATCATCTGGGAAAGCATTCCCATTTCGATATACTGTTCCTGGATGATCTGGAAATCAAGAAGGAAGGTCGGAATACTGAGAATTGCGGTTGCAAGAAAAACCGCGATTCCGAGACCGTACATTTTTCTGTAAAAAAGATAGAAATAGGAAAAAATAAATGCGGAAAAGTTTGTGTCAAATTTTGCGCCTTTTGAAAAAGCGGCAAAACGCGGAAGAAAATATCCGACGTTGCTGCGGATAAAAACCGCTGCTTCCTTTGCGGAAACTCCTTCAAAAGATGCGGAACCGAGAGCTTCGGTGAAAATTCTTTCTCTTTCGCGCTGAAATTCCTCGAAAGAAAGTTTTGCCGGATCTTTCGGGGATTTTTCTTCGTTCAAAGGTGCGCCGCATTTTAAGCAGTAACGGGAATTTCCCGGATTTTCGCTTCCGCAATTGAAACAAAGAACGGTTTCTTCGGGATCCGATGCTTTTTCTTCGGTTTTATGAACGGGAGGAACGAAAACGCCTTTCCATTCAAAATTTTCGCTGTGCTTTTCTTCGTTTGCACAGGCGGAATGTTCTTTATAACAATCCCTGTGGTGCGGAGTTCCGCATTCGGGACAGACAACGATATCGTCGCCTTCGGCAAAATTTTTGCCGCAATAGGGACAAGGGGAACCTAAAAAGCTTTTCATAAAAAATCCTTTCGCCAAAAAAGCATAAATTTCTTTATTATATTATAAATTTTTCGAAAAAGAAAATCAAACCTTTTTCGGAAAAGTTAATAAAATGTTTTATATTAGAAATGAAAATAACAAAAAAAAGAGGCTTTAAAAGCCCCTTTTTTGTTTCAGTTATTTGAATTTACAACATCACGTTAAAGTTTAAGTACTGCGACAACTTCCTCATCGGCCATTTCGCCGTTTTCTTCAAATCCAAAAGAAGCATAAAGATTTTTTGCCGCTTCGTTTTCGGGTTCATAAGAAATCACGCAGTATTCAGCTTTTCCGCAAGGCCAGGTTTTTATAAAATCCAATGCAAGTTTGATGCCTGCTTTTCCGTATCCTTTTCCCTGGAATTTTTCATCGACCATCAGGCGCCAGAAAAGGTAGTTGTTTTTAAGAGAATCGGGAGTATCATCTCCGCATATTTCACAGAATGCTTCCATATTATGACCGATCATTAAAAAGCCAACAGGTTCTTCGTCATCGTATATACCAAAAGGAAAAGCGGAACATCCGGTTCCGATGGTGGTATATGCATCAATGATGCTGTCGCTGTTGGAAGCAACGAATTCTTCCTGGTCTTCAGCTACCTTAAGGTCAACGATATCCCAAACGTTATTTGCATCGATTTTTTCTAAATGAATCATTGTAAATTCCTCCGTTTTATTAATTTATGGAGGATTATACTTCTGTTATCCTCCAATCTTTTATTAAACGACAGATATTTCTATTAATCATTTAAAATCAGCTCCTTTCCGATTTATTATTTATGCAATCTCTGTCAGAAAACATATCAGGTTTAAAAGCCCTTTTATATTGTAGCAACAAAATCACTATTTTTCAATGCAAAGAAAAACAGTTAAAATCGCATAAATATGCTGAATAAAATTAATTCTGTTTATTGACTATTGAATATGAATAATATATAATATAATGTTGTATTATGACTAATTGCGCCCGGAAGGGCTTTACCGATTCGGAGGAATAAAAATGCTTGAATTTGAAGAACTTAAATTAAGACTTGTTGCTCTTGAACCCCAGATCGAAGATCTTAAAGATGCTCTTGGTCTTGAACAGTGCAAAGCAGAAGTAAGAAGACTTGAAGCACAGCAGGAAGACCCGAACTTCTGGAACGACGTTGAAACTTCCACCAAAGTTCAGCGCAGACTCAGCCAGCTCAACGGAAAAATCAATTCCCATAAAGATCTCGAAACCCGCTATGAGGATACCATGACCCTCATCGAAATCGCTGTTGAGGAAAACGATCCTTCTCTTTATGACGAGGCTCTTCCCGAAGTTGAAAAACTCGAAAAAGACGTTGACGAACTCAAACTCACAACTCTTCTCACCGGAGAATATGACGAAGGCAACGCGATCATCACTTTCCATGCAGGTGCGGGCGGTACCGAGGCACAGGACTGGTGCCAGATGCTTTACAGAATGTACACCTGCTGGTGCAACAAACATCCGGAACTCAAATATACCCTTGTTGACTGGCTTGACGGCGATGAAGCAGGTGTAAAATCCGCAACCATCATCGTTGAAGGCCCCAACGCATACGGATTCCTCAAATCCGAAAACGGTGTTCACCGCCTTGTAAGGGTTTCTCCTTTCGATGCTTCCGGCCGTCGACAGACTTCCTTCGCTTCCCTTGAAGTTATGCCCGAAATCGAAGACGACAAATCCATCGAAATCAAAGAAGACGATATCAAAATGGAAGTTTACCGTGCATCCGGTGCAGGCGGCCAGAAAGTTAACAAAACTTCCTCCGCGGTCCGTCTTATCCATATCCCCACCGGTATCACCGTTTGTTCCCAGATCGAACGTTCCCAGTATCAGAACCGCGAGGTATGTATGAACATGCTCCGTTCCAAACTTGTTGAAATCAAAGAACGTGAACATCTTGAAAAAATCGAGGATATCAAAGGAGTACAGAAAGAAATTACCTGGGGAAGCCAGATCCGTTCCTACGTATTCATGCCTTACACCATGGTAAAAGACCACAGAACCGGCTTTGAAACCGGTAACGTTCAGGCTGTTATGGACGGTGAAATCGACGGTTTCATCAACGCATACCTTAAACAGATGAACAAAGGTCAGTTTGAAGGCGGAAACGACGATATGGTATAATGCGCCATTTCGGAAATCCGTAGGGAACGGTCCTGACCGTTCCGAAAAAACAAAATCAAGCGGGAGTTTTCTCCCGCTGTTTTTATAGGTGATTTTATGATTAAAGCAGTTTTTATCGATATTGACGGAACTCTCCTGGATTTTGAAGCCTGCGTTGAGGAATCAATGCGCGTTGGCCTTACCGAAAACGGAATAGAATACAAACCGGAGATGCTTGAAACTTTCCACCGCATCAACAACGGCCTCTGGCGTGATCTTGAACAGGGAAAACTCACTTTTGAAAGGCTTCTTGAAATTCGCTGGGCAACAATTTTTGAAGCTCTCGGAATCGATCTGAACGGACCGGAATTTGAAAAATATTTCAGAAAACGCCTTCACGAAAGCGCGATTCCAATGGCCGGTTCTTACGAAATGCTTGAATATCTTTCCGGAAAATACCGCCTTTTTGCCGCAAGCAACGGACCCCATGAACAGCAGGTGAAACGCCTTGAAAAAGCGGATATGTTTAAATATTTTGAGGAAGTTTTCACTTCCGGTAAAATCGGCGCAGAAAAACCTTCCGCCGATTTCTTTGCGTATTGCTTTGAAAAATCCGGCAATATAAAACCGGAAGAAAGTATTATGCTCGGAGATTCTTTGACTTCCGATATGAAAGGCGGCTTTGATTTCGGAATGGAAACGGTCTGGCTCAACCTTAACGGAAAAGAAGCTCCGGAATGGATCGGCCACGAGATAAAATCCCTTGATGAAATAAAAAATATCATATAAAACAAAACTCCGTGCCCTTATTGAGCACGGAGCTTTGTTTTTGCGGATTATTAGAAAAGAGTTGGGGGTAATTATCTTACGAAACAACGTCCGCCGTTTACGCAGAAAATCTGTCCGGTCATGAATCTGGAAGCTTCAGAAGCAAGGAATACCATTACAGGAACCATGTCTTTTTCAACGTCACCCATCATACCATCAATCGGTACTTTCATTTTTTCGCCGGCAAGATGCATTTCCACAATCTTGGGATCGGCAGTTTTGAGCCAATACTCATACATGGGAGTTTTAATGGAAGGGTTAACGATGTTGCATCTTACGTTGGAAGCAATGCCCCATTCCATTGCTATGCTTCTGGTCCAGGAAGTTACTGCGCCTTTGGAAGCAGCATAAACCGCACCGTTGGGCATTCCGGAAAGAGCGGTATCGGAAGCAAAGTTGATGATTGAACCTTCAACTTTGTTGTCGCGGAAAATTTTATATGCTTCCTGGTTGGTCCAGATGGTGCCGTTAATGTTTACGCCCATTACGAAATTAATGTCATCTTCAACAAAATCGGTTGCGGCTTTGTTGCGTTCAACGCCTGCAATATTTGCAAGAACGTCAAGCCCGCCGAGAATTTCCATTGCTTTTGCGAAGAATTCTTTTACGTTTTCCTGTTTGGAAATATCACAATGGATATAGGTTGCTTTTCCTGCGCCGAGAGCATTTGCTTCTGCCTCGACTTTTGCGCCGCCTTCGTCGTTAACGTCACAGAAAACGACCTGTGCGCCTTCTTTTACATATCCTTTAACAGTTCCGGCTGCAATTCCGCTGCCGCCGCCGGTTACGATGATTTTTTTATCTTCAAGCTGCATTTGCATTTTCCTTTCGTTGTGATATAATGTAGTTGTGAATTAAGGAACAGCTGTTTCACCTATATTGTAGTTTTTTTCACGAAAAAGTAAAGGGCTTTTCAGCTAACTGGAACAGAAAGGGTGAAACTGTACCATGGAAAAAGAACAGAACATCAATGAATGCGTAAAAGAATCAATAACAATCGCTTTGCTGAATCTTATGCGGAAAAAAGACTTTTCGGAAATTAAAATCACAGAAATTGTGAATTTGGCCGGAGTTGGAAGAACAAGTTTTTATCGAAACTTTGAAAGCAAAGAAGATGTGCTTAAAAAGCATATAAACAACCTTTATTCTGATTATTTTTTAACGCATAAACTGCCGGATTTCAGCAACGAAAAAGATAAAAGGGAACATATGCTTTCAAGATTTCGTTTTGTAAAAAGAAACGCGGAGTTTTTTGTTTTGCTCAATAGAAACAGTCTTATTTATGAAGTGTTTGAAGCAATTGACAATCCAACCCTTGAAAAAATAGCTACGATTGATGTTAAAAACCGTTATTCCGCCGCTTTTATGACAAGCGCGTGCGTCGGAGTGATAAAAGAATGGATTGAGCGAAAGTTTAAGGAAAATGAAGAAGAACTTGTTGAAGTTTTTATGAATATTATATGATAACAAAAAAATCCCTGCGGGAAACCGCAGGGATTTTTTGTTGTTTTAATTAAAGAACTTTTTCGTAAGCAACTCTCGGGTCGCCGTTTTCAAGATGGATTATGCCGCATTTTTCAAAGCCGCATTTTTCAAGAAGTTTCTGCATTCCGATATTGTCTTCGTGGGTATCAACACGGATCGAAGGAATATTTTTGACTTCGCAGATTTTGTCTGCAAGACCCATAAGAGCGGTGCCGAATCCCATTCCGTGCCAGTCGGGGTTGATTCCGAAACGGTGAACAACAAGATAGTTTTCGCCTTCGGTTTTCCATGCTCCTTCAATTTCAGCATAAGTGGGGTCTGCTCCGATTATAAAAGAACCGAAACCGACAAGAACTTCGCCCATATACATTACATAAAGGGCTTTTTTGTCGACGTCTGCGGAAAAAATTTCGCGTGAAGGATAATCATCGCCCCATTGATTGATATTTTTGGGAGCAAAATATTCGTTTTTGATGCGGCGTACACAGCCCATTACGGACGGAACGTCGGGTTTGGATGCGGGACGTACTTTCATTTTATTACTTCCTTTCGGTTAACGATTTTTGAGAAAGCGGATATCTTCGCCGGCGAACAGAAGCCTTCTGTATTCTCCAAGGATTCGGCTTGCGGTTCGTTCGGAATATCTTTCGGAAAGTTCCTTTACGGAAAGGTTTGTGCTTATTATTGTCGGACGTTTTTCAAAAAGACGTTCGTTGATAAGGTTTCCTATGGCGGCGGAAGTGAACTGGGAAGGGAATTCCGCGCCAAGGTCATCGATTATGAGAAGATCGCAGTTTGTATATTTTTGCAGAACAGCATCGCTTCCGGAAAATGAAAAATGTTCGCGCTCAAGATTGGAAACAAGCTTCTGTGCAGGAGCATAAACAACGCCGAAACCCTTTTCGGCAACGGTTTTTGCAATGGAAAGGGAAAGGTGGGTCTTGCCGAGTCCGGTCTTTCCGATCATGACGATGCTCGAAGAATCCGAAGCAAAATTTTCTGCATAATTTATACAGAAATTATAATAATTCTGCATTTTTCTTCTGGGGTTGGTGCCGTCTTCCGCGCCGTTGTCCGGATAGTATCCAAGTTCGAAATTTCCGAACGAGCACGAAGCGGAACCGGAACTTGCCGCAAGTTCACGGAGAGCTTCTTCGCGGCAGATTTCCTTATAGCATGAGCACAGAATGCCGTTTTTACGTCCGATATCGCTGCATTCTTTGCATGTATAGTGCGGTTCAAGGTAATCTGCGGGAAGTCCGTTTTCAACAAGAATTGCGGCGCGTTTTTGCTGGATGTCCTCGATTTCCGCTTTCATGGAAGCAAGAACGCCGTCAAGGTCGCTCTGTTCGCGAAGCATGAGCACCGTAAGGTTTGCCATCTCGCGCATAAGCTGATTATCAAGTTCGCGGATGACCGGATATCTGGCATAAACACCGGCTTTTCTTATGCTTGCATCTCTGTCTGCGACGGTTCTTCTTTCGTCGATGATTCTTCTTGCGGAAGAATAAACTTCGGAGGAATAGGGCATTTTTCCGGCACTCCTTTCTTTTAATATAAAGTTATTTATAATTCCATTTTATATATGTATGCTCGGATTTTTTTAAATTACGGAATCGTCGAGCATCATGCGGCGCTCAAGTTCATCAAGGTCAAAGGAAGGCTTCTTTTCTTCGGCTTTGGGTTTGTTTTCAAAAGCAGCTTCCGCAACGGTTTTTATGCCTTTCTGATGCCAGCTGAGCAGGATTTTATTGATATAGGGGAAGGAAAGCTTTGCGGTTTTTTCTATACATTTTTCGTATGCAAAATGTATAAGTTCCGGCGAAATATTATATATTCTCCAGCTTTCGCAGAATTCCTTTTCCTTTGCAACAAGGCTTCTTCCGTAGATCTCGAGCACGCGTTTGACTTCGCCTTCCCAACTTCTTGCTTCGTTCAGAGCATGGATCCTTTCCTCTGCGGCTTCAATTGTATCGATTCCGGAATCAAGCCATTCAAGAGCGGTTTTCTGGACGTAGCGAAGGTTGTTCTTTCCGATGGAAGCGCAGTATGCGATCACGGTTATAAGAACTTCCGGAGCAACTCCGGCATAGGAAATAAGCCAGACTATTGTTTCGGTATCGGAAGTGGTGAAAGTTTTTCCGAGGATCCTTTCCGCTTCGGAAAGGACATGGGCAATTCCAGAATCTTCATCTTTAAGGCGCATGACTTCTTTCATGGTCAGTTTTGTTTCCGGGGCTTTCGGAATTTCCCGCTTCGGTTCGGAAACCGCAGGAGCGGGGGAAACCTTTTCCGGAACAACGGCGGTCTGAACAGCGCTGTCACTTTCGAGGATTCCTCTTCCAACCCAATAGTCAAGAAGATCTTTTGCGTCTTCCGGGATTATCCCGAGTTCTTCGGCTGCGGATTCGGCGGTCGTTTCGGAAAAACCGCGGCTTAATGCAAACAAAAGGACCCGAAGCTGTCCCGCGGTACAAAGTTTTAAGTTTTCCGCGGCTTCGTTCGGAACAAAAAATGCTCCGCCGCCGCATTTTACAACAACACGGTATGACATTGGATTCGGCTCCTTTCGTAAAGTTTCGTAAAATTCATTATACCACAAGGGATTTTGTTTTGCACTATAAAAAACAAAAAATATTAAAAAATGCGGAAGAACTCTTCCGCATCAACGTAATTTTTTAATTAAAAGATAAATAAGATAACCCAATATAAACCCTGCAGAATTCAGAATAAGATCGTCGATATCAGTCACTCTGTCAAAAAAGGGGAGCTGAAGGATTTCGACAAAAGCAGAAAAACCGATTCCGGAGAGGATGACTTTTTTATGGCTGTCGAGTTTTTTGAAAACGGAAGGCCAGATTATTCCCACAGGAATGAACATAGTTGTGTTTCCGATGATGTTAAGCCATGCGGAACGTTTTTCGGGATAGTCAAAAAGATTTATAAAAGGAACTAAATTTATTTTAAACGGAAAGATGTTTTCAAAACTGAAAAGCAAAGGCTGTATTTTGCCTTCGATTTTTTCAAAAGGAAAAAACGTGACGCGCATGATTACCATAATACAAATATAAACGAGAATAAGCTGAAGTTCGCGTTTTAAATCGAATTTCTTGCCGGCGAAGCAATGAACCATCCGAAAAAGCACCCAGAGAAGGGTCACAAAAACAG
>JAZQUO010000035.1:0-42027 GCA_045631325.1 Oscillospiraceae bacterium
TACTCATCTGGCTGGAAATATAAGGTTCGTCGTCGATTGCGTCAACAATAAGAGTTCCGCCTTCGCCGAGATTTGCTTTTTCAAGCTTTTTCCAAAGCATTTCCCCGTCGCATTCGTCAACAATTTCCGCAAGGCGGGCAATTTCGACTATCTGTTCCGAAGAAAGTTCCTCAACGGGAGTTTCTTCGAAGTCACAGTCGAAATATTCAAATTCCTGACGCATGACAAGGGTGCTTCTGGTAAGCATAGGCTCCTTCTTCTGTTCAAGAAGAATGCCTTTTACAAAAAATGACATTTTTATCCTCCAATGGATCGGGTTTTATTTTGCCGCGGCGCGAAGTTCCGCAACGGCTTTTGTATAATCTTCCTGTTTGAAGAGCGCGGAACCGGCAACAAAGATATTCGCGCCTGCTTCGGCGGCGGTTCCGATGGTGTTTTTGTCAATTCCGCCGTCAACCTGGATGTTTACGGAAAGACCTTCCTTTTCAATTATTTCGCGGAGAGCTTTTACTTTCGGCATCATATCCGCCATAAAGCTCTGTCCGCCGAAACCGGGTTCAACGGTCATAACAAGGACCATTTCGATAAACGGAAGATAGGGAACAACTTTTTCAAAAGGTGTTTTGGGTTTGATTGCAATTGCCGGAAGAACACCGAAGGATTTTATCTTTTCGATAACTTCCATAGGGTCGCTTTCGGATTCAAGATGGAAGGTGATTCTGTCCGCGCCTGCTTTTACAAAATCTTCAATATAACGGAGAGGTTCGGAAATCATAAGATGGGTATCAAAGAACATTCCGTTTACCTTGCGGAGACTTTTCATAATCGGTGCGCCGTAGCTTATGTTGGGAACAAAATGTCCGTCCATAACGTCGATGTGAAGCTGGTCCGCGCCTGCTTTTTCCATTGCGGCGCATTCATCGCCGAGAATCGCAAAATCTGCGGAAAGAATCGAAGGGGCAATAATTACATCATTCATAAAAAACATCTCCTTATTTTTAATTCCAGGGATATTGAACAATCGGTAATAAATACTATATATATTTATTATAAATATAGTTTTACAGTTTATTTTATCAAAAACCACAAAAAAGGTCAACCTTCGGAAGCGGTTTTATAACATAACGGAATATCAAAACCGCCTTTGTTTACAGAAAATTTTCAAATTGAAGCAAAAAATGCGGAGGAGTTTTTTAAAAAATAAAAAATCTCCCCCGCTATATAAAGACCGCTTTTTTTGAAAGGGTCGCTTTTTATTTTATGTTCGGAAAAAGGCTTTCGGGAAGAAACGGAAAAATCTGCCGGAAAATAAAAAAATCCGCCCGGTTATCCGGACGGATTTTCCTTTTTTCTTTTTGCGCGGAGTTTTGCAAAAAACTCGCTTAAAATTCCGGAACATTCTTCTTCAAGAACGCCGGAAACAACTTCCGGTTTGTGGTTGTAAGGAACTTCAAAAAGATTAGCAATGCTTCCGCAGGAACCTGCTTTCGGGTCGGAAGCACCGTAGATAACTCTGCGTATCCTTGAATTTATTATTGCGCCGGCGCACATCGGACAAGGTTCAAGGGTTACGTAAAGATCGCATTTCCAAAGCCGCCATCCGCCAAGATTCCTGCAGGCTTCGTCGATTGCCATTATTTCCGCATGGCGAAGGGCGTTTTTGTCCGTTTCCCGAAGATTCATTCCTCTTCCGACAATTTTTCCGTCCCAGACCGCAACTGCGCCGACCGGAACTTCACCCAATTCAAAAGCTTTTCTTGCAAGAACAAGAGCTTCCTGCATATATTCTTCATCGGTCATCCGAAAACCTCCCGTCACATGATATAAATATAGGGAAGGGTCATTAAAAAGGCAATTACAAGCGCAATTATCATACCCGGGGAAGTGATGAAATAAACAGCTTTCTTTTCCGGAGAAAGAACTGTTCTGCTCGGTTCAAAGCGGAACATATCCTTATATTTCATCAGAATTGCCATAAAAGCTATTACGGAAAGTATAATACATACAAGATTATACCCAAGGTTTGATATGTACCAGATTTCTTCGGACATTTGCGGGCTTAAAGTTTCAAAAACAAGCGCAACGCTGTTGTTGACAAAATGGATTATCACCGCGACCCAAAGGGAACCGGTTCTCATCACAAAATATCCGATGCAAAGTCCAAGGATGAACGCGTAAGGCATCTGGATAAGATTCAGATGGAAAATTCCGAAGATAAGCGAAGAGGCAACAAGCGCAAAGATATCTCCGAAGCGGCGAAGACTTTGCATTACGATTCCGCGGAAGATTATCTCTTCAACAAAAGCAGGAAGAACGGTAAGCGAAAAACAATAAATTATATAGGCCGGAAGGGTTTCAGGAATTTCGTATTCCGGCATTGTGATTCCGATTCCGAAAACTTCAAGGATTATCTGGAGTCCGCTTGTCGCATAGGAAGCAATCACTCCGACCCCAAGGCTTATCAGAACGCCGCCGAAAGTAAGGTCAAATTTTGCCTTGCGGAAAGGGAAAGCAATTTTGAGCGGGATCCTTACGCAAAGCGCATAGATAAGAAAAGGAACAAGAAGTGTGAAAATATAGGAGAAAAGGTTGAAAAGCCATTCAACCGTTTCGGTAACGTAAATTTCTCCGTGGATTTCGGAAGCGGGAAAAATAAAAGTTATAACAAGGGTATAAATTGCTCCGAGCAAAAGCGAAAGGGCAACATATCCGACAGATGCAAGGCCGATTCCGTTTCCGGCAAAGCGGATTTTTCTGCGCTCTTTTTTCCAAAGGGGCTCAACATATGGATTATAAAAACCGTGTCCGGTATGATAAACCGTTTCCCGGGAAAGTTCGTTCTGAAAACGGTTCTGCTCTTCATAAAAAGCCATCGGCAGACCTCCGAAAAAAATTTATATTAATACAATATCACAAAAAGCCTTTCAATAAAACCTTTTATTTGTAAATTTTATTTTCGGAAACAATATCCGGGATATATATTGACATTTTCCCCTTATGAGTATATACTCAAGGCGGAATAATATATGAATAATTGTTCATATGTTCATATTAAACAAAAAAGGAGCGTTCTTTTTGGCAGATATACATCCGGAACATGCCCATATTATAGAACAGACAAAGGCGAATATGCCTTCGGAAGAAATCCTTGAAAAAACAGCCGAAGTTTTTAAGGTTTTCGGCGATAAAACAAGAATCAGGATTCTTTCCGCACTTTCCGAAGGAGAAATGTGCGTATGCTGCATCTGCGAAATTCTCGGAATGAGCCAAAGCGCGGTTTCCCACCAGCTTTCGGTTCTTAAATCCGCAAGACTTATCAAAAGCAGAAGAGAAGGAAAACAGATGTATTATTCCCTTGATGATGCCCATATCGGTGCAATTCTCTGCACCGGAATTTCACACGTGGAGGAGGATTAAAAATGGCCTGCAAATGTCACGAACATGAACATGAACACGAAAGCTGCCGCTGCGGATGCTGTGAACACGAACATCACGAACATCACCATCATGACCACTGTCATGATGACCATTGCGGATGCCATGACCATGACGGCCATTGCCACGAAGGCTGCGCCTGCCATGGCGGAAAAGACAGCGATGAAATCAAAAAAGATCTGATTCTTATCGGAATCTGCGCGGTTGTTTTTGTGCTCAGTTTCCTTCCGTTTGTAAAACCTTTCGCTCTTTGGATCTGTCTTCTTGTAACCGTTGTTGCCGGAAGGGAAGTTCTCAAAGAGGGCTTTGAAGATCTTCTCCGTTTCCATTTCGGGGAGGAAACCCTTATGTCAATCGCCGTTGTTGCCGCGTTTTTAATCGGCGAATACGTCGAGGGAACAATGGTTGCCCTTCTTTTCACTTTCGGTGAGAACCTTGAGGGACTTGCGGTTGACCGTTCCAAAAAGAACATTGCCGCTCTTGCGGATATCCGCCCGGATACAGCGAATATAATCTGTCCGGAGGACGGGGATATCGAATCCGTTCCGGCGGAAGAAGTTGAAATCGGAACAGAAATCATAGTAAAAGTCGGCGAAAGAGTTCCGCTTGACTGCCGCCTTCTTTCCGAAAGTGTTTCAGCAGATCTTTCTGCGCTTACCGGTGAAAGTATTCCCGTTCAGATCGAAACCGGCGAAATTCTGAAAGCCGGCGCGGTCCTTCTCGGAAATCCCGCAAGATGTGAAACCGTAAGCGAATACGGAGATTCCGCCGCAGCAAGAATCATCGAAATGGTCGAAGGCGCCGCCGCAAAAAAAGGAAATGCGGAAAAATTCATCACCCGTTTTTCCGAAATTTACACTCCCGTTGTAATCATTCTTGCAATCCTTGTTTTTGCGGTTCCGTTTGTTTTCGGTTGGCTCGGTTTTTCCGAAAGCGCCCACCGCGCCCTTGTTTTCCTTGTTTCAAGCTGTCCCTGCGCTCTTGTTCTTTCTGTTCCCCTTGCTTATTTTGCGGGAATCGGTGCCGCTTCCAAAAACGGAGTCATCATAAAAGGTTCCGAATATTGCGAACAGCTTGCGAAAGTTAAAAATGCGGTTTTCGATAAAACCGGAACCCTCACTTCCGGAAATCTCCATGTTGAAGAAATCCGTACCGCAGGCGGTTTTTCCGAAGAAGAAGTTCTTCGTTTTGCTGCGGCCGCGGAAACACTTTCCGACCACCCCATTGCAAAATGCGTTGTTGCAAAAGCAAAGGAAACGGGAATCGAAATTCCCGCCGCCGATAAAGCTTCCGAAATTGCAGGCAAGGGAGTAACCGCGGAAATAAACGGTTCTGCCGTTGCATGCGGAAGCAAAAAACTTTTTGAGCATCTCGGAATCGGACTTTTGGAAGAAAACGGCGCAAATCTTTATCTTGCGGTGGATTCCGTCTTTGCCGGAAGCATTTTCCTTGAAGATACAATTCGCCCGGAAGCAGCGGAAAGCCTTGAAAAACTCCGTTCTCTCGGAGTTGAGCACAGCTTTATGCTCACCGGAGATAATGAGCACGCAGCCGCAAAAATTGCGGAAAAATGCGGCGTAAAAGGCTTCTTTGCCTCCCTTATGCCGGAAGATAAAGTTGAAAAAATCGAAGAAATCAAAAAGAACGGAATCACCGTTTTCACCGGCGACGGAATCAACGATGCTCCGGTGCTCGCAGCAGCGGATATCGGTGCTGCAATGGGTATGGGAACCGACGCGGCAATAGAATCCGCCGATATTGTACTCATGAAAGGTGGAATTTCCGCACTTCCGAAAGCGGTTGCAATTGCGAAAAAGATTATGGCCTGTGTCCGCCAGAACGTTGTTTTTATCATGAGCACGAAGGTTGTTGTTCTCGTGCTCGGAGCATTCGGATATGCGCCGATCTGGCTTGCGGTTTTCGCGGATGTTGGCGTCTGTCTCCTTGCAGTTCTCTGGTCTTTGCGCCTTTTGAAAGTGAAATTTTAAAAACAAAGCGATATAAAAAAGCCTTCGTGTCCGGTTGAGCACGAAGGCTTTTTCTTTTTTACATATCTTTGCAGGCAACGATATCAGTTCCGGTTCCAAGGACGTTTTTTATTAAAACGTCGCCGCATTTAACCGGGCTTTCGACGGAAATTTTATTGATTTCTGCCATTACTTCGAAGATTTTTTCCTTCGGAATATTTCCGTTTGTTTTAACAGGGATTCTCGGATGAATAGCGCCTTTTATTTCCGCAGTGGATGAAATTGTCCTCATCGGATGAGTCAGTTCGGAAATTGCGTAATCTTTTCCCTGTTCACAGCGGAAACCTTTGACTGTTTCCCCGGGCCTTTCGGAATCGAGAGTTATAACGCAGCCTTTCGGGCAGCAGATGCAGGTTATCTGTTCAATCATTTTCTCCGGCCTCCTTTACGGAAACAAAAAGTTTTCTGCCTTTTGCTTCCTCAAGAATTTTTTTCGGAATAATAAGCTTTTCCATTTCCGCCGGAAGCATCTGTTCGCGGTTTTTACTTAAAACAACTCCATTTTCGTCCGAAAGAACGATTTTTGCGTTGTTAAGGACTTTTTTTACCCTGAAATAAATTTCTTCGAATTTTTCCGTTTCGGAAAGTTCGATTTTCTGCGGGACGGTGTATCCGATAAAATCTCCCGCTTCGATTTCGATAATGTCTTCGGGAGAAACGGAAATTTTTCCGGAAAGATATTCCGCGGCGGCTTTTCCGGCTTTCTGCGCTTCGGCGGTTACGAAATCAACAAGATCATGAACATGAAGAACGTTTCCGCAAGCAAAAATTCCGGGAACGGATGTCATCATTTTTCCGTCAACAACTGCGCCGTTTGTGCGGCTGTCGAGAAGGATTCCGGCTTTCCGGGAAAGTTCATTTTCCGGAACAAGTCCGACGGAAAGAAGAAGAGTATCAACGTCAAATTCAATTTCCGTACCGGGAATCGGTTCAAAACCATCGACTTTGCTTACAACAACTTTTGAAAGGCGGCCGTTTTCGCTTTTTATATCGGTTACGGTATGGCTCAGATAAAGCGGAATACCGTAATCTTCAAGGCATTGGGCAATGTTGCGTTTAAGTCCGTTTGAATGGGGCATTATTTCGACGACAGCTTCGACTTTCGCTCCTTCAAGAGTCATTCGCCTTGCCATTATAAGTCCGATATCTCCGGAACCGAGGATAAGGACTTTTTTGCCGACCATATATCCTTCAACGTTGATATATTTCTGGGCCGTTCCTGCGGTGAAAATTCCCGAAGGTCTTTCGCCGGGAATCGAAATTGAACTTCTTGTTCTTTCGCGGCAGCCCATTGCAAGAATAATTGCGCCGGCTTCGATTTTAAGGAATCCTTCTTCCGCGCTTACGGCGGTTATGATTTTTTCCGGGGTTATTCCGATTACGGTCGTATCGGTTTTGATTTCAATTCCGCTTCCGGGAAGAAGATCGATGAATTTTTTTGCGTATTCCGGACCGGAAAGCTGTTCTTTGAAGATATGGATTCCGAAACCGGAATGTATGCATTGGTTAAGAATTCCGCCGAGTTCTTTTTCGCGTTCGATTATAAGAACGGAACCGGCGCCGTTTTTCTTTGCTTCTTCAGCGGCGGCAAGTCCGGCGGGACCTCCGCCGATTACAACAAGATCATAACGGATCATGAATTATCTCCTCCTTTCCCGGTTTTTCCGGAAAGGATATAGGAACCTTCTCTGTTGAGAAGGATTTTTTCGGATTCGATTCCGAGTTCCCGGGAGATTATTTCAAGAACTCTCGGGCCGCAAAAACCGCCCTGGCATCTTCCCATCCCCGCACCGCAGCGGCGTTTTATTCCGTCAAGGGTTTTCGGAACAATCGGACGGCGGAGGGCAGAGATTATTTCGCCTTCGGTAATTGTTTCACAGCGGCAGATTATTCTTCCGTAGGCGGGATTTTTTTCGATTGCTGCAGCCTTTTCCTCATCTGAAAGTTCACGGAAACGGAGAATTTTTCTTCCGCTTATGAAATCTTCCTTTTCTTCGGAAGGAACTCCCGCTTCAAAAAGCATTTTTGCGGCGTCCGCGGCAATTGCAGGTGAAGAGGAAAGACCGGGGGATTTAATTCCCGCAAGGTTAAGGAAATTTCCGTCGGCTTTTGAAAAACCGATTATGAAATCGTGGTTCAAAGGTTCACATCTTACGCCGGCAAAATTCTTTACACACTGGCGGAAATCGACCGCTCCGGTCGTTTTTCTGCTTGCGGCAATAACTTTTTCAAGGCCTTTTCTGTCGGTTGCGATATTATCTTTTCCGCTTCCTGGGTTTGCGTCCGGACCGACCATAAGGTTTCCGTGAATGGTCGGGGAAACAAGAATCCCTTTTCCGAGGGGGCCGGGACATTGGAACATAACGTGTTCAAAAAGTCCGCCCTGGTTTTTGTCGAGAATATAATACTGCCCTTTGGAGGAATTTACGGAAAAACTTTTGTCGCCGATCATTTCCGCGACGGAATCACAATAAACTCCCGCGGCGTTCACAACGAATTTTGCCTCAATTTCCTCGCGGTTTTTTCCGCTGATCACAAAGTTTCCGTTTTCTTTTTTTATTGAATCAACTTCGAAGGAAAGCCTTAATTCAACGCCGTTCCGGACGGCCTGTTCTGCCATTGCAAGGGCAAATTCCCAAGGGCTTATGATTCCTGCGGAAGGCGCAAAAAGCGCGCCGACGCATTTTTCGGAAACGTTGGGTTCCATTTTACGGACTTCGTCGCCGGAAAGGATTTCCATTCCGGGAACGCCGTTTTCGGTTCCGTTTTCAAAAAGTTCCCTTACGGTTTCCATATCGTTTTCGTCAAAAGCAAGAACGAATGAGCCGCAGCGTCTGAACGGAACGTCAAGCTCTTCACAGATCTCGCCGGTCATCCGGTTGCCCGGGGCATTGTATTTCGCCATAAGAGTGCCGGGTTTCGGGTCGTAACCGGCGTGGATAATTGCGCTGTTGGCGCAGGTTGTTCCCATTGCAACGTCGTTTTCTTTTTCTATCAGCACCGTTTTGCATTTCCGCTTTGAAAGTTCCCTTGCAAGGGCACAGCCGATTACTCCGGCGCCGATTATTGCAACATCATAGGTCAAATTTAAAATCTCCTTTTCTGAAAAAAGAACGGGATTGAAAAATTCTGTCGATTTATAGGTTTTTAAAAAACGTAACACAGGTTTTTGAAAAACCATCTTATACTTTCATTATAATAGAAAAAAATGAATAGTTCAAGTTTTAATTTAAAAATTTACATTTTATACACAAAAGCGTATTTTCAGTTGTTTTCGGCAAAAATAAAGAAAAAAGGAGATTTTTATGTGTACGGCGGTTTTTATAAAAAACAAAAGCGCCCTTTTCGGGCGCAATCTTGATCTTGAATACCATTATGATGAAAAAATAACCTTTGTTCCGCGGAAATTTCCGCTGAATTTCAGTTCATCCGCAGAAAAAGAACATTATCCGATAATTGGAACGGCAATTGTTGCAGAAGGTTTTCCGCTTTTTTATGACGGGATGAACGAAAAAGGACTTTGCGCCGCGGGACTTAATTTTCCCGGGGAGGCGGTTTATCTTCCAAAGCGGGAAGGTTTTTATAACGTCGCTTCCTTTGAACTGATTCCGCGGATTCTGGGTTTTTGTAAAAATCTTTCGGAAGCGAAGGGGTTCCTTGAAAAAACGAATATAACGGAAAAAAGTTTCAGCAAAAGCTTTCCGCCAACGCCCCTCCATTGGATTTTTGCGGATAAAACCGGCTGTATTACGGTTGAACCTCTTGAAAACGGACTTAAAATAAGCGAAAATCCGGCAGGAGTTCTTACAAACAGCCCGGATTTTGGATTCCATATGAAAAATCTTGCGAATTATCTTAACGTTTCGCCTTGCGAACCGGAAAACCGTTTTTCGGATAAAATAAAACCTGAACCTTACAGCAGGGGAATGGGCGGAATCGGTCTTCCGGGGGATTTTTCTTCCGCTTCGCGCTTTGTCCGGGCGGCTTTTGCGGCAAATAATTCCGTTTCCGAAGGCCCGGAGGTTCCGCAGTTTTTCCATATTCTCGGTTATACAGAGCAGATAAACGGCTGCGTCCGCCTTCCGAAAGAAAAACTTGAAAAAACAATTTATTCAAACTGTTTTGACCTTGAAAAAGGGGTTTATTATTGGAAAACCTATGAAAACAGCAGAATCCGGGCGGTCGATATGCGAAAGGGAAATTTTGATGGAGACAAAATAAAAACTTTTCTGATGTTTTCGGAAGAGGATATTGAATTTTTGAACTGAAAAAACGCTTTCGTCTCTTCCGAGGGTTCGAGTCTGAATTAATAAAAAAAGACAACAGACAAAAGTCTGTTGTCTTTTTTTGGCGGAGAAGGAGGGACTCGAACCCTCGCGCCAGTTTTGAGCCAGCCTACGCCCTTAGCAGGGGCGCCTCGTCACCACTTGAGTACTTCTCCAAATGTAACGTCTCGTTTTAATATTAAGTTTGCTTAGAGAGTTGGCGGAGAGGATGGGATTCGAACCCATGGCTCTTTCGAGTCACTGGTTTTCAAGACCAGCTCCTTAAACCGCTCGGACACCTCTCCACGGCTGACTTATAATATACCATAAAACAAGCCTTTATGTCAACAGTTTTCGCTTCTTTTTAAAGAAAAATCTTTCGACAGGTTCTGCTTGTTCAATATAAAAACAACCCATCCAAAAGGATAGGCTGTTTTTATGAAAACTAACCCTAATTTTGATACAAATGCCCCCCCTTTTTGGGGGATGGGGTGCTAAATCATTTTAGGGGGTGCATTATGCATCGCACTCACCCAACAAATCAGGATTTAAGACCTTAAGTATAGTAGCATATCCCACGATTTTTGCGCCTTCTTGGATATTGATCTTCTTGCCTACCCACAGACAATGTGGATAAGCCTCAGGAGTAATAAAGGTGATTGTGCCTTTTGCCGTGCCATTCGGAGGGATAGTTTGAACGTCGTAATAGTGATGAACGCCAGTTGTTAAATAATTGCCAGTTACCAAATGATGAGGGCGATAACCATCAGCGACAGGATTTTTCCTGCTTCCGTTAAATTCAAACAGAACTTCAACATCTGGCTTTTGATCAAAAATTGTTTTTTCCATACGATCACCGCCTTTTTACCATTATATCAGAAAAAGAATATAACCGCAACTTGTATCAAAGTTGCGGTTATTCTTTGGCGGAGATGGTGGGATTCGAACCCACGTGCCCGGTTAAGGACAAAACGATTTCGAGTCGTTCTCGTTACGACCACTTCGATACATCTCCGTGTTAATATAAAGTTTGCCCGAATATCATATCACGATTTTGCCCGAAGGTCAAGGATATATGCGAAAAAACCGCATTTCTCCTATTGACATAAAGAATGATATAATATATTATATTAAACTGAATTATTCTATATGTATTGGAGGAAACATTCTGATGGATGACCCTGGAAGTACTATGACAATTATTTTAGTACTGATTCTTGTTTTGGCAAATGCGTTTTTTGCAATGAGCAAAACCGCTGTAATTTCTTTTAACGACACAAAACTTCGCAAAGAAGCCGAAGACGGAAACAAAAAAGCAAAACGAATCGCAAAAATTGTCGATGCGCCCAATAATTTTCTTACAACAGTAAAAGTTGCAAAAAACCTTTCCGGTTTTCTTGCTGCGGCTTTTGCCGCAATTGCACTTTCGGATTCCGGCGCGGCAAAAATGCTGGCCGATTTTATCGGGGAATATATTCCCGTTGAATCCGGAATAATCGAAGGCGCGATTGTTTTTGTTCTTGCTGCACTGCTTTCCTATGTTTTCCTTGTGGTCGGCGAAATTGTTCCGAAGCGCATTGCCATGAATCACCCGGAAAAGACTGCTTATGCCCTTGAAGGAATGCTTTCTTTATTCTATAAAATTTTCAGACCTTTTGTGTTTATTCTCAACGGTTCCGCAAATCTTGTTCTCCGCCTTTGCGGAATCAACCCCGACGAAGAACCCGAGGAAGCCACCGAAGAAAATATCCGTATGATGCTTGATGTTGCCGACGAAAAAGGCACCATTGAGGAAACGGAAAAAGAGATGATCAACAACATCTTCGAATTCGATGACAGAAGTGTCGGCGAAATCATGACCCACAGAAAAGACCTTACCGCAATCGAAATGGAAACTCCTATATGCGAAGCGGTCGATCTTGCAATTTCCGACGGCTATTCAAGAATGCCTGTTTATGATGAAACCATCGATAACATCAAAGGTGTCATCTTCGCGAAAGACCTTCTTTCCCTCATCGGCGACACCACTCTTGAAGGAAGAAAAGTTGCGGATTTCATCCGCCCGGTAAACTTCATTCCGGAGTCCAACAGCTGCCGCGAGGCTTTTCTTGAATTCCAGCAGAAGAAGATCCAGGCGGCAATCGTTGTTGACGAATACGGCGGCACCGCCGGACTTGTTTCCATGGAAGACCTTATCGAATCCGTAATGGGCAATATTCAGGATGAATATGACAACGAGGAAGAAGAAATCAGCGCCATCGACGAAGATAACTTTGATTTTGAAGGCACCGTTCTTTTAAGCGATATCGAAGAGCTTCTCGATATTGAAGTTGATGAGGATTCGGATTACGATACCCTTTCCGGACTTATTATGGATATTCTCGGAAGAATTCCGGAAGAGGACGAACACCCGGTTGTTGAATATCAGGGTGTTGAATTCACCGTAACTCAGGTTGAGGAACATCATATTGCAAGAGTTCACGCAAAAATCCTTCCGAAGGAAACAGAGGAAGAGGAATAAGATCCGTAAATAAAAAGCACCCGTAAGGGTGCTTTTTTTGTTTTTTTTAAAATTTCCGGATGCAGATATTTCCTCCTCAAAGCGGGCATAATATTCTTAAAAGAAAGGAAGTGGAATTATAAATGGAAAGCGATAATATAAAACTTCTCCGGGAATGCGATGCAGGGGTTGAAATGGGAATGTCATCGATAGATGAGGTCCTTCCCTATGTAAAAGCGAAGGAGCTTAAACAGCTTCTTACGGTCTGCAAGGAGGAACATGAAAAGCTCGAAAGAGAAATCCGCACTCTTCTCCGGAACAATTCCGACGAAGGAAAAGACCCGAACCCGATGGCAAAGGGAATGTCCTGGATCAAAACGAACGTAAAGCTTGTTTTTGACGAATCGGATTCAACAATTGCCGACCTTATGACGGAAGGCTGCAATATGGGCGTGAAATCCCTCAACAAATATCTCAACGAATATAAAGCCGCGGATGAAATAACAAAGGATATCACAAAAAGGCTCATCAATCTTGAAGAACGGCTTGTAATCGATATCCGCGGATATCTTTAAAATAAAAAAGGGACGCGTAAGCGTCCCTTTTTTTGTTTTTTTATCAGTCAAGTTCGAATGCACCGGTATAGAGTCTGTAATAAGTGCCTTTCTGTTCAAGGAGTTTTTCGTGGCTTCCGCGTTCAATGATTCTTCCGTGGTCAAGAACCATGATGACGTCGGAGTTCTGAACGGTGGAAAGGCGGTGGGCAATTACGAAAACGGTTCTTCCGTACATAAGCGCATCCATTCCGCGCTGAACTATTGCTTCGGTTCTGGTATCGATGGAAGAGGTAGCTTCGTCAAGGATCATAACGGGCGGATCCGCAACGGCGGCCCTTGCAATTGAAATAAGCTGGCGCTGACCCTGGGAAAGACCGCTTCCGTCCCCTTCAAGAACGGTGTTGTAACCTTCCGGAAGCATACGGATAAATGCGTCCGCATCCGCAAGCTGTGCGGCGGCAATACATTCTTCGTCGGTGGCGTCCGGTCTTCCGTAACGGAGGTTTTCCATAACCGTTCCGGTGAAAAGGTTTACGTCCTGAAGAACAACGCCCATTGAACGGCGAAGGTCATCTTTGTTGATGTCGCGGATATTGATTCCGTCATAGGTTATTGAGCCGTTTTCAATATCGTAAAAATGGTTTATAAGGTTTGTTATAGTGGTTTTTCCTGCGCCGGTTGCGCCGACAAGTGCAACTTTCTGGCCCGGTTCCGCATAGAAGGAAACGTCATGGAGAACCCTTTTTCCTTCCTCATAGGAAAAATCGACGTTTTCAAGGCGGACTCCGCCCTGAAGTTCGCGGTATTCAAAAGTTCCGTCCTCGTGGGGAATTTTCCATGCCCATTGTTCGGTGCGTTCGGCGGTTTCTTCAATAATGCCGTTTTTCTTTGTCATGTTGACAAGGGATACTTTGCCGTTGTTTTCCTCAACGGGTTCGTCGATGAATTCAAAAATTCGTTTTGCGCCCGCAACAGCCATTATAACGGAGTTGATTTGGTTCGAAACGTTGCCGATAGGCTGGCAGAAGCTTCTGGAAAGCTGAAGGAAGGATGCAATCGTACCGAGAGTAAGAGTTCCGATTCCGAAAAGGGAAAGGTTAGGAACGCCGGAAAGGGCAAGATATCCGCCGATTATCGCGATGATAACATAGAGGAAATATCCGAGACCGTTCATAAGGGGCATAAGGGTGTTGGCGAATTTGTTTGCGTTGGTTGCGTTGAAGCAAAGTTCGCCGTTCTTTCCGTCAAAAGCCTCTTTTGCCTTTTCTTCGTGGTTGAAAACTTTCACAACTTTCTGTCCGTTTATCATCTCTTCGATATAACCGTTCATTCCGGCGATGGAACGCTGGGCTTCCATGAAATAATGGCCGGACTTTCCGGTTATGACTCCGAGGAGCTTCATCATGAAGAAGGTGAAAATCAGAACGATTACAGTAAGCCAGACGCTCTGGATGAGCATGGAGATGAAAACGAAAGTTATGGAAAGAATGGACTGGATGACCTGCGGAATGCTCTGGGAAAGCATCTGGCGGAGGGCATCGGCGTCGTTTGTATAATAACTCATAACGTCGCCGTGGCTGTGGGTGTCAAAATATTTTATCGGGAGTTTCTGCATATGGCGGAACATTGAAGAACGGATATCCTTGAGGATATTCTGGGAAACGGTCGCCATCGTTCTGTTATAGAAAAGGGAGGAAAGAATTCCGATAATATAAATTGCCGCCATAACCCCGAGAGCGCCGATAAGGGGCATGAAATCCGGACTCGGAACTCCGACAAGGGGAGTTATATAATCGTCGATAAGGGTTTTGATGAAAAGGGAGGAAGCAACGCTTGCAACGGTTGCAAGAACGATGCAAAGGAAAACGAAAACCATCTGGATGCGGTAATTTCTGAAATAGCTGAGAAGCCTTTTTATTGTCACCATATCAAGGGAGGGTTTCTTCATGTTCGGTTTTTTATCATTCATCGGAAAGTCCTCCTTTCATCTGGGATTCATAGGTTTCGCGGTAAATTTCGCTTGCTTCAAGAAGTTCCTCATGGGTTCCCATTGCAACAATTTCACCCGCATCAAGAATAATGATTTTGTCCGCATCCATAACGGAAGCGATTCTCTGGGCAATGATTATTTTTGTGGTATCGGGAATTTCTTCCGCAAAAGCCTTGCGGATAAGTGCATCGGTTTTTGTGTCGACAGCGCTTGTGGAGTCGTCGAGGATAAGAACCTTCGGTTTTTTAAGAAGCGCTCTTGCAATGCAAAGACGCTGTTTCTGTCCGCCGGAAACGTTTGCGCCGCCCTGTTCAATATAGGTTTCATATTTTTCGGGCATTTCGTTTATAAACGGAGAAGCCTGGGCAAGGTCGCAGGCGTGTTCGATTTCTTCCTGAGTTGCGTTTTCGTTGCCCCAAAGAAGGTTTTCGCGGATCGTTCCGGAAAAGAGAACGTTCTTTTGAAGAACCATTGCAACGCTGTCGCGGAGAGTTTCAAGATCGTAATCTCGAACGTCGATTCCGCCGACGGAAACAAAGCCTTCGGTTGCGTCATAAAGACGGGGGATCATCTGGACGAAGGTGGATTTTGAAGAACCGGTTCCGCCGATGATACCGATTGTTTCACCGGATTTTATCTTTACGGAAACGTTGCTGAGAACGTTTTTGTCGGCTTTTTCGGAATAGCGGAAAGTTACGTTTTTGAATTCAATGCTGCCGTCCGGAACTTCAGAAACGGGGTTTTCGCCGTTTTTAAGGTCGCTTTCTTCCGAAAGGACTTCGTAAATTCTGTTTGCGCTTTCCCGGGAAATAATGACCATTACAAAGATTACGGAAATCATCATAACGCTCATGAGGATCTGCATCGAATAGGTGATAAGGCTCATAAGCATACCGGTCGTAAGGCCGAGTTCCGGGTTGTTTCCGGAAGCAATGATTGCGTTTGCGCCAAGCCATGCAACAAGAAGCATGCAGGTATAGGAACAACCCTGCATAAGGGGAGCGTTCCATGCAATGTTCTTTTCCGCGCGGGTGAAGTCGCTTCGGATGGAATCGGAAGTTTCGTCGAATTTTTCAATTTCCTTGTCTTCGCGGATGAAGGATTTTACAACGCGGATTCCCCGGAGGTTTTCCTGAACGGTTCTGTTAAGGCGGTCATATGTTTTGAAAACCCTTACAAAAATCGGGTGTGTTTTTTTAATAATGAATAAAAGACCCGCAAGAAGAATCGGAAGGCAGATCACAAAAACCATTGCAAGCTTCGGATAGATCCTGAAAGCAAAAATGCTTGAAAAAACCATCATGATCGGCGAACGGAAGGCAACGCGGACAAGCATAAGATATGCCTGCTGTACGTTCTGAACGTCGGTGGTCATTCTTGTGATAAGGCTTGATGCGGAAAATTTATCTATGTTTGAAAAGGAGAAATTCTGGATATTATAATACATATCCTTACGGAGGTTTTTGCCGAATCCGCAGGCGGCGGTCGAAGCTGCTCTTCCCGCAAGATTTCCGAAAAGAATCGTAAGGCAGGCATAAATCATAAGTCTTATTCCGCTTTGGATAACAAATTCCATATTTCCGGCGTTTATGCCGAAGTCGAGCATATCCGCCATTTCGAAAGGAATAAGAACTTCCATTACAACTTCAAGGCTTACAAAAAAAGCCGAAAGAAAGGAGGGAAGCTTATATTCCCTTACGCATTGAGCAAGGCGTTTTAACATCAGAATTCCTCCCCGGTTTCAAGATTTGCCGAAAGTCTGCGCAAAAATCCCCTAAGCTGTTTTTTCTCCTCTTCGGAAAAACCGTTAAGCATCTGGGCTTCAAGAGTTGCGCGGTCGTTTCGCATTATTTTAAAAACTTCGTTTGCCTTTTCGGTAAGAACAAGTTTTTTGAGTCGGGCATCATAATCAACGGGTTCTCTTGTTATAAAACCGTTTTCAACAAGAAGGTCAACGTTTTTGGATGCGGTGGAGCGGGTTATATCGAATTCTTTTTCAAGGTCGCGCTGGAAAACGTCGCGGTAATAATTTTCCGCGATATATGAGATTATCCAACCGCCGGAACCGGTCATTTTATCAATTTTTTTGCGGTTTCCGTAATTGATGAAATAGTTGGCAATATTGCGGGAAAGAATCCGAAGTTCGGTGTTGATGTAATATCTTTCGGGCATTAAAAAAACCTCCTTCTGGGTTTGTTGAAGATGAAACTGTTTCGCATGCAACAATTATACATCAATATTTTTTTGCAATCAATACCTATTATAAAAATTAACAGATTTGTAAAAACTATTGATTTAATTAAAATTTTATAGTATCATTATAATCAGTAAATTATCGGAGGAAAAGAAAAATGCGTAGTGAAATTGTTTTCCAGGGTAAAAAATATAATATGATCGAAGACGGCGCATATAAAGACGACAACGGTTATTATATCGTCCATGCTTACGATCCGCTTGAACAGCCCGACCAGTTCGGTTGGCAGAACAGTTTTTATGTTCGCTGCACCGATCCGGACTGCAAAAATATCATCGAAGTAAGAGCCTGGTGCCCTTACAGCAAAACTGAAGGTTTCCTTTAATCAAAAAGCCAAAAGCGGCGGTCAAAAGACCGCCGCTTTTTTTGTTAAACCGCATAAATAAGCCGTTTTTTCAATACTACTACACGATATTATATATTTTAAAGTATAATACTTTAAAATAAAAACGTCATTCTTCCATCTGTTTTCCGAGGAAATTTGCCGCGGCGGAAACAAGTTTTGTTTCCGTTTCGGTGGATTTTTCTCTTCCGTCGGAAAGATAGACAACTGCTCCGCAAACGTCACCGGAAGCAATTATCGCCGCGGCGGCAAGGGCGGCTTTGTCGATTCCTTCAGCGGGGAAAAGAAGGTTTTCACCGGAAGCACCGGTTCTTCCGTAAACAGCGCGGCGTTCCATAAGGTCTTCAAGCATTGGGGTGACCCGCCGTTCAAGCACTTCTTTTTTCGGAATTCCTGCGGCGGCAACAACGCTGTCACGGTCGCAGATCAGAACGGGACATCCGCCGACCTTGTAAAGAACTTCCGCATATTGTCCGGCGAAGGAAGCAAGTTCGCCGATGGGGGAATATTTTTTAAAGATGACTCCGCCTTCGTTATCGGTAAAAATTTCGAGAGGGTCGCCCTCACGAATTCTCATTGTTCTTCGGATTTCTTTCGGGATAACAACTCTTCCGAGGTCGTCGATGCGGCGCACTATGCCTGTTGCTTTCATATATGAATCTCTCCTTGTTTTTACAAATTATGATGTTAGTATCTGTAAAAGAAGGGGAAATATACTTTTTTATAAAATTGTTTTGAAATGAAGAGAAGTGCCGTGCTCATATGAGCACGGGACTTCTTATTTTACATATCAATAACTTTTCCGCAAAGCATTTCTTTGTAATCCTCGTTGCAGGTGAGGAATATTACCTGATGCTTTTCCGCACATTTTTTGATAAGTTCACAGGATTTTGCGGCGCGGTCCGCGTCCATATCGGTAAACGGATCGTCAAAAACAATCACACCGCCGCCATCGGGGAAGAGATGGTCGAGAACCGCAAGGCGGAACGCAAGGGAAACGGTTTCCTTCGTTCCTTCGGAAAGCTTTCCGTAGTCGAGTTTGTTTTTACCGCTGTAAATTTCCATTTCAAGCCTTTCTTCGTCCGGAAATTCGGAAGAAATTCTTTCGCCGGAAATGATTCCGAGATAATCGGTAAAGCTTTTGGAAAGTTTTTCCATCGGGTTTCCGCGGAATTTCTCACGGACTTCGCCGAAGATTTCTTTGATATGGATCCAGTGTTTAAGAAGGGCGTTTTTTTCGCCGAAAATTCTTTCAGCTTTTTCAAGAGCTGCTTTAGGGTCCGGATGGATTTCAATGTAGTTGCTGAGGTTTACCAAAGCTGCGGTTCTTTCACCGGAAGCAATGTCGCAACTGTTGCCTGCAGCGTCAATGGAATCCTTAAGTGCTTTAAGGTAAGCCTGCGGATCGGAAATTCCAAGATATTCTTCGGGAATGTTTTCCGCTTCTTTTTCGGATTCTTTGTAAGCGGAAATTTCTTTTTTGCAGGTTTCGATTTTTTCGTGAAGATTTTCCGGGGATATGTACGCATTTTCAAACGAAGAAATGATAACGCTGCTTTTTGTAACGAAAGAATTGATATCATCATATCCGCAGATTTTGCGGATTTCGTTTTCAATTTCGTTCATTTCTCGGATTTCGCCTTCGGTTTTTTCGGATTCATTTTCAAGTTCCGCAAAAGGAATAAAGCCGGTTATACGGTCAAGGCGGGTTTCGTTTATCCTGATTTCGTTTTCGGTTGCGATATAGCTTTTTGCAAGATTTTCAAGAGAGGCAATATCCGGAACGCCGTATTTTATAAGAATTCCGCTTATGAGAGTTTTATTTTTGATAATATCCTGCTCGGTTTCCTCGAAATTGATGTTTGCAGGAGCAAGCTGCATTTCCATAACTCCGGGAATTTTGAGAGAAACAGCTTCTTTGATAATGATATTATCTTCGCCGTTATAAAGGTTTTCACCGGTTACAAGGGATTTTACCTCGAGGTTATTTCCGCCGAACATCCGGACAGCGGCGGAAAGATTTATTCCGCAAAGTTTGTTTTTAAGCGTTTCAATTCTGGCGTTTGCCTGTTTCGCGTCCGAAATATCCTTTTCGGAAGGGCAGCGCATTTCCTCAAGTTTTTTCTTGAGAGCGGAAACAGCTTCAAAAACAGGTTTTGCTTCCTCGTATTTATTGAGGATTTCACGGCCGTGTTTTTCTTTTGAAAGGATTTCGGCTCTTTTAAGATTTTTTGCTGTTTCGGGCCATTTTTCCGCATCCGCTCTGAATTCAAGCAAATCCGCTTCAAGTCTTTCAAGGTTCTTTTTGCGTTCGCCGCGGGTGCTGAGAAAATTTGCAAAATCTATAAATTTGCTGTATTTTTCTTCGGCCTCGGTTTTTGCGGCTTTTGCGGTTTTGAATTTTGCTTCCGAAGCCGAAACATTGTTTTCAAGCTCTGAAATTTTATCAATGTTTTCCTTCGCGTCAAGAAAATCGTGGTATGCTTTATGTACTTCGCCGATTCCGGAGATCCATCTTCCGGCTTTTCTCATGGGAACATCGTTTTCTCTGTCCCAATGTTTTCCTTCGAGTTCATCGATTTTTTTATCGATGGCTTTTTCGATATTTTCTGCGGAAATTCCGTCACTTTCGGAAAAAGCCTTGGTTACAACTTCGGTGATTTCCTTTTTTGCGTCGGTGTTTTCGGAAGAATTGAGAATACTTTGTAAAGAAATATCGGTGTTGTGCTGGGAAGAGAAAAGCATTTCGGAATAGATTCCCTCGCCGTAGCAAAGGACTTTTTTAAGTTCGGCGTTGATGTCGCTCTGGTTTTTTATCATTCCGGAAGGGGCGGAAAGTTTGCAGACAGGGTCATCGCCCCATTCTTTGGTGACTGTGTATTCGCCGTCTTCGGCTTCAAAAACAACTTTTCCCTGAATATAGCCATTCTTTGCGCTGCTGCCTTTTGTTTCGGTCGGGAAATAGCGTGAAAGAAATTCTTTATCTCTTCGGCGGTCGGTTTTTGCGTCCTGGAAAAGGGTACGGGAAATAAGATTTACAAGGGTGGATTTTCCGCTTTCGTTCTTTCCGTAAACAACGTTTATTCCGTCGCTGAAAGTAACTTCTCTGTCGCGGATTCCGGCAAACTGTTCAGTGGAAACTTTTTTGATTATCATTTTCTTTTTCCTCCTTTCAGTTCTCCAAGAAGTTCATAAACAAGCTGTGCTTCCTTCGGCTCTTCAAGAAGCGCGGAAAGAACCGCCGCGGAAAGGGAAGTTTCGGCAAATTCAGAATCTATAAGTTCTTTTGAGATAAGTTTGCTGAGAGCGGAATCGTCATAGCTTCCGCTTACAAAACGGGAAAGAGCTTTTTCGATGATTTCTCTGCGGTCCTCGTATTCATCTTTATTTGCGGTTCCGGAGAGAATCATTCCGTCGATGACGCTTTCGCTGTTAAATGCGGAAAGTTCTCTGTCAAGAATTTCTTCCATTTTTCCTGCGGAAAGCTTTATTTCCGGACGGTAAAAACGGATATTTCCGGAAATGAATTTTTTGGCTTTAATTTTTTTGTCTTCGCCGATTTCGATTATGAAGCAGCCGCCTTCGGTGTTGGTGGCAACGTCCGGCTGAACGTGGCTTCCGACGTTGAAAATCCTGTCGCAGGCGGAAAATTCTTCCGTAAGGTTACTTGGAAAGGGAACGTGGGTGTGTCCGATAAGCCATGCATCAACAGGAATTGCTTCCAGTTCTTTTTTTGCCATAAGGAAATATCTTCCTTCGCTGTCAATGGTTTCTCCTTCAACAGCACCGTGAGCAATACCGATGCGGTAGATTCCGTCCGGAACGATATTCTCATCTTTTATCCAGCCAAGGTTGTTTTCGCCCGGTTCGGAATGTTTGGAAGTGCAGAAAGCAGGATAGATTATTACCTTATGGTCACCGGCAAAAAGAGAATACGGTCTGTATTCGTTTAAGAGCAGAATATTATGGCAGGAATCGGAAGCAGCTTTGAAGTCATTCCAGATTTTTGCTTCTTCGTTGTAATAATCGTGGTTTCCGGGGAGCACCGCAACGGTTCCGTTAAATTCGGAAAGGATGCTGAGGAGAGAAACAATATCCCTTTTCGCAATTCCGGAAATATTTTCGAAAAGGTCGCCGGTTATCACAAAAAGTCCGCATTCTTCTTCGTTTGCCTTTTTCACCATATCACGAAAAGCGGAAATTCGCTTTTCGGCAAGAAATGCAGCTTTTTCACCGTATTTCACATATTTAAGACCGATATGGTTGTCGCCGGTCATAAAAATTTTAAGCATCGGATGCACCTCCGTAAAATGAAGTGATTATATATTTTATTATACAGCATTATTATTCCGGTTTCAAATCTTCTTCGGAATAATTTACAGAAGGACAGAAAATTTCTTTGAGCACGGGTCTTTTGTTTTGAATTTTATCTGATGCTCATGCGAAAAAGCGGCTTTCCGGTTTACGAAAAGCCGCTTTTTTTGAAAGTCGGATTATTATAAAACAAGGGATGGCGCCGAATAAACTCTTGCCGAAAGTTCCTTGTCAAGAAGATAGAGGCTTCGGGGGTCGGAACCGAAAAGTTCCATTTTGGAAATCATTCCGTTGGCGTTGGTTTCCTCTTCGCCCTGTTCCTTGATGAACCAATCGAGGAACTGCATTGTGCGGTAATCTTTTACCTTTTCCGCGGCGGAATAGATATCATTGATAAGCGAAGTCACATATTCTTCGTGTTCAAGTCCCGCTTTGAGAACGTCCATTCCGTTTTCGAAAACTTTATCGGGTTTTGCTATTGCTTCAAGAAAAACGGGCTGGCTTTCGTTCTGAAGATATTTATAGAACAGCATTGCGTGGTCGCGTTCCTCCTGCGCCTGGATAAGATACCAGTTTGCGAAACCGTCAAGCCCCTTTGAACTGAACCAGTTTGAAAAATCAAGATAGAGATAGGCGGAATAAAATTCCTTGTTTATCTGCTGATTTAAAAGTTTGTGGACTTTTTTATCCATCATATGGACCGCCTCCGTTCTGTTTCAATCAAACGTCGGCTTTCCAGAGACCGTGAAGGTTGCAGTAAGCATATACTTCAACCGGTTTTTCGTCATGAAGAGCGAAAACGGCCTTGGGTGCTTCGCCGGGAGCAAGGTTCTTTCTGTAACCGCCTTTGTCGGTTTTAAGATAGATCCAGAGGATGCTGTGTTCTTCCGCCATGGGGTGTTCAACGGAACCGACGGTTACCTTAACGAGATTGCCTTCAACTTCGGCAACGGGGATATGTTTTTCGTGGCTTGCTTCAACAACACCGGGTTCAAGGGCTTTCATTTTCTGGCCGCAGCACATTACCGGGACTCCGGAATCGTTTACCATTTCAACAACGTTACCGCAATGTTCGCAGATATAAAATTTATTTTTATTCATAATAATTTCCTCCAAAGTTTTAATTTTTTTATTTGAAAAGTTGGGTAATTTCTTTCTGTGATTCGTATTTTATCAGGTTTTAATCTGTTTTTCTGTGATTTTGTCACACAAAACCGGAAAAATTCAAAAAATATTGATGAAAACAAGAAGAAAAAATGTTAAAATGTAAAACATGAAAAGGAGGCGTTTTCCGATTATGAAAAACGAATGGAAAAGCGAAATTCCGGCGGCTGTTTTCGGCGGAATTATCTGCGGAGCAATTTCTCTTCTCGGCTTTGTTTTTATTGCGCCGGAAAGATGGTATCTTTCCTTTGCGGTTGCGGTTTTTATGGGAGCAGTTGTGTTTTTTAAATCCGTTTCGGATAAAAAGAAAAATTCCGGAAAATACGAAAGAGACGAACATCTGATTTCGTTCCCGTATGTTTTTTCTGCCGAAGGATACCTTCGGGCGGATTCGGACAGAGACGCAAAATTCTATTTCGGAGAAGAAAAAATCGGCGTTCTCTATTATAAAAACGTAAGACCGATCGTTGAGGAATTTGAAAAAGAAAGAATAAAAGTCGGATATTTCGACCGCTGCGGTTGGTTTTCCGTTGCAATCGAAGGGGAAAAAAGAAGAATCGTTATCCCGAAAGGAAAAGCCGAAGAAGCTTCGGAAGTTCTTGACGTTATCCTTGGAAGCAGGGAATAAAAAAGGTTCCTTGATAGTGTCAACTCCCTTGACACTTCATATTTATTATGTTATTATATAAAAAATAAATCTTTAAAGACGATACAGAGAGATCGGCAAGATTGTATATATCATGTTCTGGCGCTTTGCATTTAAAAATTTGCGGTGCCGTAATTTTTGTATGCATTCCGCCGGTGAATTCTGTTCTCTGGCGGATTTTTTGTTTTGAAAGGATTTTTCAATAATGAGTGCTTACGAAACCAAAAAAGTTGAATTCAAATCCGAATTTTCCGAAAACGCTTTCTTCGCAGAAGTTTCTTCTGCGGAAGAGGGCTTTGTTTCCGATTTTTCAAAATATGCCGTATTCCCCGGTTTTTGCGATGTGCATGTGCATTTTCGTGAACCGGGGTTTTCTTATAAGGAAACGATAAAATCCGGTTCAATGGCCTCCGCAAAAGGCGGATATACTTCCGTCTGCACAATGCCTAACCTTAATCCCGTTCCGGATTCCATTGAACACCTTAAAGAACAGACCGATATAATCGAGCGGGATGCCGTTATTGAAGTTCTGCCCTATGCCGCAATTACGATCGGCGAAAAAGGCGAGGAACTTGTGGATATGGAATCCCTTGCGGAAAAGGTAATCGCTTTTTCCGACGACGGAAGGGGAGTTCAGAGCGAAGAGATGATGCGCGAAGCAATGCTCCGTGCAAAGGCTCTCGGAAAGATGATAGTAGCCCATTGCGAAGTGAATGAACTTCTCCGGGGCGGATACATCCACGACGGCGATTACGCAAAAGAACACGGCCACCGGGGAATCTGCAGCGAAAGCGAATGGAAACAGATTGAACGCGATCTTCGTCTTGCAAAGGAAACCGGATGCGCCTATCATGTCTGCCATATTTCCACCAAGGAAAGCGTTGATATAATCCGCAAGGCAAAAGCCGAAGGCGTAAATGTGACCTGCGAAACCGGACCCCATTATCTTGTAATGGATGATTCCGATTTGCAGGAAGAGGGAAGATTCAAAATGAATCCTCCTCTTCGCGGAAAAGAGGACAGGGAAGCCCTTATCGAAGGAATAAAGGACGGAACCATCGACATGATCGCAACGGACCATGCGCCTCATTCCGCCGAGGAAAAATCGAAGGGACTTGAAAAATCTCCCTTCGGAATAACCGGAATCGAAACCTGCTTCCCGGTTGTTTATACAAAACTTGTAAAAACAGGGATCATAACCCTTGAAAAAGCAATAGAGCTTCTTGCAATCAATCCGAGAAAGAGATTCGGAATAGAACTCGGAAACGACTTCACCGTATGGGATCTTGAAGCCCTTGAAAAAGTTGAACCGGAAAAGTTTATTTCCATGGGAAAAGCTACCCCTTTTGAAGGTTGGGAACTTTTCGGAAAATGTATGCTTACTGTCAAAGACGGACAGATTGTTTATAAATAATTTTCAGATATAAAACGAAGGAGAGCGAAAACGAATGGCAAAAAGAACGGACATCAAAAAAATCCTCATCATCGGCTCCGGCCCTATCGTAATCGGCCAGGCTGCGGAATTTGACTACGCAGGAACCCAGGCATGCCTTGCACTTAAAGAAGAAGGCTATGAGGTTGTTCTTTGCAACAGTAACCCCGCAACCATCATGACCGATACCCTCATCGCCGATAAGGTCTATATGGAGCCTCTTACTCTTGAATACATCGCAAAAATCATCCGCCACGAAAGACCCGATGCAATCGTTCCCGGAATCGGCGGCCAGACCGGCCTTAACCTTGCAATGCAGCTTGAGAAAAAAGGTATTCTTAAAGAATGCCGTGTAAAACTTCTCGGAACAAGCAGTGAAAGTATCGAAAGAGCCGAAGACCGCGAAATGTTCAAGGAACTTTGCCAGTCCATCGGCGAACCCACCATTCCTTCCGAAATCACCTATAACCTTGATGAAGCAAAAGGTGCAGCGGAAAGAATCGGTTATCCCGTTGTTCTCCGTCCCGCATTCACCCTTGGCGGAACCGGCGGCGGTTTTGCTTATAACGAAGAAGAACTTGTTGAAATCGGAAGAAACGCATTTAAACTTTCCCCCGTTCACCAGGTTCTTATCGAAAAGAGCGTTAAAGGTTATAAAGAAATCGAATTTGAAGTTATGCGCGACTCCGCAGACAACGCTATCACCATCTGCGGAATGGAAAACGTCGATCCCGTCGGCGTACATACCGGCGACTCCATCGTTGTTGCTCCCATCATGACCCTTTCCAATCACGATATGAAAATGCTCAACGATTCCGCAATCAAACTTATCCGCGAACTTAAAATCGAAGGCGGCTGCAACGTTCAGTTTGCTCTCAACCCCAACTCTTCCGAATATTATCTTATCGAAGTTAACCCCCGCGTTTCCCGTTCTTCCGCTCTTGCTTCCAAAGCAAGCGGATTCCCCATCGCAAAAGTCACCGCAAAAATCGCTGTCGGCATGACTCTTGACGAAATCGAACTTGCGGGAACCACTGCAAAAACCGAACCTTCCCTCGATTACGTAATCGCAAAACTTCCGCGCTTCCCCTTCGATAAATTTGCTTCCGCACCCAACACCCTCGGAACCCAGATGAAAGCAACCGGCGAAATCATGGGAATCGGTTCCAACCTTGAAGAATGCCTCCTCAAAGGCGTCCGCTCCCTCGAAACCGGCGTTTGCCACCTCTATCTTAAAAAATTCGACGGCATGAGCACCGAAGAAATCTATAAATATATCGAACAGTTCCGCGATGACAATATCTTCGGAATCACCGAACTTCTTCGCCGCGGCGAAACCACCGAAAAACTTCACGAAGTCACCAAAATCACCGAATTCTTCCTTAAAGCTGTTGAAAACATCGTAAAGATGGAAAACAAAGTCAAAGAGAACATTAAAGACGAAGCTGTTCTTCTTGAAGCAAAGAAAATGGGCTTCGGTGATGAATTTGTCGCAAAACTCTGGAACTGCAGCGAAATCGAAGTTTTTGATTTCCGAAAAGAAAAGAATATGTTCCCGGTTTACAGAATGGTCGATACCTTCCATTGCGGAGCATATATCCCTTATTTCTATTCTTCCTATACCGGCGAAAACACTTCCATTGTAACCGATAAAAAGAAAATCATCGTTCTCGGCGCAGGTCCTATCAGAATCGGCCAGGGCGTTGAATTCGACTATTCCACCGTTCACGCGGTAACCACAATCAAAAAATCCGGTTACGAAGCAATCATCATCAACAACAACCCCGAAACTGTTTCCACCGACTACACCACCAGCGACAAGCTCTATTTTGAGCCTCTTACTCCCGAAGATGTAATGAACATCATCGAACTCGAAAAACCCGAAGGCGTAATCGCTTCCCTCGGCGGCCAGACCGCAATCAACCTTGCGGAACCGCTCCGCGACAGAGGCGTTAGAATCATCGGTACCGATTGCGACGCAATTGAAAGAGCAGAAAACCGCGACAGCTTCGAAAAAATCCTTAAAGAACTCAACATTCCCCAGCCGAAGGGCAAAGCTGTCACCAATATCGAAGACGGCTGCAAAGCTGCTGCTGAAATCGGCTATCCCGTTCTTGTCCGTCCTTCCTTCGTTCTCGGCGGACGCGCAATGCAGATCGTCGCAACCGAAGAACAGCTCCGCACCTACCTTAAAACCGCGGTTGAACTCGGCGAAGACAAACCCGTTCTCGTAGATAAATACGTATTCGGCAAAGAAGTTGAGGTCGATGCAATCTGCGACGGAATCGACGTTTTCGTACCCGGAATCATGGAACTTGTTGAAAGAACCGGTATCCATTCCGGCGACTCCATCAGCGTATATCCCACCTTCAGCATTTCCGACAAAGTCAAAGGAACCATTCTCCAGTATGCTAAAAAACTCGGTCTCGGAATCGGAATCATCGGTCTTTACAACATCCAGTTCATCGTTGACGAACACGACGACGTTTATATTATTGAAGTTAACCCCCGTTCTTCCAGAACCGTTCCCTTCCTTTCCAAATCCACCGGTTACAGCCTTGCGGATATCGCAACCGAAGTAATCCTTGGCAAGAGCCTTAAAGAACAGGGAATCTTCGGAATCTATCCGGACGAAAAGAAGAGATGGTACGTAAAAGTTCCGGTATTCTCCTTCAACAAGATCCACGGACTTGATGCTTACCTTTCTCCCGAAATGAAATCCACCGGCGAAGCAATCGGTTATGACGATAAGCTCAACCGCGCACTTTATAAAGCACTCCAGGCTTCCGGAATGCACCTTCAGAACTACGGCACAATCTTCGCAACCATCGCAGATAAAGATAAAGAAGAAGCTCTTCCCCTTATCCGCCGTTTCTATGACCTCGGTTTCAACATTGAAGCAACCGCAGGCACCGCAAAATTCCTTAAAGAAAACGGAATCAGAACCCACGTTCTTCATAAAATCAGCGAAGGCAACGAAGAGATCCGCGATTCTCTCCGCCAGGGCCACATCGCTTACGTAATCAACACCCGCGACGTTGCCGCTGTCGGTTCCGAATATGACGGCCAGCTTATCCGCAACTATGCGATCGAAAACAACGTTTCCGTTTTCACCGCACTCGATACCGTAAAAGTTCTTCTTGACGTTCTTGAAGAAACCACCCTTTGCATCTCCACCATCGACGCTTAAGGAGGAAATATGAGACAGCTGCTTTTTGAAATTAAAGAAAACAGACCCCTTACAAAGGACATTATGGAAATGATCCTTGCGGGTGATACTTCCGATATCACCCGCCCCGGTCAGTTTGTAAATATCAAACTCGACGGACTTTATCTCCGCCGCCCCATTTCCATCTGCGACGCAGAAGAAGGAAAACTCACCCTTATCTATAAGGTTGTCGGAAAAGGCACCGAACAGATGAGAGATATGACCGAAGGAACTCTCGATATCCTTTCCTCCCTCGGAAACGGATACGATACTTCAATTTCCGGCGAAAAACCGCTTCTTATCGGCGGCGGCGTCGGCGTTCCTCCTCTTTATATGCTTGCAAAAGAACTTTGCAAAGAGGGCAAGGAAGTTTCCGTGATTCTCGGTTTCAACACCAAAGACGAAATCTTCTATGAAGAAGAATTCAAAGCTCTCGGATGCAAAGTTTATGTAACAACCGTTGACGGTTCTTACGGAATCAAAGGTTTTGTAACCGAAGCAATGAAAGAAATCGATTACACCCATTTCTTCACCTGCGGTCCGGAACCCATGCTTAAAGCGGTATGGAACGCTTCCGAAACTTCCGGCCAGCTCAGCTTCGAGGAAAGAATGGGCTGCGGCTTCGGCGCCTGCATGGGCTGTTCCTGCAAGACCCTTACCGGATTCAAACGAATCTGCAAAGACGGCCCCATTATGATGAAGGAGGAGATCTTATGGAAAGATTAAAAGTAAATCTTTGCGGAATCGAAATGGATAACCCCATTATCCCCGCTTCCGGAACTTTCGGCTATGGCTATGAATTCGCCGAACTCTATGATATCAACATGCTCGGAACTTTCTCCTTCAAAGGAACAACCAAAGAACCGAGATTCGGAAACCCCACCCCCAGAATTGCAGAATGCACTGCCGGAATGATAAACGCCGTCGGTCTTCAGAACCCGGGCGTTGAAAAAGTAATCGGTGAGGAACTTCCGAAACTTGCAAAATGCTTCAACAAAAAAGTTATGGCAAACGTTTCCGGTTTCTCCGTTGAGGATTATGCCTATACCTGCGAAAAACTTGATAAATGCGACCAGGTCGGCTGGCTTGAAGTAAACATCAGCTGCCCCAACGTACACGGCGGCGGTATGAGCTTCGGAACTTCCCCGGAAGCAGCAGCAACTATTGTTAAAGCGGTAAAAGCCGTTACAACCAAACCTGTTATCGTAAAACTTTCCCCGAACGTAACCGATATCGTGGCAATCGCAAAAGCTTGCGAAGAAGCAGGCGCAGACGGCCTTTCTCTCATCAACACTCTTATGGGAATGAGAATCGACCTCAAGACCAAAAAGCCCGTTATCGCAAACAAAATGGGCGGTTTTTCCGGCCCGGCAATTTTCCCGGTTGCAGTAAAAATGGTTTACCAGGTTGCCCAGGCTGTTAAAATCCCGATCGTCGGAATGGGCGGCGTTTCCTGCGCCGAAGACGTAATCGAACTTATGCTTGCGGGCGCAACCGCTGTTCAGGTCGGCGCCGCAAACCTTGTGGATCCTTATATCTGCCGCGACATCATCAACGATCTGCCGCGCGTTATGGATAAATACGGAATCAATAATCTCAGCGAAATTATAGGAGGAGTTAAATAAAATGGGAAAAGACGTTATTATTGCCTGCGATTTTTCTTCCGCAGAAAAAACTTTTGAGTTCCTCGATAAATTCGAGGGCAAAAAACCTTTCGTAAAAATCGGTATGGAGCTTTTCTATGCAGAAGGCCCTTCCATCGTCCGTGAAATCAAAGCAAGAGGCCACAAAATCTTCCTCGACCTCAAACTTCACGATATCCCCAACACTGTTAAAAAAGCAATGTCCGTTCTTTCCGGACTTGACGTTGATATGACCAACCTCCATGCCGCAGGTACCTGCAGAATGATGGAAGCAGCAATCGAAGGCCTTACCAGACCCGACGGCACCCGCCCCCTTCTCATCGCAGTAACCCAGCTTACTTCCACCGACCAGGAAGCAATGGAAAACGATCTTCTTATTAAAGAACCCCTTCCCGAAGTTGTTATGCACTATGCTCAGAACGCAAAAAAAGCAGGTCTTGACGGCGTAGTCTGCTCTCCGCTTGAATCCGAAAAAGTTCATACTTCCTGCGGCGCTGAATTCATCACCGTAACCCCCGGCGTTCGTTTTGCAGACGGCGACAAAGGCGACCAGAAACGTGTTATGACCCCTGCTGACGCAAAAGCATTCGGTTCCGACTATATCGTAGTAGGCAGACCTATCACCGCAGCAGAAGACCCGGTTGCAGCTTATGAACGCTGCGTAGCAGAATTTGTTGACTGATAAAGATACATAAAAGGAGATAAAACCATGGAAGCTTATAAAAGAGAATTTATCGAATTCCTCCAGAGCGCAGGAGTTCTCAAATTCGGTGATTTCACCGCAAAATCCGGCCGTAAAATCCCTTATTTCGTAAACGCGGGCATGATCAAAACCGGCGACCAGATTTCCAAACTCGGCGAATTCTATGCAAAAGCATATTTTGACAAACTCGGCAAAAAAGACGCAGTTCTCTATGGCCCTGCATACAAAGGCATTCCGCTTTCCATTTCCGCAGCAGTTGCTCTTTCCAAAAACGGCCTTGACGTTCCCTTCTTCTTCAACAGAAAAGAAGCAAAAGACCACGGCGAAGGCGGCACTTTCGTCGGTTATATTCCCCAGGCAGGCCAGGAAATCGTAATCATCGAAGACGTTATCACCGCAGGAACCGCAATCCGCGAATCTATGGAAATCCTCAGCCAGCTTGAAGGAACCAAAGTTATTGCAGCATTCATCATGGTAAACCGCAAGGAAAAAGGCCAGACCGAAAAAGGTGCAATGGAAGAAATTGCTGAACAGTTCGGATTCCCGGTATATTCCGTTGTTGACGTTTACGATATTATCGAATTCCTTGAAGAAGACCCTGCAAACGAAGAAAACGTAACCAGAATCAAAAACTATCTTGCAGTAAACGGAGCAAAATAAATGAGCAATCTTATTGATATTCTCGACCTTTCCGTGGAAGAAATCGACGGTCTTATTTCCACCGCCAACGATATCATCGAAAACCCCGGAAAATATGCAAAAGCCTGCGAAGGCAAAATTCTTGCGACCCTTTTCTTCGAACCTTCCACCAGAACCCGCCTCAGCTTTGAAGCGGCAATGCTGAGCCTCGGCGGCGGCGTTCTCGGATTTTCCGAAGCAGGAAGCTCCTCCACCGCAAAAGGCGAAAGCTGTGCGGATACAATCCGCACCGTAAACTGCTATGCGGATATAATCGCAATGCGCCATCCGAAGGAAGGCGCACCCGTTGTTGCGGCAAAAGCTTCCCGTATTCCGATAATCAACGCAGGCGACGGCGGACATTTCCACCCCACCCAGACTCTTACCGACCTTCTCACCATAAGCCGTCACAAAGGCAGACTTAACGACCTTACCATCGGAATCTGCGGCGACCTTAAATTCGGAAGAACTGTTCATTCCCTTATCGCCGCTTTCGCAAGATATACCGGAATCAGATTTGTTCTCATCTCTCCGGAAGAACTTTCCGTTCCGGAATATATCAAGACCGAAACCCTTGATAAAAAAGGAATTCCCTATAAAGAAGTCCGTACCATTGAAGAAGCGATTTCCGAACTTGACGTTCTCTATATGACCAGAATCCAGAGAGAACGTTTTGCGGATAAAGAAGAATACGAGCGTCTTAAAAACTCCTTCGTGCTCGATCTTCCGAAACTTGAAACCGCAAAACCCGATCTTTGCATCATGCATCCGCTTCCCAGAGTCAACGAGATCAGCACCAAGGTCGATAACGACCCCAGAGCCTGCTATTTTGACCAGGCTCTTTGCGGAAAATTTATCAGAATGGCGCTTATTCTCAAGCTTCTTGCTGAAACTCCGATGCTTCTTTCCGAAACTCACGAATGTGAGCACGAAGAAGAACTTATCAACAAAGTTTTCTGCGATAATCCCCGCTGCATAACTTCCATCGAGCAGGAAATTGACCATGTTTTCCGCTATACCGATAAAGAAAACGGAATCTGCCGCTGTGTTTATTGCGAAGCACAGAAGAAAATCTGATATCGATGCTCAAAATAAAACCCCCGTGCTCAAATGAGCACGTGATTTTTGTTTGCGCATTTTACAGTAGGGCGGGGGCTTGCTCCCGCCGCAAAGCAATATCATTTTGATTTTTTTGTAACGATATATCTTACAGTCAAAGCCACCGCCGCGACGAAAAATCCGGTGTAAATCCAAACGTAAAGGGAATGGCAAAGGGTATAGACCCAGACTTCCGCGGATGCAAGAAGATTGTGCATAATTTTCATAAAAAGGTCGCTTGCGGCAAAAAACGCAAAGCCGATTTTCATAACGGCGAAAACCGCCCAGAAAATTACCGGGAGCTTTTTGCTTTCAAGCGGAATTTTCCGAAAGCGGAAAACCGTTGCAAGAATAAGGGAAAGAATTGCCGCAAGCTGCGCTGCGGCAAGCAGAATTCTTAAAAATTCGCCGCTTTTGATAATAAACGAAAGAGTCTGGAAATTAAGGATAACCGCGGAACTTGTTCCCGTTGCAACCCGAAGATATATATCAACGCAGAAGAAAACCGCCCAGAAGCACCAGAGCCCGATGTTTTTCTTAAAAATAAAACAAACAAGACCGCAAAGAATAAGCGGCGAGGAAAGAACAAGTCCGGAAATTCCGCCTCCTGCGGCAAGAAGAACAACGGTTACAATAAGCGAAAGGGAAAGCAAAACCGTTCCGATAATTTTCCGGGGCGGAAAACTGCTTTCTTTTTTTATAATAACCGCAGGGATTTTCGGTTCTTCGGAAACGGAAACCGGAACATCCTCGTTTTTGACAAGTTCGTCAATGGTGATTCCGAAAACTTCGGAAAGCCGGATAATTTTATCAAGGTCGGGTGTTGCGGCGCCGTTTTCCCATTTTGAAACGCTTTGGCGCGAAACTTCAAGAATTTCCGAAAGGTCGCCCTGGGATAAATTCCGCTCTGTGCGGAGTTTATAAATTTTTTCGCCGAGAGTCATTTTTAAAAAATCGCCTCCTTTTATAATAAAATCATAACATTTTTAAATGTAAATGTCTATCAACAACGGTTTAAAACATTAGCAACCGGCGGTTGCACTTTGATTTTTAAAGGTTTTTGTCGAAGAGTTTTAAAAAATCTTAAAAAGGCTGAAACAAAAAATTCATAATTTATTGCTATGATACGTTTTGGAAAAATTTCCGGAACGGCGGTGAAAAATTTGGAAGAACTGAAGATCTGTCTTATCAACGACAGCTTTCCCCCTCTTATTGACGGAGTTGCAAACACGGTTGTGAATTATGCAAAAGTAATAAACGAAAAAGGCGGGAAAGCAATTGTTGCGGCGCCTTTTTATCCGAAGGCGGACGATTCCGCTTTTCCTTATAAAGTTGTCCGCTATCCAAGCCTTGATACGGAAAGACTTTTTGATTACAGAGCGGGATATCCTTTTTCATACGAGACCCTTGAACAGATAAAGCCGGAAAATATCAATATAATACATACCCATTGTCCTTTTGCGTCAACCGTCCTTGCAAGAACCTTGAGGGAACCTCTTGATGCGCCTGTTGTTTTCACATATCACACGAAGTTCGACGTTGATATAGAACGGACGGTAGGAAACGGATATTTAAAGGAAAGAATAATAAAGGATATTGTAAAAAATATCGAAGCCTGCGACGAAGTATGGGTCGTAAGCGAAGGTGCGGGAGAAAACCTCCGAAGCCTTGGTTATAAAGGCGAATATATCGTTATGCCGAACGGAGTTGATATTCCGAAAGGAAAAGTTCCGGAGGAAGAAATTGAAAAAGCAACCGGAGAATACGATCTTCCGAAAGGCGTTCCGGTTTTCCTTTTTGTCGGAAGAATGGCCTGGTACAAAGGGCTTGATATAATCCTCGAATCTCTTGCAAAACTGATGGAATCCGGCGAGGATTTCAGAATGGTTTTTGTGGGCGGGGGACTTGATTTTGACGAGGTGAAAAAATATTCCGAAGAACTCGGACTTTCGGAAAAATGTATTTTTGCCGGTCCCGTTCATGACCGGAACGCAATCCGCGCTTTTTACAGCAGGGCGGATCTTTTCCTTTTCCCGTCTGTTTATGATACAAACGGGCTTGTTGTAAGGGAAGCGGCGGCCTGTTCGCTTCCGAGCATCCTTATCGAGGGAAGCTGCGCCGCGGAAGGAATTGTCGATGGAGAAACCGGTTTTCTTTCCGGAAACGACGCCGGAAGCTTTTTTGAAAAACTTCTTTTCCTTTGCAAAAACCGGGAACTTCTTAAAAAAGTCGGCGAAAACGCCGCGGAAAAAATTTATATTTCATGGGAAGATTCCGTTCTTAATGCGACGGAAAGATATAAAACCGTTCTTGAAAATTACCGTGCGGGAAAATATAAAAGGGAACAGACCTTTGCGGATGAATGGCTTGAGGCCGAGGGAGAATTGCTTGACTATATAACAAAAGCGAAAAGCAAGGGAAAGCGGATGAAAAACGAAGTTATCGGTTACGGAAAAGATATTTATAAAGGTTCCTTAAAAGCCGCAAAAAGTTTCAACCGCCGGAGAATAAAACTCAAAAAGACAATAATCGAAAAAATCGACAGATATCTCTGATTTTTAAGTTATATTACAAAGCCGCCTTTTTTACTGTTGAAATTAAGGAAAAAAGGCGGTATAATTTTTATGTATTTTCGGCATTGAAAAAATTTTTTATAATATGGAGGACATTATGAAAAAAATTGCCCTTATAACTGCATTGGTAATCGCAATCTGCGCTTTTGCCGGATGTTCCCATGAACATGTTCCGGGTCCGGCCGCAACCTGCACCGAACCGCAGATCTGCACCGATTGTGAAGAAATTCTTGTTGAAGCGACCGGCCACCGTCCCGGCGACCCGGCAACCTGCGCCGCGGCACAGACCTGTGTTTTCTGCGGACTTGAAATGGCGCCGAAGCTTGAACATACTCCCGGCGCGGAAGCAACCTGCACCGAACCGCAGCTCTGCACTTCCTGCGGAACCGAACTTGCCGCAAAAACCGGCCACAGCCTCAACAAACAGAATGCATGCGACAACTGCGGAGAACAGATTTTCCCCGAAGGGCAGAAATACATTAAAGCGGGCAGAAACGGCGCCCTTTCCGATAACCTCGACAACATTATTCCGGAAACCGAAGGCGGACATTATAATAACAATATCGACGCATATTATGCCGGCGCGGTTCTTATCTGCGGCGATTATGCTGTTGAATATTTCCTTCCTTCCGAAAGCGGAAATGCCGGCTGGGCATCCATTATCAATAAATTTGCAGAAAAATACCCGGAAATCAGCGTAAACGCTCTTCTTGTTCCGAAGAACTGCGCTTTCAATCCTCCCGCAGGATACACCGATCCTTACGACAGAACGAAAGCACATATCGAAGCAACCTATGCAATGCTTAACGACGGAATCAAAGCTGCCGATGCTTTTGGTGTTATGAGCGAACACAGGGATGAATATATGTTCTACCGCACCGACCACCATTGGACAAGCCTTGGCGCATACTATGCTTCCGTTGCTTTCTGCAACGCAAACGAAATTACCCCCTATGCGCTTGATACTTACGAAACGGTAATCAAAACCGATTTTCTCGGAACTCTTTATAATTTCGCCGGCGGTCCTGCATGCCTTAAAGAAAATCTTGACTATACCGTCGGACATTATCCCCATATCGGTTATACAATGGTTGCCGGAAACACCGGAAACTGGTACAACACTTCCGCAATCAACTATAACTACAAAACTTATGCGGGAATGTTCATAAACGGCGACAACCCCCTTACCGTTATCACAACCGAAAATAAAAACGGAAGAACCCTTATGATTTTCAAGGAATCCTACGGAAACGCATTTGTTCCCTTTATGATCGATTATTTTGAACAGATCGTTGTTGTTGATATCCGCGAAAACACCAAAGGAACCGGCGCTCTTATTGACCAATACGGCGTAACCGACGTTCTTTTTATCAATAATGCTCAGGCGGCAATTACTTTTGAAAGCGAACTTCGCGAAAAGGCTCTTTCCTGATTAAAAACAAAAAGGCGGAAGTTTTCTTCCGCCTTGATTTTTAGGAGATTTTGAATATGGATTTCAGAAAACAGATTTTTGATTATATCCCTTTCAACGAACAGGAAGAAAGGGATAAAAAACTCCTTGTCGAATGGTTTTCGGAACCGGAAGTTTTTAAAAGAGAAAACGAGCGGGCGCATTTTACCGCTTCCGCATGGGTAGTAAACCCCGAAAGAACAAAAGTTTTGATGATATACCACAACATCTATGATTCCTGGGCATGGATGGGCGGTCATGCGGACGGCGAAGAGGATCTTTTTAAAGTTGCGGAGCGGGAAGCAAAGGAAGAAAGCGGAATAACCGATATCCGCCCGGTTTCGGAAGATATTCTTTCGATCGAAATCGTTACCGTAAGCGGTCACGAAAAACGGGGAAAATATGTTCCGTCCCACCTCCATCTCAACGCGACGTATCTTTTTGAAGCTCCGGAAGATCAGGAACTTTTTATAAAACCGGACGAAAACAGCGGAGTTATGTGGATCGATATCGGCGACATCAAGAACAAAAGCACCGAAAAATGGTTCATCGAAAGAATTTATTCAAAACTTATTGCAAAAATGAAAAAATAAAAAAAGCGGCAGGTTTTAAAAGCCTGCCGCTTTTTATTTAAACTTCATGTGAAAGGGGATTCCATTTTTCTTTGATGAAACAACGCAGGAACATAAGGAAAAGGAACATATTATGCGCAATCATGCATCCCCAGGCGGAAACAAGATTGAATCCGAGAATCTGGGTGCAGACAAATGTTCCGACGATTCGGATTCCCCACATTCCCATTATGTTATAAGCAAAAGGCTCTTTCGTTTTTCCTACACCCTGCATAAGTCCTTCGATTATAATTGAAAAACCGTAAAAAGGTTCGGAAACCGCAACCATCCGGAGAACAGTTGAACCGAGAGCAATTACCTCCGGGCTGTCGGAAAAAATATCCATAAGAGCGGGCGCAAAGGTGAAAAGGCTTGCGCCGGAAATTGTCATAAGAATAAGTTCGATCGGAATGAACATATTCGCAAGATCGTGCATTCTCTGTTTGTCTTTTGCGCCGTAAGCGTTCCCGTTAAGAGTTGCGGCGGCGGTCTGCATTCCGAATCCGGGAATATAGAAAGCGGATTCAACGGTGTTTGCAATGGTATGGGCCGCTGTTGAAACTTCGCCAAGGGAGTTTATCATTGAAGCAAAAGCAACAAAACCGAGGGATGTTCCGAAGCGTTGGAGCATATTCGGGAAGGCCACTTTTAAGCAGGGACGGAGGATTTCCGGATCCGGAGCGATTTTCTGTCCCTTCGGGGAAAGAAACGGATGGTTCCAGAGAACAGCGGTTATAAGGATTCCGCCGACGGTAAAGGCAATTGCGCTTGCAATTCCTGCGCCGATTACTCCAAGACCCGCGCCGAACATTGTGAATTCAATATCGAAAATTTTGAGCACGCGGGTTTCGTAAATGAGCAGGAAGTTGAGCACGACGTTTGTTGCGTTCATGACAACGCCGATTTTCATAGGCGTTTTTGTATCGCCGGAAGCGCGCAGGACCGTTCCGAAAATAATGCTTGCGGTCCTCGGAAGCATCGGCATATATACGATAAAGAAATATTTTGCTGCTGTTTCGCGGATTCCTTCATCAACCTGCATCCAGACAGGCACCATTTTGCTCAGAGAAAGGGTCAAAACGGTGAAAAAAGTTCCGAAAACAAGAACCGCGAGCACGGATTGGCCGACTGCGCTTCTTGCTTTTTCGTTTTCTCCCGCGCCTCTTGCTTTTGCAATAAAAGCAAGAAAACCGATGCTCATTGCGGAAATGCTGCTGCTGATAAGCCAGTTGACGGTGCTCGTCGAACCGACAGCTGCTGTTGCGGCCGTTCCGAGCGAACCGACCATTGCGGTATCGATATATTGAACTGCGGTCTGCATTGCCTGTTCGAGCATCGTCGGCCAGGCAAGCGCCCAGATTACGGCAATCATTGCCGGGTTTAATTTTTTAAAATAATTTTTGAGCATGTTCCCTCGAAAAAATTACCATAGATTTGTTTCAATTATAGTTTTGAAATTTTTTGATGTCAATGCTTTGTTCCAAAAAGAAACTGTTGTCGAATAAATAAAATTTTTGTTGACACATTAATTTTACGGTGGTACTATCAATGTGTATAATTATTTTAAGGAAAGCAAGGTGCGTTTTTTTGGCGGATTTCACCGATTATTTCGGCAGTATGGTCTTTAATAAAGACGTAATGCGGCAGCGACTTTCCCCGGAAATTTATGAAAAAATAGAAGATATAATCGACAACGGCGGCGAAATGGATTCCGACGTTGCAAATGCGGTTGCGCAAGAAATGATGAACTGGGCAATCGAAAAAGGCGCAACCCATTACACCCATTGGTTCCAGCCTATGACCGGACTTTCCGCAGAAAAACACGACGGCTTTATCCAACCGGACGGCGAAGGCGGAGTTGGTCTTGATTTCCGCGGAAAACACCTTATTAAAGGCGAACCGGACGCTTCAAGTTTTCCTTCCGGCGGTCTTCGCGCAACTTTTGAAGCAAGGGGATATACCGCATGGGACCCCACGTCCTTTGCTTTCGTAAAAGACGGTTCTCTTTGCATTCCGACGGTTTTCTGTTCTTACAGCGGCGAAGTTCTCGACAAAAAAACACCCCTTCTCCGTTCAACCGAAGCAGTTTGCAAGGAAGCTCTCCGCGTTGTACATCTTTTCGGCGATACCGAAGCAAAAAGAGTTTTTGCAACCGCCGGCGCGGAACAGGAATATTTCCTTGTTGACAGAAAACAGTATAAAAAACGCAAGGACCTTGTTATAACCGGAAGAACCCTTTTCGGTGCTCCTCCGCCAAAAGGCCAGGAGATGGAGGACCATTATTTCGGAACTCTCCGCCCGAGAGTTGCGGCATTTATGAAAGACCTTGACGAGGAACTCTGGAAGCTCGGCGTTTATGCAAAAACAAAGCATAACGAAGCGGCACCAAGCCAGCATGAACTTGCTCCCGGATATTGCAGAGTCAACCTTGCGACCGACCATAACCAGCTTACCATGGAAATTATGAAGAAGATTGCGGAGCGCCATGATCTTGCATGCCTTCTTCATGAAAAACCTTTCCGCGGAGTAAACGGTTCGGGTAAACACAACAACTGGTCCCTTACCACCGACACCGGCCACAACCTTTTCAGCCCCGGAAAAGAACCGGAAACCAACAAGCAGTTCCAGCTCTTTATGTGCGCGGTTATCCGCGCGGTTGACGAAAACCAGGACCTTCTCCGAATTTCTGTTGCAACCGCAGGAAACGACCGCCGTCTTGGCGGAAACGAAGCGCCGCCTGCAATAATTTCCATGTTCCTCGGCGATTATATCACCAACATTCTCACTTCCGTTGAGGAAGGCCACGGAACAGAAGAATGGAATGCGGAAAAAATGGAAACCGGCGTTGCTTCCGTTCCGGAATTCCTTAAAGATAAATCCGACCGCAACAGAACTTCTCCTTTCGCATTCACCGGCAACAAGTTTGAATTCCGTATGCCCGGTTCCAGCATTTCCATCGCCTGTCCGAACGTAATGCTCAACACAGGCGTTGCGGACGTTCTCCGCGATTTTGCAGACAGACTTGAAAAAGCGGATGATTTCGATTCTGAAGTCAACGCGCTTATCGCCGAAACCATGCGCGACCATAAACGCATTATTTTCAACGGCAACAACTACAGCGAAGAATGGGTCGAAGAAGCGAAAAGACGCGGACTTTGCAACTTCAGAAACGCAGTTGATGCGCTTGAACATTATCCGGACAAAAAGAACCTTGAACTTTTTGCCCGCCATAAAATTTATACCGAAAGCGAAGTCCGTTCCCGCCAGGAGATTTTGCTTGAAAATTACAGCAAAATCGAAATAATCGAGGCTCTTACGATGATCGACATGGTAAGAAAAGATATTATGCCTGCCTGCATCAAATTTGAAAAAGTTCTTGCGGAAACTTCTGTTGCAAAACAGTCCATCGGAATCGATATTTCCGAAAGTATCGAGGTTTCCTTCGTAAGAAAGATGGACAAGCTTATCAAGGAACTTGAACGCAGGGTCGAAATCGTTGAAGAACGCAGCGCAAAAGCAAAAACCATCAAGGAAATCCACGCCCAGTCCAGATACGTCTGCGACGAACTTTATCCAACTCTTCATGAACTTCGTGAAGTTGCGGACGAACTTGAAGTTATGGTCGGCGATGAATATTGGCCCTTCCCGGCATACCGCGACCTTCTTTTCAGCGTATAATTTAAAAACAGTAAAAAATGGCGGAATTCCCGCCGTTTTTTTATTGCGTTTTTTATGTAAATAATGTTATTATTGATTTATCAATTTCTGCAAAGGAGGATTTTTTTGTGATCAGGCACAATTCTTTTTATTTTCTTTCTTCCGACGGAAAAACCCGGATACATTGTGAAGAATGGCTTCCGGAAAAAGAACCGAAAGCCGTTTTGCAGATAGTCCACGGAATTGCGGAATATGTCCACCGATATAACGGTTTTGCTTCGTTCCTTGCGGAAAACGGAATTGCCGTTGTGGGCGAAGACCATCTCGGTCACGGAAAATCCGTTGCCGAAGGCGCGCCGCGCATTTATTTTGCGGAAAATAACGGTTGGAACAAAGTTGTTTCCGATATCCATATCCTTCGTGAAATTTGCGGAGAAAAATTCAGCGGTATTCCGTATTTTCTTATGGGACACAGCATGGGTTCGTTCCTTGCGAGAACGTATCTTGTAAAATATCCCGGGGACGTTGACGGGGCGGTTATTATGGGAACAGGCCACCAGGGCAGAGCGATTATTTCCGGCGGAAAAATAATCGGAAAAATTCTTGAAAAAACGTCGGGACCAAAAAAACAAAGCGATTTTGTTATGAAACTTACCCTCGGCAGATACGCAGGGAAAATCAAAAACGCAAGAACTTTCTTCGATTGGCTTTCCGTAAACGAAGAAAACGTTGACCGTTATATTGCGGACCCTATGTGCGGGGAAAAAATAACCGTCGGACTTTTCCTCGATATGCTTTCCGGAATGGATTTTATAAGGAAGCAGAAAAACGTTGACAAAATGGATGCCACAAAGCCGGTTCTTTTCATCGCCGGCGAAAAAGACCCTGTCGGCGATTGCGGAAAAGGAGTTAAAACCGCCTTCAAAGCTTTTGAAAAAGCGGGAGTTAAGGATCTTACTCTCAAATTCTATCCGGAAGTCCGCCACGAAATTCTCAACGAGGATTGCAGGCAGGAAGTTTATGAAGATATCCTTGATTGGATAAATCTTAAAATATCCTGAACGGCGGTTTGGAAAACAGAATATTTGGGCACCGCAAGAGTTCGCTGTTACGCATTTAAGAACAGGTGCGTAACTGAGGGATTGTAACTCCGTCCGAAAAAAATGGGCGGATAATATCCGCCCCTACGTTTTCGCGATTATGGATCTGCCGCATTACGGTAGGGAACGGTCTTGACCGTTCCGCAAAGCCTTCCCTTGGGGGAAGGTGGATTTTCTGCAACTTGTTGCAGAAAAGACGGATGAGGGGCTTTTTAATATAACCCCATTTCTTTTAAGAAAAGAAACCGGGTTCTACCTGAAAGAAAAGTCTAACCCCTGCAGTTTGCTCCCGCAAACGCCGTCCCCTTATCAAAGGGGACAAAATGCACCACCGAAAGAACGGAGATTTCTAATCCCGACCGTCGCCGCTCGGGGTCGG
>JAZQUO010000036.1:0-13564 GCA_045631325.1 Oscillospiraceae bacterium
AGGGTGTAGTTATAACCTGCAAGGTTATATTCTGCTTCGAGATCAAGGGGTTCGCCGCCAACCATAACGTTCTGGACTCTGTATTCGCCGGTAGGTGCGCCGGTCCATACGCCTTTATCATCAGCCTGAACGGTGGAAGGAACTGCAGTGTTGATTTCGTAAGTGATGCCGGAAACGTGGAGGAAGCCGCCGTTTTCAGCGTTGGGGGTTGCTTTTGCGCCCCATTCGAGAGCATCGAGGAGCTGCTGACCGGTAATGGTCTGGAGGCAAGCTACGTTGCCGAAGGTGTGGATCTCTTTGCAAGTTTTGTAAGAGATATCACCGGAGATTGCTTTGTTACGTACGCCGCCGCCGTTCATGATTGCTACGTCAACGTCAAGACCCATGTTATCGAAGAGATAATAGAGAGCGTCTGCGCAGAAATCGCCGGTGTTGGTTTCCTGTTTACGAACAAGGCGGTTGCCGTTTGCATCGTAGTTATCAAGAACGATGCCGTTGGTGTTGCCGATAACTTCGCCGAGTTTGGTGTCGATTTCGGCAATCCAAGCTTCCTGGATTGCTTTGACATCTTCGCTTTCGCCGTCAACTTCGGTTACAAGTTCAGTAACGATGGTGCCGTCAGCTTTGATGGTCATTTTGCCGATTGCGTTGAGGTATTCACCGGTCTGGGTAAGAAGAACGTTATTGCCTTCTTTGTCAGCAACTACCTGGGAAGGAACAGTGCTGTGGGAGTGACCGTCGATGAATGCATCGAAACCGGTGGTGTTTGCAATTACTTCACGGGAAGTCCAGGGTTCAGAAGATTCGTCAACGCCGAGATGGCCGAGGCCGATAACAACATCAGCTTCTGCGGATGCAGCGTCGATTGCAGCCTGAACTGCTGCATAGAGTGCTTCGCCGTCTTCGCCGCCTGCGATTCCGTAGATGTAATTGCCGTTAGCATCCTGGAAATATGCAGGGGTGGATTTGGTGAAGGATTCGGGGGTGGTGACACCGACGACAGCGATTTTGAGACCGTTCTTTTCGAATACTTTGTAAGCATCGAGAACAGTTTCGCCAACTACGCCGTTTTCTTCATGATAGAAGTTGCAGGAGAGGTAAGGATATTCTGCCCATTCGTCGGTAATGTTGATACGGCCGTCCATGCCGTAGTCAAATTCATGGTTACCGAGAGTTGCAGCATCGTAACCTGCAGCGTTCATGAGTTTGATGATGGTCTCACCTTTGTCCATGGAACCGTATGCGGTACCCTGGGCATGGTCGCCTGCATCGACGAGGATTGCATCAAGCTGATTTTTAAGATATCCAACATGAGCATAAGAAAGGTCGCCGTCGATGTAAGTGTGTACGTCGTTAGTGTAGAGAATAACGACGTCATTCTCTGCAGCAAAAGCGGTGATTCCCATAGAAAGAACCATTGCTACTGCGAGAATGAGGCTCAAGATTTTTTTCACAAAAATCCCTCCATTTTCACTTTTTCTTTCCGGTCAGAAATAGACCTATCCTATTATATATCTATTCCTTTAAATAGTAAAGATTTTTTGAATAAATTGTTAATGAAATTGCGGAAAATTATCAAAAGCTTTTTTTGTGAATGTTTAACAAAAGTTGACAAAGTCGCTTTTTTGCGGAGCAATTAAAATAATATTATTGACAAATCAAATAATTTAATGTTAAAATAAAAAAGTTATACAAACATTCGGAAAATGGCATAAATAAGCCACAAAAAACAAAAAATAATACAAAAAGAACGGAGAAGAAAAAGATGATTTATATTCTTTATCTTGTAGTTGCCGCTTTGGTAACCTTCATGTCGATCAAAGCATCCGAATATGTCGATATGCTTGATAAAACAACCTCTCTTTCCGGTGCGTTCCTTGGCGGAATTCTTCTTTCCGCAGTAACTTCTCTTCCGGAACTTTTTACAAGCATTTCTTCAACTCTTATGCTTGACCAGCCCGGCCTTTGCATCGGCAATATCCTCGGAAGCAACATTTTCAACTATGCAATGCTCAGCTTCTTTATCCTCACCGCCGTAACAAAATTCGCAAAATGCAATCTTTCCGGAATCCATTTTATTGTTGCTGTTTCTGTAATCGCAATGGGGGGACTTATCCTTTGCAACAAATACGGATTCCTTGCTTTCGATATCGGAAACGTAAGCATCACTTCCGTGCTCATAATCCTTCTCTATGTGCTCACCGTATGGATCATGTATAAAAAAGGCGGAACTTCCGAAACCGAAGATGACGGCGAACCTGTTACTCTTTCAAGAAAACAGATCCTTACCAGATTCACTGTTGTAAGCGTCGGAATCGTTGTTTTCAGCATAATCCTCACTTATATCACCGATGAACTTTCCGTTCGCCTCAATCTCGGAAAAACCGTTGCGGGCGCACTCTTCCTCGGTGTTGCAACCTCTCTTCCGGAAACCGCTTCCACCTTCACTCTTTTCAAAATCAAAAACTACGATATCGCCGTCGGCAATATTGTCGGTTCCTGCCTTTTCAACTTCACCATTCTTTCCGTTGCGGATTTCTTCTATCGCGGCGGCGGAATTTACACCATTGCGGATACTTCCACAATGAACCTTATTATCTTTGCTTCCGTTGCTTCCGTTCTTGCGGGCGTTATGCTTAAATTCCGCAACAAAGCAACCGCCGTTGTATGCCCCGTCGGCATTATTGCAAGCTATATCGCATTCCTTGCACTTTGATGAGATAAAAATTCAAAAAAGGCCGCCCGAAGAGCGGCTTTTTTTCTTTCAAAAGGTAAAAAAATCCCCTGAAATGCAAGCTAAACTGTTGTAAACCAAATTAAAACATGATAAAATAAATTATGTATGTTTTATTCCCTTTTGAGGAGGAAAATTAATAATGGATTATCAGAAACTTGCGGAACTTCTGTTCCCGAACGTTACCGAAACCGCAGAAGAGGTTGAGGCACGCTATCCCGAAAGAAACCTTCCCGAAGGCGCAAAAGTTACCAGAATCGCACCGAGCCCCACCGGTTTTATGCATCTTGGAAACCTTTTCGGCGCCATTACCGACGAACGCCTTGCACACCAGAGCGGCGGCGTATTTTTCCTTAGAATCGAAGATACCGACGCAAAACGCGCTGTTGAAGGCGGCGTTGAAACCATTATCAACGTTTTTAAAAAATTCGGCCTTAACTTTGACGAAGGCGCACTTATCGTCGGCGAAAAAGGCGAGTACGGCCCATACCGCCAGCGCCAGAGAGCTTTTCTTTATCATGTTTTTGCAAAAAAACTTGTTGCAGAAGGAAAAGCATATCCCTGCTTCTGCACCGAGGAAGACCTTACTGCAATGAGAGAACAGCAGGAAGCCGAAAAAGCAAACCCCGGTTATTATGGAAAATGGGCGACCCACCGCGATATGCCCCTTGAAGAAGTTGAAAAAGCGCTTGAAGAAGGAAAATCCTGGGTTCTCCGTTTCAGAAGCGAAGGCGACGCAGAAAAATATCTCCATCTCAATGACCTTGTAAAAGGCAAAATCGATATGCCGGAAAACGACCAGGATATTGTTCTTCTCAAATCCGACGGCATTCCTACTTACCACTTTGCACATGTTGTTGACGACCACCTTATGAAAACAACCCACGTTGTCCGCGGCGAAGAATGGCTTGCAACCTGGCCCATCCACGTTCAGCTTTTCAGCGCTCTCGGTTGGAAAATGCCCAAATATGTTCATACCGCCCAGCTTATGAAAATGGACGGCGAAAGCAAACGCAAACTTTCCAAACGTAAAGACCCGGAACTTGCCCTTGATTTCTATTTTGAGGAAGGCTATCCCGTTCCTTCCGTAATCGAATATCTTCTCACTCTCCTCAACTCCAACTTTGAGGAATGGCGCCTTGCAAACCCCAAGGAACCCTATGAGAATTTCAAATTCACCACCAACAAAATGAGCGTTTCCGGTTCTCTCTTCGACCTTGATAAACTTCGCGACGTTTCCAAAAACGTTGTAGCAATGCTCACCACCGAAAAAGTCTGGGAATATTTTTCCGATTGGGCAGAAAAATATGACAACGAGTTCTATCAGCTTCTCGCAAGAGATCCCGATTACGCAAAAGCAATCATTTCCATCGGCCGCGGTGTTCCGAAACCCAGAAAAGACATCGCTGTATGGAGCGAGATGAAAGACTATATGGCTTTCTTCTATGATGAACTTTTCGTCGAAGGAAAAGAGTATCCCGAAAACATGAGCACCGAAGACATTGCTGCCGTGCTCAAAAATTATATGAGCATCTACGATGAGCACGATGACCAGACCGAATGGTTCGGAAAAATCAAGGAACTTTCCGTTTCCATGGGATATGCCGCTTCTCCGAAGGAATTCAAACAGAATCCCGAAGCATTCAAAGGTCATGTTGGCGACGTTTCCGCTGTTATCAGAATGGCGGTCACCGGAAGAGTCAACAGCCCCGATATGTTCACAGTTATGAGCATCCTCGGAAAAGAAAAAGTTCTTGAAAGACTTGAAAAAGCTCTCAATAATCTTTAATTTTCGGATAAATTATTAAAAACGTTGTAGGGGCGGTCCTGTGTGACCGCCCGAAACAAAAACAAATTAAAAAGAAAGGATATCTACCATGCCTGAAGAAGTAGTATCTAACTTTATACATGATATAATCGATAAAGAACTTGCCGAAGGTTACAACACCGAAGTTCACACCCGTTTTCCGCCCGAACCCAACGGATATCTCCATATCGGTTCCGCAAAAGCGATCTGGATAAACGCTTCCACCGCTGAAAAATATAACGGCAAATTCAACCTTCGCTATGACGACACCAACCCCGCAAGAGAAGACGACGAATATGTTCAGAGCATTCTCCGCGATATCCGCTGGCTCGGATATGAACCCACCGGCGGCATTTTCTACGGTTCCGACTATTTTGAAAAATGCTATGAATTCGCAGAAAAACTCATCATCGACGGAAAAGCATACGTTGATGACCTCACCAGAGAGGAAATGCAGGAATACCGCGGCACCGACGCCGGCAAACCCAGCCGTCCCAGCCCTTACCGCGACAGAACTCCCGAAGAAAACCTTGATCTCTTCCGCCGCATGAAAGCAGGCGAGTTTGAGGACGGTTCCAAAACTCTCCGTGCAAAAATCGACCTTGCAAGCCCCAATATGAATATGCGTGACCCGGCAATTTACCGAATCAAACGCGCAACTCACCACAGACAGGGCGACAAATGGTGCATCTATCCTCTTTATGACTTTGCACACCCCATTCAGGACGCACTCGAAGGAATAACCTATTCCTGCTGCTCCATCGAATTTGCAAACCACAGACCTCTTTACGACTGGGTTGTTGAAAACGTCGGTTTCGTTCATCCCCGTCCTCATCAGTACGAATTCGCAAGACTTAACGTAACCTATACCGTAATGAGCAAGCGTTACCTTCGCGAGCTTGTTGAAAAAGGAATCGTTGACGGTTGGGATGACCCCAGAATGCCTACTCTTTCCGGTATGAGAAGAAGAGGTTACACCCCTTCCTCCATCATCGAATTTGTCAAAACCGCAGGCGTTTCCAAAGCGGATTCTCTTGTTGCTGTTGAACTTCTTGAACATTGCATCCGCGATGAACTTAACTATTCCGCAACCAGAAGAATGGCTGTAATCGACCCCGTTAAGGTTGTTATCACAAACTATCCGGAAGACAAAACCGAATATTTTGAAATTGCAAACAACGTAAACGACCCCGAAGCAGGAAGCAGAAAAGTTGAATTCAGCCGCGAACTTTATATCGAACGTGAAGACTTTGCCGCGGTTCCTCCGCCTAAATTCTTCCGTCTTAAACCCGAAGGCGAAGTTCGTCTTATGGGCGGATATATCGTAAAATGCGAAGATTTCGACATTGACGAAAACGGCAACGTAACCGAGATCCGCGTTACCGCAGACCTTGAAACCGGAAACGGAAACCCCGTTGACGGAAGAAAAGTCAAAGGCACAATTCATTGGGTAAGCGCAAAGAGCGCAATCGAAGCAGACGTTCGCATGTATGACCGCCTTTTCACAGAGGCAAACATGGTAACCCTTCCGGAAGGAAAAGAATATAACGATTATCTCAACCCGGATTCCGTCAAAGAATTCAAAAACGCAAAACTTGAAGCAGCTCTTGCCGATGCAGGCGAAAACGAAAGATTCCAGTTCGTAAGAACCGGTTATTTCATCCGCGACAGCAAAGACGCAAACTGCTGGAACAGCATTGTTCCCCTTAAAGAAAGCAAAACCAAATAAAACAAAAAAGCACCGCGATGCGGTGCTTTTTTATTAGCCTTTCCATTGAGGGGAAGATGGCACGAAGTGCCGGATGAGGTGTTTTTTAAAATTATGAAAGATTTATACTATAAATCCGTTCTTATATATTGAGAAAGCTTTCAAAGAATTCAAAGAAAAGGAGGTGTTTTGTTGAAGGATAAAGAAATTATCGGACTTTTTATAAAAAGGGATGAAAAGGCTCTTTTTGCGGCAACCGAAAAATATAAAAACTACTGCGTTTCAATCGCCGAAAGGATTCTTTTAAGCAGGGAAGACGCGGAAGAAATCTGGAACGACGTTCTTTCCGCCGCCTGGAATTCGATTCCGCCGAATGAACCGGAACATCTGAACCTTTATCTCGGAAAAATCGCGAGAAACGCCGCTTTGAAAAAGCTTGATTCCGAAAAAGCAAAAAAGCGGGATTGCGGAATCAAAATCCAGCTCGACGAACTTGCGGAAGCGATTCCCGCTCCGCTTTTTGAAGAACAGGCGGATTTGATTGCCCTCCGGGATTTCCTCAACGGATTTCTCCGTTCTCTTCCGAAGGAACAGCGGGAGATATTCGTAAAAAGATACTGGCTTTGCGAAGAAGTTAAAAGCATTGCGGAATCTTTGGGGTATTCCGAAAACAAAGTTTCGCTTATTCTTTTCCGGATCCGCAAACGCCTTAAAAAAGAACTCGAAAAGGAGGATCTTGATATATGAACGAAAAAGATCTGATGAACGCATTGAACGAAATTGACGACGACCTTCTTGTTTTTGAAGAAAAAAAGAAAAAGCCTCTTAAAGGAAGCTGGAAGATGCTTATCGCCGCGGCTCTCGTTATGGCTTTTTCCGTAACCGCCTATGCAATAGGAAATATTACAACTTCACAAAAAACAAAAATTTATGATGCCGATGATATATGGCGCCTTTGTTATGATACCGAAGGCAGGGACGAAGTTGAATTTTACGAAATGAGCGTTGAATATCAGCTTGAACCGCAGAAAATAAGCGATGAATTTTATGCGGATGCGGTTGCTTCCCTTAATTATGATTATGAATGTATCCGACAGACCTATGCAACATTAGGAGAGGAATACGTTCTTTCCGAAGGGGAGGAGCTTTGGGCTTCCATGAGTTTTTTTTATGACAGCAGCGAATCAAAAAAAATTTATTCCGTTGAGGAACTGGAAGAATATGTCGGTTTTGAACTTTGTTTGAGCGATGAAATAAGAAACGGAATCAATGAAATTGCAAAACGCAGAAAAGCCGGAAAAACTTCGCTTTATCATTGCAACATAACGCTCATCGGCGAAAAAACAAGCGAAGCGGAGGGCGGTTTTGTTCCTCTAAGCGCAGAAATTAATTTTACAGCCGACCGCGACGATAAAGGAAACCAGGTAAACGTGGTGGTTTTCATCAGCCTTTCCGAAGAAAGAACAACCGAAAAAATCGCTTGGAATTCATTTGAAAAAGAGGGAAGATGGACAGAAAGAATTATGAAAACCGATTCCGGAAGAGAAATTTATTTCATCCATAACAACCCGAAAAAGAACTACCGTTCAAAAGCAAGAGCCTGCTGGACCGAAAACGGAATCGGTTACTGCGCATATACCGATATGGCTTATGACTGGGAATTCAGGAACGAAGGAGTAAAATATCTCATGCCTTTCATCGAAAATATCGAATAAGCCTTAGGTATCTGATTATTTATTGCAGGGCGGGGGCTTGCTCCCGCCGTTTTAAAAAAATCTGCTACAAACCGTAATAAACCGATAAATTTCTACAAAATGTAAAAGAAAAAGCTCCCTTTCGGGAGCTTTTTTATTCCATTTCAAACTCATTTTCAGCTTCAAGGCGGGTAATGTGTTCGTCATAGGCCGCAAGAACCGAATCCTCAAGAAGTTTTCTCGCTTCCGGGGTGATAGGGTGAACAACGTCCCGGAAGATTCCGCTTTCGTCCTTTCTGCTCGGCATTGCCACAAAAAGCCGTTCCGGTCCGGAAATCACTTTTAAATCATGCACCGCAAGGTCATGGTCGATCGTTACCGAAACAAGGGCGCGAAGTCTTTCGTTTTCATAAATTTTTCTGATTCTGATATCCGTGATGTTCATAAAAAAATCCTCCAAAAATGTTTTCGAAGGAATTATGGGAGGATTTTTTCGGTTTTATTCACCGAAAATAAAAAAACTGTTTATTTTTTCTTCATTTAGCTGTATAATATATAAGGATTATTCTGCGGTATTGCCGCAAAAAACTGTGAAGGAGTGAAAACCGTTGACAGTTGATGAAAACATTCTTAAAGGAAAAAAACATCTTCATTTCATAGGAATCGGCGGTTCGGGAATGTTCCCGATGGTCCAGATTCTTCATAAAGAAGGATTTTACATAACCGGTTCGGACAACAACGAAACCGAAACAACAAAAATCGAACGTAAAATGGGAATCGAAGTTATCTTCGGCCAGAAGGCGGAAAATATCGAAGGAGCAGACCTTATCGTATATACCGCCGCAATTATGGCGGATAACCCGGAACTTATTGCCGCAAAGGCTTCCGGCGTTCCCTGTCTTGAAAGAAGCGAAATGCTTGGCGTTCTTTCCCGCCGTTACAGCAAAGCACTTTGCGTTGCCGGAACCCACGGAAAAACCACCACCAGCGGAATGATTGCCCAGGTCCTTCTTGAAGGAGGATTTGACCCCAGCGCATTCATCGGCGGAAAAGTTAAAGCTCTCGGCGGAAGCGGAAGAGCCGGAAAAAGCGATATCTTCGTAGTCGAAGCATGCGAATTTGTGGATACCTTCCTTAAACTTTCCAACGATATTTCCGTTATCCTCAACATCGACAACGACCATCTTGACTATTTCGGCGATATCAACGGAGCAATCAGATCTTTCCGCAAATTTGCCGAAAACAGCACAGGCGCCCTTATTGTAAACGGCGACGACGAAAACACCATGAAAGCTGTGGAAGGTCTTGATAAAGAGATAATCACCTTCGGTTGGAGCGAAAAGAACGATTATTGGGCAAAGGACGTTCATAAACTCGGCGGAGCAAAATCCGGCTATACCCTTATGCATAAGGGCGAAGCTATTGCCGAAATTGAACTTTCGATTCCCGGAAAACATAATATCCTTAACTCTCTTGCCTGCGCCGCCGCCTGCATTTATGTGGGAATGGAACCGGAACAGGTTGCGGAGCATATCGACAAATTCCCCGGAGCGGGAAGACGTTTTGAAATTCTCGGTGAAGTTAACGGTGTCACCATTGCGGATGACTACGCGCATCACCCCACCGAACTTGAAGCAACTCTCCGGGCAGCGAAGGAAATGGATTTCGGCGAAGTATGGGCTGTTTTCCAACCCTTTACTTATTCAAGAACCGCTCTTCTGATGGACGATTTTGCAAAGGCTCTTTCCGTTGCGGACCACGTTGTAATGAGCGAAATCATGGGAAGCCGCGAAAAGAACACTTATAACGTATATACCGCCGATCTTGCCGCAAAAATCCCCGGAAGCGTATGGTTCAACACTTTTGAGGAAATGGCGGAGCATACTCTTGCAAACGCAAAACCCGGCGACCTTGTAATAACCCTCGGCTGCGGCGACGTTTATAAATGCGCCTATATTATGGCCGGCATAAAATAAGGAGGACTTTAAAAATGAAACCGATTCCGAGACTTGCGGATGATATGAGAATATATCTTGCAACAGAAAAAATGGAAAACCAGGAGATTCTTGAAACCCTCCTTGAAAGCAGAGAAGATTCCGAAGCAGCCCTTATGTCCGCCCGCCAGAAGGTAAGCGACGTTTTTGTAAGCTATATACTTCCCGCTGAAAAAGGCGCAAGAACCCAAAAACTCGACCACGACGGATTCCTTGCTCTTCTTTTAAAACTTACCGAAAAATTTCCGAAAGAATGGCGCGAACTTCGGGATAAATACGAAGCGGACGGAATCACCAAACATTCCGAACGCCTTAACGCGATGATCGACAAATATGAGGAACTTGCGACTGTTTTCCAGTCCATGGTCGACGAAGCAAAAGAATAATAATTTGCGCCCCTTGTTAAAGGGGAGAGGGCCACATGCCGTAAGGCGTGGCGAGGGGATTCTTTAAAAATTATATGGCGGGGGCTTGCTCCCGCCGTTTTTTATACAAAACAAAAGCACCGCCCCTTCGGGCGGTGCTTCTTTGCGTTTTATAAAAGGATTATTCTTCCTCTTTGTCTTTTTCGACCATGGTTTCCGCGCCGAGAAGGAATTTGTCGCCGAAGGTGAGGAGATATCCTTTTCCGGGTTCAAAATCCATTCCCGCAACCTCAAGGTTTACGTTGAAATGGGGGATGTTGATGCACATTCCGCTCTGGGGTTCGGCAAAAACAAGGGTGCCTTCGCCGTAACGGACGAATTTGAGAAGAACTTCCATGGGTTCAAGAATTTTGTAATGGGGGCAGGAAGGCCAATAGTCAATATCGTCGATGTTTGCGTCATACATTCCGTGGTCGATCATATCTTCAACAAGAAGAAAAACCGCGTTTTTGGTGGAATCCGCGGTGATTCCGCGGACAATGTTCGGGTGTTTGTTATAAAGAATAAGAGTGCCCTCTTTGAGTTCATCAGAAGGTTTCATATTGTGTTCTCCTTTCGGTGCTCAAAAATCAATAACGGAGCTTAATTGCGACCCAACCTCCATGCTCAAGCCGTTTTTCGGTGATGAAGCCGGCTTCGTGACAGGCGTTTTCAACCTCGTCCGCACGGGTATCGATGATTCCGGAAACGATGAGCACGCCGCCTTTGAGAAGGTAATTCTTGACGGTGCTCAAAAGTCTGATGATAACATCAGCAACAATGTTTGCGGTAACGATTTCGAATTTTCCGTGAACTTTATCGGTAAGGTCGCCGCATACGAATTCGGTTTTGCCGGAAACTTCGTTGATTTCTGCGTTCTCGTTTGCAACTTTAACCGCAACCGGGTCGATATCAACACCGAGGGCGGAAGGTGCGCCGAGAAGAACGCCGCCTACGGAAAGGATTCCGCTTCCGGTACCGACGTCAAGGATCCTTGTTTCGGGGGTTACAACTTCTTCAAGAAGTTCAAGGCAAAGTCGGGTGGTATCGTGAGTACCGGTGCCGAAAGCCATACCCGGGTCAAGGCGCATCTGAACTTCGCCTTCTGCGGGAGTATATTCCTCCCAGGAAGGGGTTACGATAATGCGTTTGCCGATTCTCTGGGTGTGGTAATACTGTTTCCAGTTGTTTGCCCAGTCCTCTTCGTTTACGCCGACGATGGAGGTTTCATATTCGATTCCTTCGGCATCAAGGCGCGCTTTGATGAATTCAACACATTCAAGAGCGTCTTTTTCCTGTTTGATGTAAACGTGGATAAGGGAATGGGTGCGGTCGCGTTCAAGAAGCTCCTGTTCGATAAGGTCAACGTGGGCAATGTTCCATACAACGTTTTCAAGGTCGCTGTAATCTTCAACATATATGCCCATATCCGCAATAACGGTGCAAACGTCGCTTGCCCTTGCGGTATCTTCGGTTTTAACTTTTACTGTAAGTTCGTTCCAGGTTTCCATTCTCAATCTCCCTTGAATGCGTCTTTGATTTTGTCGAAAAAGCTTTTGCGTTTTGCATAGTTCTTATCGCCGGTTGTGGAATCGAAGTCACGGAGCATATCTTTCTGTTTTCCGGAAAGGTTGGTGGGAACTTCGATGTTTACTCTTACATATTGGTCGCCGCGTCCGCGGTTGTTGACGTACTGAATACCTTTATTGCGGAGGCGGAAGGTCGTTCCGGGCTGGGTGCCTTCGGGAATGTTGTAGGAAACTTTTCCGTCAATGGTGGGAACGGTAAGTTCATCACCGAGAACCGCCTGTGCAAAGGTTACCGGAATATCGACCCAGACGTCAAATCCTTCTCTGCGGAAGATAGGATCATCCTTAACGGAAACAGTTACGTTGAGGTCGCCTGCGGGACCTCCGTTTGTACCGTCGTCGCCCATTCCGCGGACTACGAAGGTCTGTCCGTCATCGATACCTGCGGGGATATCAACGGAAATTTTTCTGCTTTTGCGTACTCTGCCCATTCCGTTGCAGGATTTGCAGGGGTCGTTTATGATCTTGCCTTTTCCGCCGCAGCGGGAGCAGGCTTTAACGGTCTGAATAACGCCGAAGGGGCTTCTCTGCTGAACCCTTACCTGGCCGCTGCCACCGCATTCAGGGCAGCTTTCAGGGCTTGTGCCGGGTTTTGCGCCGGTTCCGCTGCAATCGGAACAACGTTCAAGACGCTGGACCGGAATTTCCTTTTTACAGCCCTTTGCAGCCTCCATAAAGGTAAGCTGGATGCGGACCTGGGTGTCGTTGCCGCGGATGGGGCCGTTGGGGTTTCTGGTCTTTGTGGAACCGCCGAAGCCGAATCCGCTGAAGATGTCGCCGAAGATATCGCCGAAGTCACCGAAATCGCCGTGGCCGTACTGCTGATATCTTTCATATCCGCCCTGGCCTGCGCCGTAGCTCGGGTCAACGCCTGCATGGCCGAAGCGGTCATAACGGTCGCGTTTTGTTTTATCGGAAAGAACTTCGTAGGCTTCGCCTACTTCCTTGAATTTTGCTTCTGCGGTTTTATCGTCCGGGTTAAGGTCCGGATGATACTGTTTTGCCATTTTGCGGTAGGCTTTTTTTATTTCGTCGTCGGTTGCGCCTTTTTCGACGCCGAGGACTTCGTAATAATCGCGCTTATCCGCCATTTTTGCACCACCTTACATTTTCTATGTATAGCACTTTCTGCGCAGAGGAAAATCCCCTGCGCAGAAAAGAGAATTGCTTTTTATATTACTTGATTATACTTCACGGTAATCGGCATCAACGTAACCGTCGTCGTTTCCGTGGTTGCCGCAATCGCCGCAGTTTCCGTTGCATCCAGGCTGACCTTCAGCGCCGTTGGGGTTTGCCTGCTGGTAAACTTTTGCGGAAACTTCATAGAATTTTTCTTCAAGAGCTTTCTGTTTTGCTTTGATATCTTCGATATCCTCGCCTTTAAGGGATTCTTTAAGGTCGTTGATTTTTGCTTCAAGACCGGATTTATCGTCAGCGGAAAGTTTGTCGCCAAGATCTTTGATGGTCTTTTCGGACTGATATACCATCTGGTCAGCAGCGTTGCGGGTATCGATTTCCTCGCGGTGTTTCTTATCCTGCTCTGCGTACTGTTCTGCTTCTTTGACAGCCTTTTCGATATCCTCTTTGCTCATGTTGGTGGAAGAGGTGATGGTGATGTGCTGTTCTTTGCCGGT
>JAZQUO010000037.1:0-53640 GCA_045631325.1 Oscillospiraceae bacterium
CACACAGGGAATTCCCGCCCCTTCGCCTTCGGCGGTGAAATAAAGATATAAAAGAGCGGCGGCGGCAAAAAAAGCCGCCGCCGCAACGATTGCAATTCGCTTTTTCATTAATAATAATATCCGGAAAGCATCTCTTCGGTAACGCCTGCAGTAACGCCTATTGCAACAAGAATGAAGTATGCAATGATGAAAACAAGACCGAGAACAAGACCGACCCAGAACCAGGTTTTTGCGGTTTTGATCTTCTTTTCCGCTTCGGCAAAATCGCCTTTATCTGCGGCAACATGACCGAGGATTGCAAAAATAAGGCTTACGATACCGGTAAGCTGGCAGCAGGTGAAAATTTCGACAGCCGCAAGAACTATCCAGAGAACGGTGTTCGGTTTTTCTGCCGGAACAGCGGGTTCGGAATAATATTCGGGCATTACCGGAGGAACATAGGAACCCTGTTCCTGATATTCGTTATGTACTTCCTGGCTGAATTCCTGTGCAGGTGCTTCATAAACAGGCTGTTCGGACTCAACTTTCATTCCGCAGTTTCCGCAGAAAACAGCACCTTCGTTAAGTTCTGCTCCGCAATTTTTACAATTCATAATTTTGCCTCCTTTTTTAGAGAATTCGATATAAATATCGTATTTCTGTTTACAGTATAACAGAATATTATAAGCAATACAATACAGAAATTTTTAAGATTTTCTTATTTTCTTCTTAAAATTCATTTTTTCTTCATTGTAAAAAATCGTTTTCGATGTTAATATATATTGTAATACATTTTTAAATGAACGGGGGTGTTTTCCGGTGCTCAAAAAATTGATATTGCTTGTTCTTGTTTTCTGTCTTGTCTTTTCCGGATGCGGCGCACCGAAAACTCTCGGTTTTGATATTCCCCGAGGAGTCGATTCCTTCGACCCCCAGCTTGCCGGAAGCGACCCCGAACTTATAATAGTCGAAAACTGTTTCCAGGGACTTCTTGATAAGGACGAAAACGGAATTGTAATTCCCGGCGCCGCAGAAAAATGGAGTGTTTCCGGCGACGGTCTTATCTATACTTTCTACATCAGAGAAGGACTTTTCTGGAACGACGGCGAAACACCCGTCACCGCGGACGATTTTCTTTTTGCTTTTCTCCGGCTTTTCAGTCCGGAAACTTCCGCCCCTTCCCGAAGCGACTTTTTCAATATCAAGAACGCCGAAGAATATCTTAACGGAAAAGCAAGCGAAAAAGCTCTTGGAATAAAAGCCGTGAACGATTATAAGCTTGTTATAACGCTTGAAAGTCCCGACCCTCTTTTCCCGGATCTTCTGACAAATGCGGCGGCAATGCCCTGCAACCGCAAGTTCTTCGAAGAAACAAAAGGCCGCTACGGTCTCGGACTTGCATATACCATGTTCAACGGCGCATATTACGTCCGCAGAATCAACAACTACAGCTATGTTCTTTCCCCGAACGAATACAGCGAAATTGCAAACACGGAATATGACAACGTATATCTTTTCGTTAAAGACGACCCAAAGGAAAATGCCGTTTCCCGCCTTTTTGAAGAAACGGTCGACTGTTCCGTAATAAACCCTTCCGATAAGGATATTCTTTCGGAAAAAGGTTTCAACATTCTTGAAAGCGAAAACACAACCTGGGTAATGGCTTTCAATACAAACGACGAAATTCTTAAAAACAACAAAATCCGCCGGGCTTTTGCCTACGCGATCGACAAATCTCTTCTTTCTTCAAAAATCGAGGATAACTTCCGCATTGCGGATGCTTTCGTTCCGCCTTCCGTAACCCTTGGCGGAGAAAACTACCGCGAAATTGCAGGAGAAAATTTTGCCGGTTTTGAATTCGATCCGAAAATCGCTTCCGATCTTTTCAAAAGCGGACTTGAGGAGCTTGGACTTACAAAACTTCCGACAATTACAATAATCTGCACGGAAGAATTCATCCCCGCAATGGGTTTTGTTCAAAAAAGCGTTCAGGATAACCTTGCTGTTTTCATAAATCTTATTCCCGTTTCCGAAAACGAACTCAATTCCGCCGTTGCCTCCGGAAACTTCGACCTTGCGCTTGTTCCCCTTACTCCGCAATATGACAACCCAAGCGCGATTTTTTCCGTTTTTACCGATCCGGATAACTTCACCGGTTTTTATCACGAAGATTTCAGCAGAGCGGTCGGATCCGCTTCGAAAAAAAGCGATTTTTACGAAATGGCCGAAAGTTTTTCTGTTGCGGAACAGATGCTTCTCCAGGCAATGCCCGGACTTCCGCTTTTTTATGAAACTTCGTATTTTGCTGTTTCACATAAAATTTCCGGCCTTGATTATTCCGTTTACGGCGGACATATAACCTTCCGGTTCTGTGAATAATAAAACTTTTTAACGGCGGCTTTGTTCCGCCGTTTTTTTGTTATCCGGGCTTTCAAAATGCTATACCGTTTAAAAAAAGACTTGTTTTTTGAAGCAAAAACAATAGTATTTTTAACAGAATTTACAAAAATACAAATTCCCGAACGGCTGCAATTCTTTCAATTTTATTGACTTTTTCACCAAAATTTAGTATTATTAATTTGAAATATGGTGTCTTATCCATATTTACTAAAAAGAAGTGTAGAAACACTGAAAATGTAAGGAGTGTCACTATGAAAAAACTTCTCGCAATGCTTCTCGCTCTCATCATGGTTCTTTCTCTCGCAGCATGCGGAACCACCGAAGAACCCGAAACTCCGGATGAACCCGTTGTTGACGAACCCGTTGATGAAGAACCCGAAGTAGAACTCACCTATGTTGAAGAAAAAGCAGCAGAAATCGCAGCTCTCGTTGAAAAATACGCAGCTCCCGAATCTGCAGAAGCTGGCTGGAACCCCTACGTAAAACAGGCTATCGATGATTTCATCGCAACCTACGGCGGCACTGAAAACGCATACGTAGTATTCGACTTCGACAACACCACCTCCATCTTCGACGTTGAAGAGCAGCTTGCTGTTTACCAGCTTCAGGTAATGGCATTTGCTTTCACTCCCGACGAAATTGAAGAAATCCTCTTCACCGAACTCGGCGATCACGACGAAGACAGAACCGACCTCGGTTACGGCAACGGTTCCTATGCAGACTGGGTAGCTGATATCGCTGCTGCATACGATTACCTCTACACCACCTATGGTCCTTTCGATGCTGACGGTCTTGATGCTGAAGCACAGGCAACCATCCAGGCTGATCCCCAGTGGGCAGAATTTGCAACCAAAATGAGAGCTATGTATGACCTCGTTTATGATGCAGAATCCCCTGCAGTTGCATATCCTTGGGTACTCTATTGGTTCACCGGCATGACCGAAGAAGAAGTTTACAACCTTGCTAAAGCTTCCCACACCTACTACGGTGCAGTAGAAACCTCCACCGTTCTTTGGGAAACTGCTGGCGAAGGCACCAAAGTTGGCGCTGTTTCCTACGAATGGACTTCCGGTACCGGCGTTGCTGAAGAAATGAAAGGCCTTTACAAAGCACTCGACGATGCAGGTATCGACGTTTGGGTATGCTCCGCATCCGCAATCGATCCTATCCGTGCTGCTGTTGACGCTTTCGGTCTCCATGACTATGTAACCGGCGTTATCGCAATGGCTCGTTGCCTCGACGAAGAAGGCAAATACATCAACGCATACGACTACGAAACCGGCTATGGCTGGCAGGTAGTTGAAGGCGAATGGGTTAAAGATAACCTTGCTCTCGGCGCACAGACCCAGGGCTTCGGCAAAGTTGAAGCTATCAACAATGCAATCATGCCCAAATACAACGGCGTAGGTCCTCTTGCTTGCTTCATGGACTCCACCGGTGACTGGAACTTCTGCACTGAGTATGCTAACACCAAACTCGTTATCAACTTCAACCGTGCAAACCGCAAAGTAACCGACGGCGGCGGTATCTCCTCCGTTATCGCTCTTTATCAGAGAGATTACCTCGGCTACACCGACCTTGCAACCGCAAACGCTGCTGGCGATACTTTCTATGTACTCCAGGGACGTCAGGAAAATGGTCTCCGCGGCTTCCTTGCTTCTGACTTCACCCTCAGACTCGGCAAAGATGCTCTCCTTCTTACCAGAAGCGAAGATCACATGGCAATGCTCAACTACATGATCGAAAACGGTCTTACCACTGAAGAAGCAATCAACCTCTTCACTGTTAAAACCAGCGCTGAAGATTCTGTAATCGGCATCAAACACGGCTGCGTATCCGAATACAACGGCTACAAAAACATCAAATAATTAAATTGTTTGATACATAAAAAGACGGGGCTTCGGCCCCGTCTTTTTTTATTTTTTCTTTGCAATATAAGGATATATGTGGTATTATATTTTACAGAATCTTTTTTCGGAAGGGCGGCGGCTTTTTCTTGAAAACGCTTATAATCTATTCCACAAAAACCGGTACAACAAAAAAATGTGCGGCGCTTCTTGCCGCAAATATCGGTGCAGACAGCTGCGACCTTTTTGAAATTTCCGAAGAAATTCCCGAAATTTCCGGATATGAATGCGTTGCGATCGGTTCTTATGTAAGAATGGGCGTTATCGACAAAAAAATCTCCGCTTTTCTTCAAAAGCATAAAGAAGAACTTTTTGAAACGAAGTTCGGACTTTTTATCTGCTCCTGCCTTGCGGACAAAGTTTCCGACGCGATCACAAAGAATTTTTCCGAAGAATTCATGGACCATGCCGCAATAATCGACCATTTCGGCGGTGAACTGAAACATGACCGGATAAAAGGTTTTGATAAGCTTATTGTCAGTTCGCTTCTTAAAATTTCAAAAACAGACCCGAACTTCCGTATTGCTGATAAAATAATTCCCGAAAGCATCACAAATTTTGCAAACGTTCTTAAAGAGATATAAAAAAACACGTGCTCGAATGAGCACGGGTTTTTCTTTTTTTAATAACTTGCAAGGGGTGCTGTTCCGTCGTCTTCCATTTTTTCAATGGATTTTATAACGATGTCATAACTGTAATCGCCGTTTACAACGACAGTACAGGTATCGCCGAGTTTTTTACCGAAAACCGCTTTTCCGAAAGGGGATTCCTTGCTTACAAAACCTGCTGAAACGTCATATCGGACTTCCGTGACTATCTGATAGGATTCCTCCATATCGTCTTCCGGAATATAGACCGTAACTTTGTCAAAAAGCCCCACAACGCCTTCTTCGGAATGGTCTTCGATTATAACCGCGGTTTTTATCATCGCTTCAAGATAGCGGATTCTGCTGTCGTTGCGGCCTTTTGCGCGCTTTGCTTCTTTATATTCAAAGTTTTCCGAAAGGTCGCCGAAACTTCTTGCGGTTTTTACGTCATCAAGAATCTGGGGACGCAGAACAAGTTTTCTGTATTCAAGTTCTTCTTCCATCTTTTTTATATCGTTGGCGGTAAGTTCGTCATGCATAAAATTTTTCTGCCTTTCGTTTTATAATAAATACATTATAGCCTATACTGTCATGTTTTTTCAAGAATTGTTAACATAAAATATAAAAAATAGGACTTTTCAGGTCCGATGAAATGTAGTATAATATATTCTGTATTAATATTGTTAAACGAAAAGGAGGAAATTATTTTTAATGAGACCTATCAAAATCATCAGCGACAGCACAGCCGATCTCCCGAAAGAACTTATTGAAAAATACGATATCGAAGTTCTTCCCCTTTCCGTAACCCTTGGGGAAAAATCCTTTAAAGACGGCGTGGAAATCTGCGCACAGGATATCTTTAAATTTTATGAAGAAACAAAAATTCTTCCGAAAACTTCCGCTGTTTCCGTTCTTGAATACACCGAAGCTTTCACTCCCTGGGTCGAAAAAGGTTATGACGTAGTTCATTTTACAATAAGCTCCACAATGTCCGCCTGCTTCCAGAACGCAACCATTGCTGCTGTTGAAATCGGCCATGTCTGGACCATCAACTCCGAAAACCTTTCTTCCGGAATCGGTCTTCTTGTTGTCCTTGCCGCGGAACTTGCCGCAAAAGGCGAAAGCGCAGAAGTTATCTTCAAACATATTGAAGAAGCAAAAAAACGCGTTGACGCAAGCTTTATTCTCAACCAGCTTGAATTCCTTCATAAAGGCGGAAGATGCAGCGGCGTTGCAGCTCTTGGTGCAAACCTTCTTAAACTCAAACCCTGCATCGAAGTTCATGAAGGCAAAATGAAAGTCGGCAAAAAATACCGCGGTGCATACGAAAAATGCGCTCTTGATTATATCCACGACAGACTTGACGGAAACGATAATATTGAAAGCAATATCATCTTCCTCACCTGGGCCGGTCTTGACGCACATCTTCTCAAAGAAATCGAAAAAGAAACCAAAAAATGCCATAAGTTCCATACCGTTATCGTGAACGAAGCCGGAAGCACCATTACCGGACATTGCGGCCCCGGAACTTTCGGAATTCTTTATTTCCGCAAGGAGAATATTTAAAACAAAAGAAGGGTTAAGATGAAAAGTTTAACCAACCTTTACCGAATCGGAAGAGGTCCTTCCAGTTCCCATACCATCGGACCGGAAAGAGCAGCACTTTATTTTAAAGGCAAAAATCCGGATGCGGACGGTTTTTCCGTAACTCTTTACGGTTCCCTTTCAAAAACCGGAAAAGGTCATATGACCGACGCTGTTCTTCGCCAGACCCTTGCCCCGGTTCCTTCCGAAATAATCTTCGATTTTGAAACCGATGAAAGCAGTTTTTATCACCCGAACGCAATGGATATGTTTGCTTTCAAAAACGGCGAAGAAATCGACAGAATCCGCGTTTATTCCATCGGCGGCGGCGAAATTGCCGTTGAAGGAACGGATTACGTTGCCCCGCCGGAAGTTTATTACGAAGAAACTTTCGACGAAATCGCGGATTACTGCCGTGAACACGAAATCCGTATCTGGGAATACGTTGAAGAGAAGGAAGGCCCCCATATCTGGGATTATCTTGAAGAAGTCTGGAGCCAGATGAAGCGCACCATCAAAGAAGGACTTAAATCCGAAGGTGTTCTTGCTGGCGGTCTTGGCGTTCAGCGCAAGGCGGCTTTTCTCTATAACCAATACCATATGGACGAAAGCGCGGAAACAAAGGAAAACAGAATCGTCTGTTCCTATGCTTTTGCTGTCGGCGAACAGAACGCCAGCAACGGAACGGTTGTAACCGCTCCGACCTGCGGCGCCGCCGGAGTTATGCCTGCGGTTCTTTATTATTGGCAGAAAAAGCGCAAGGTTTCCGATACCGATATTCTTCACGCTCTTGCAACCGGCGGAATAATCGGAAATCTTATCAAAACAAACGCTTCCATTTCCGGTGCGGAATGCGGATGTCAGGCGGAAATCGGAACAGCCTGCTGCATGGCTTCCGCCGCTCTTGCGGAAATCTGCGGAATGAGTCTTGATCAGATCGAATATGCAGCGGAAGTTTCCATGGAACATATGCTCGGACTTACCTGCGACCCCATTGACGGACTTGTTCAGATTCCCTGCATCGAGCGAAACGCCGTTGCCGCAATGCGCTCCATAAACGCAATTTCCCTTGCAAACTTCCTTACCCACACAAGGAAAATATCCTTCGACACGGTTGTAAAAACCATGTACGAAACCGGAAGGGATATCAAAAGCCATTACCGCGAAACTTCCGAAGGCGGTTTGGCAAAACATTATTGCTGCGATTAATCACACAAAAAAGAAAAAGCGATGTGCCTTCGGCACATCTCTTTTTTTATTTATCTGTATTGAGCATTTTGCGAAGTTTAAGTTCGTTTGCTTCCTCGTCCATAAATGAAATCCCAAGAAGCATTCCGCTTTCATCAAAAACCGCAATATTTCCGGGGATTCCTCCCCAGCCTCTCTTTTGCAGTTCAAGGGGTACTCCGCTCCGGTAAAGTCTTTTATCAAAATCATCAAGAACAAGCCTTGGAAGGTCGAAATAGAGCCTCTCAATGGGGATGAGATGCTCCTCAAAGGTTCCGTTTTGCATCATCTCTTCAACTTCGGCAATGGTATAACATTCCGAAATATCAAAACCGGCCGCCATCGTTCTTTCAAGAGCGCTCATTGAAGCGCCGCAGCCTAATTTTTCGCCCATATCGTTTATAAGAGTCCGGATGAAAGTTCCCTTTCCGCAGGAAACTTCGATTCTTGCAGTCTGAGCATGCTCATCGAATTCAAGAAGCTTCATGTCATAAACTTCAATTTCCTTTTGAGCACGTTCGACAACTTTTCCTTCCCTTGCAAGGTCATAAAGAGGTCTTCCGTTGACCTTTACCGCGGAATACATTGGCGGGGTCTGCATCTGTTTTCCGATAAATTCAAGCATCACGTGCTCAAATTCTTCTTTTGAAACATTGCTTTCGTTTTCTTTGAGCACCCGGCCGAAAACATCCTGAGTATCTGTGATAATTCCGAATTTTACATCCGCAACATAGCGTTTGTCTTCGTTCGGAAGAATATCGCAGCATTTTGTTGCTCCGCCGAAGAAAAGCGGAAGAACTCCGGTTGCCATCGGGTCAAGAGTTCCGGAATGTCCGATTTTTCTGGTTCTTGTAACGCCTCGAAGTTTTCCGATAACGTCGAAAGAAGTGAATTTCTGGGGCTTTTTAACCGGGAGGATTCCTGTCATTCTTCTTCCTCCTCAAAAGCCTTTCCGACAACTTCAAGCATCGCTTTTTTTACGGCATCAATATCGCCTTCAATGAAGCATCCTGCCGCACAGCGGTGGCCGCCGCCGCCGAAATTTCCGCAGAGAACGGAAGCATCAACTTCCTCACCGGTACGGAGGGAAATTTTATATCCGTTGTCCCTTTGGCGAAGGGTTATTCCAACAAGAACACCTTCGACTTCTCTCGGCATTGCCGCAACGCCTTCCAGTTCGGATTCTTCCGCGCCGGTGCGTTCAAGCATATCCTTTGTAATGCATACAACCGCGCATCTGTTATCGAAATAAAGTTCAAGGGAATTGAGAACTTCCCTTTCGATTGCGATTCTTGAAAAAGATTTTACCTCGAACATCGCGCGGTTTATCATTACAAAATCGCATCCGGCTTTGAACATTCTTCCCGCAACAGCATGAGTATGTCCGGTTGTGTTTGAATATCGGAAACAACCTGTATCGGTGGAAATACCGGTATAGATGCAGTCTGCAATTGTTTTGGTAAGTTCCGCTTCATCGAATCCATAGCAGATATCTTCGATTATTTCGCAGCATGCAGCCGCAGTATCGCGAACGAGCCAATCTTTTGCATAGTGTTTGTTGGAACCGTGGTGGTCGATGCAAAGATCGACTTTTCCTCGGTATTTTTCAAGTTTTTCGCCGAAAAGCTGTTCGTCCGCAATATCGACGGCAACAATATTTTTCGGTTCAAAATCTTTTTCTTCATATCCGGCAAGGAGATATGAATACTGCTTCGGAAATCCGTCGTGGCATTCGACCCTGCTTCTTTTACCAAGCTGGTTAAGGATATAATGGAGCGCAAAAGCGGAACCGAGAGTATCGCCGTCCGGGTTGCGGTGGCTTAAAATCACAATATCATCCATTCCGCGAAGGATTTCGCAGCATTTCTGTACAGAAACTTCCATATTCATTTCTCCTTTCCCGATTATTTATTATTCTTCGCCGATTTCGCGGAGGATCTTCTGGATTCCTGCGCTGTATTCGATGGAATCGTCCGGAATGAAATGGAATTCCGGAACTTTGCGGAGTTCAAGACGCATCATCATTTCGTGACGGATGAAACCGCCCGCTTTGGTGAGAACTTTTACCGCTTCTTTTGCTTTTTCCATTCCCTCAAGGGAACTGATATATACTTTGCAATGGGAAAGATCGTTTGTAAGCTCGATGCGGACAACGCTTATCATTCCGCCGGAGATTCTCGGATCTTTCATGCTGCGGAGGATATCCATCAGCTCGCGGCGGATATCCTCGCTTGTTCTGTTAAGTTTAAATCCTGCCATATTTCCTCCGCCTTAGTCTTCGCGATATTCTTCAACGATGTATGCTTCGAAAACGTCGCCTTCTTTGATATCGTTGAATTTGGTAAGAGTCATACCGCATTCATAACCGGAAGCAACTTCTTTAACGTCGTCTTTGAAACGTTTAAGGCTGGAAAGTTTGTCGTCGGCAATAATAATACCGTCACGGACAACGCGGATGTTTGCGTTTCTTGCAATTTTGCCTTCGAGAACGTAGCAGCCTGCAACGGTACCGACGTTGGAAATTTTATAAACCTGACGGATTTCTGCACGGCCGAGGTCAACGTCGCGGAATTTGGGAGCAAGCATACCTTTCATTGCGGATTCGATCTCTTCGATTGCGTCGTAGATGATTCTGTAAAGACGGATATCAACGCCTTCGCGCTCTGCGGTATCTCTTGCGGTGGTGTCGGGACGTACGTTGAAACCTACGATGATTGCGTTGGAAACCTGTGCAAGCATTACGTCGGATTCGTTTACCGCACCTACTGCGCCGTGGATAACTCTTACGCGGACTTCATCGTTGGAGATTTTTTCAAGGGACTGGCGAACTGCTTCAACAGAACCCTGAACGTCTGCTTTAACGATGATGGGAAGTTCTTTGATTTCGCCTTCTGCAATCTGGTTGAAGAGGTTATCAAGAGTAACTTTCTGATACTGTTTGAATGCTTCCTGTTTTGCTTCATATTCACGCTGTTCAACAAGTTCGCGTGCAAGTTTTTCGTCGGAAACTGCGTTGAACTGGTCGCCGCCGGTGGGAACGGAATCAAGACCGGTGATCTCAACAGGAATGGAAGGGCCTGCTTCGTTGATTCTGTTGCCTTTGTCGTCGATCATAACACGGACTTTACCAACTGCGGTACCTGCGATTACAACGTCGCCGGTATGAAGAGTACCGTTCTGAACAAGCATGGTTGCAACAGGGCCGCGGCCTTTATCGAGTCTGGATTCGATAACGGTACCTTTTGCCATTCTGTCGGGGTTTGCTTTAAGTTCGCGGACTTCTGCAACAAGGGTGATCATTTCGAGAAGAGTGTCGATGTTTACACCGGTTTTTGCAGAAACAGGAACACAGATTTCGTCGCCGCCCCATTCTTCGGGGATAAGGCCGTATTCGGTAAGACCCTGCATAACTTTATCGGGGTTTGCGGTGGGTTTATCGATTTTGTTGATTGCAACGATGATGGAAACTTCTGCTGCTTTTGCGTGGTTGATTGCTTCAACAGTCTGGGGCATGATACCGTCGTCTGCTGCAACAACAAGGATTGCAATATCGGTGCAAAGTGCGCCGCGGGCACGCATTGCGGTGAATGCTTCGTGTCCGGGAGTATCAAGGAAGGTAATGGAGCTGCCGCTTTCGGTGGTGACTCTGTATGCACCGAGGTGCTGGGTGATACCGCCTGCTTCGCCGGAAGCAACATGTGCGCTTCTGATATAGTCGAGGATTGAAGTTTTACCGTGGTCAACGTGACCCATTACGCAGACAACAGGGTCGCGGGTGATAAGATTTGCTGCATCGTCCTCGCTGTCGTCGATAAGTCTGTCTTCGATGGTTACAACAACTTCTTTTTCAACTTTTGCGCCGATATCCATTGCGATAAGTGCTGCGGTATCGTAATCGATAACTTCGTTTACGGAAACCATCATGCCCTGAAGCATAAGGCGTTTGATGATTTCGGAAGAAGCGATTTTAAGTTTGAGAGCAAGATCGCCGACAGTGATTTCATCGGGAATGGTGATTTCAAGTTTCTGTCTGCGCTGGCGTTCCATTTCGAGCTTTTTGAGTTTTTCCTGTTCCATCTCATGTTTGCTCTTCTTGGGTTTGCCCTGCTGTTTGCTCTTCTGGTTGAGTTTCTGCTTGTTGGTATAGCTGTCGCTCATGGAAGAAGCGGGTGCGATCTGTTCGTATTTATCGTTATATTTATCAAGGTCAACGGAAACCGCGCTCATATCAACATGAGCAACGCCTGCTGCAAGTTTTTCTGCCGGAGGCTGGTTTGCGGGACGGGGTTTTCTTTCAACAGGTTTTTTCGGTTCATGACGGTGGGAGTTATCCTCTTTGTCTTTATCGAAACCGAAGTTTCCGCCGCCGAAACGGTCGTTTTTGTTGAAGTTCGGTTTGTCGCCGAAACGGTCGTTTTTCTGGAATCCGGGTTTATCGCCGAATTTTTTGTCGCCCTGGGGTCTGTCACCGAATTTGCGGTCGCCCTGAGGTCTGTCGCCCTGGGGACGGTCACCGAATTTACGGTCACCCTGGGGTCTGTCGGAACGCTGGTCGTTTCTTCTGTCGTTCTGGCGGTTGTCGCGGTTTTCACGATTTTCGAAAGGTTTGCGTTCTGCAGGTTTCTGTTCGGTTTTCTGAACAGGTTTTTCCTCTGCTTTGGGTGCGGGTTTATGTTCGGGTTTCTTTTCTTCTTTTACTGCGTGTTTTTCTGCTTTGGGTGCAGGTTTCTCTGCAGCTTTCGGAGCGGGTTTGACCTCTTCGGTTTTAACTTCCGCTTTGGGTTCTTCTTTTTTGGGTTCGGTTTTGGGCTGTCCGGCCATTGCGAAATAAGGGGCAAAACTTGTTACTTCGTTCTTTTTGGTATAATGTTCGAAGACATAGTTAAGCTCTTCTTCGGTAAGAGAGGCCTGGGCCTTTTTCTGCGGGAACTTTTCGCCAAGAACGTCAAGAACGTCTTTTACAGGTTCTTTAAGGTCTTTTGCAAGGTCCGCAACTTTATATTTAATATTTTCAATCATCGTATGCATTTCCTCCAATTGTTTCAAGCTTGCATTCCGTTTTCGGTCAGCTCTTTTATTTTTTTGGAAAAGCCGCTGTCGCAAACGGAAAGCACTCCGACACGTTTTGCAACGGCATAGCCTATTTCATCCATGGAAAGGGGTAAAATCAAAATTTCTGTTTTGTTATCTTCCGCAATTCTTTTGATATTTCTTGCGGTTCTTTCGGAACAATCGCTTGAAAGAAGCACGGCTTTTGCTGTTCCTTTCTGAATCGATTCAACGGTCATATCAAAACCGAAAACAAGTTTTCCGGCTTTTCTTGCAAGGCCGAGGAACCCGGAAAGTTTTTCATTCGCCATCGTTTTCCAGCTCCTTTTCAAGCGCGTCATAAACTTCTTCCGGAATCGAGGTTTCGAAAACTCTTTCGATGCGTTTTGTTTTGCGCGCCTTTTTAAGGCATTCCGGATCCGGGCAGACATAGGCGCCTCTTCCGGGGCTTCTTCCGGTTTTATCAAGAGAAATTATTCCTTCCGGACTTTTTACAACGCGGATAAGTTCGCGCTTCGGCTTTTTTTCGCCGCATCCGGTGCACATTCTTTCGGGTATTTTTTTCATAAAAAGGCTTCCTCCTTTCGGAAAAGTTCAGATTTACTGATGCAGATTATTCTTCACCCCAGAAGCCGCTTTCCGGTTTGATATCGATTTTCCAACCGGTAAGTCTTGCGGCAAGGCGAGCGTTCTGGCCTTTGTTGCCGATTGCAAGGGAAAGCTGTTCGTCCGGAACTTTTACCTTGCAGGATCTGTTGCCTTCGGGATCAACTTCGACAGAAACAACTTTTGCAGGAGAAAGAGCTGCTGCGATGAATTCTGCGGGATCTTCGGAATACTGAACAACGTCGATTTTTTCGCCGCCGAGTTCGTCAACAATTTTTGCAACACGTGCACCGCGGGTACCGATGCAGGCGCCTACTGCGTCAACGTCGGGATCTTTGCTCCAGACTGCAAGTTTGGTTCTGGAACCTGCTTCGCGGGAAACAGCTTTGATTTCGACGGTGCCTTCGTAAATTTCGGGAACTTCCATTTCGAAAAGGCGTTTTACAAGGCCGGGATGGGTTCTGGAAATCATAACTTTCGGGCCGCGTTCGGAAGCGGTTACTTCAACAACATAAACTTTGGTTCTTTCGCCGTCTTTAAGAACTTCGCCGGGAATCTGTTCGGATTTAAGAAGGAAAGCTTCGTTGTGGTCAATTTCAAGGGTTACGCTTCCACGGATGGGGTCGGTGCTTACAACAGTTGCGGTGATGATTTCATGTTCACGGCTCTGGAATTCTTTAAGTACCTGGCCTCTTTCTGCTTCGCGGATTCCCTGTTTGATAACGTGTTTTGCGGTCTGTGCAGCAATTCTGCCGAATTCCTTGGTTTCAAGGGGAATGTCGACGATATCGCCGAGCTGGGCTTTTTTGTTGTATTTTACTGCTTTATCGAGGAGGATCTGGTTTGCGGTATCCTCAACTTCCTCAACAACAAGTTTTCTGATTGCAACGTCAAAAGTTCTGGTTTCGGGGTCGATAATAACTTTTACGTCTTCGGTGCCGATATAATCGCGGCGGATTGCAATTGCAATTGCGTTTTCGATTTTTTCGCAAAGGTATTCAACGGAAATGCCTTTTTCTTTTTCAAGAAGTGCGAGCGCTTCAAAAAATTCTGCGTTCATTTTTTAAAATTCCTCCTCAGTCGTCGTTATTGAAATCGTAATAAAGTTTGATGAATGCGGTATCCGCTTTGTTGAATACCATTTCGGTTCCGTCTTCGAAAGAAGCGGTTATAACTCCGTCGGTGATATCGTCAAGCTGGAGAAGGAATTCTCTCTGGTTATATCCTTCGGGAGCACGGACGAATCTTACGGTTGCAAGGTATCCGAGATATTTTTTTACATGTTCTTCGGTAATAAGTTTTCTTTCAATACCGGGGGAAGAAACTTCGAGAACATACTGTTTTTCAATGGGGTCTGCCTCATCGATAATGGGGTCGATTGCTCTGCTGAAATTTTCGCAATCTTCGATTGTAAGACCTTCTTTGTCAATAAAAAAGCGCAGGTACCACTCCGTGCCCTCTTTTTCGAAACGAACGTCCCAGAGTTCAACTCCGATCTGTTCCGCTACGGGAAGAGCAAGTTCAGTGCAGATCTGCGCGGTATTTTTCTTTTTTTCCGCCAAAAAACACACCTCCAAAAAAATTTCGGTTAAACAGAAAGGAGCGGGTCTTTTTCGTCCCACTCCTTTGTACTACTACAATATTACTTTAACAATATTAACATAATTAAAAATAAAATGCAAGGGTTTTTATAACAAAAAATTCGGAAATTTCTTTATTTTATGCGATTATTTGCTTCAAAAGCCACAAAACAAGAAGATGCGCCGGATAGAACCAGTAATAAAGGTTCCTTACCGCTTTGTTATAAAGTCCCTGTTTTCCTTTGTAAAGCCAGATCGGAACAAGGGCAAACATTGCAAAGCCCTGGCGGACAACTTCAATTTTTGTTCCGAAAAGTTCCCATTCATAATAGAACCCGGAAAGCATTTCGACGTTTATATACCAAAGGAAAAACGCCTGGAAAACAAAATTATACCATTTTCTTTCCCGCAAGAAATAGAACATCAAAACGGTGAAAACTCCGGCATAATTATAATCGCAGAAGCTCGGAAGACCGAGAGCAAAACCGAGAGCAACCGTTCCCGCTCCGGTTAAAAATCTTGCCGCGATTTTTTTGTCTTTGACTTTTTCGTTTATCCACATAAGCCCGACGCTTATTAAAAAAGTCCAGAGCACGTTCTGATGAAGAGGATAGAAAAAGTTTCCGCCGGCGACAAGGTTGAACGGGATTTCCGAAATAACCGCAAACAAAAGCAGCCTTCCGGCATATTTTTTAATATTTTTCGTATGATGAAATCCTTCTGCGGTCATAAAAGCGAAAATCGGAAACGCAATTCTTCCGATATCGGTAAGCCAATCGTTTCCGGGAACGACCGAAACCCAAAGATGGTCGCAAAGCATAAGCGCCATTGCAAGGATATGAAGATGGAAGGAAGTGAGTTCAAAATTCAATTTTTTCATTTTTTATACCTCAGAACGCCGCTTTCCTCTTCCGGATTCCAGAGAACCGCTTTTCCCTCTTCAAGGCTTTTGTGAACGTTTATAAGTCTTTGGTTTTTTGAACCGCGGAAAAGAAGATTGAGCGATTTTTCCTCAAGTACGAATTTTCCGTCAACAAGCATATCGGTAACGGAAAGCAGTTCTTTCCAACCGGGTTTTCCCGCTTCGATCCCGCTCATAATCTGTTCAAAAGTATAACCGGAATACGTGACGATATGCAGACCGCGTTTTTTGATTTCCGCGCCCAGTTCCGCAAAAGCTTCCGCCTGAAAAAAAGGTTCGCCGCCGGAAAAGGTGACTCCCTGCAAAAGCGGATTTTCGCCTATTGCTTTAAGAATATTCTCCGGATGGCTTATATATCCGCCTTCCGGGTCATGGGTTTCGGGGTTATGGCAGCCTTTGCAGTGATGGGGACATCCCTGGCCGAAAACCGTCATCCGGATTCCGGGTCCATCGACAATCGATTCCCTCATAACGCCCGCAAGGCGCAAAGTTTTCATTTCCATTCTTTATTCTCCGTTCGAATATGCCGAAAACCCGAACGCGGCTGCGTTCGGGTTTTTGTTCGTTTTATCAGATTTCTTCTGCCTGGGTCTGGACGGAATGTTTTACTCGGTCTTCAACTTCTGAACGTTTTGCGTTGTTGAAGTTATCAAGAGTTCCGACAAGATAACCGGTGATACGGCGGATTCTTTCAAAACGCTCGCCGTCTTCTTCTTTTCTTCCGCATTTCGGGCATTCGTCGCCGATGATTCCGGTGAATCCGCATTCCGGGTCGCGGTCAACGGGATGGTTAACGCTGCCGTAACCTACGCCGGATTCTTTCATGCAGCGGATTACCTGTTCAAAAGCGTCAAGGTTCTGCTGGGGGTCGCCGTCAAGTTCGATATAGGTGATATGACCCGCATTGGTAAGTGCATGATAGGGTGCTTCTCTTTTGATTTTATCGAATGCGCTGATGGGATAATAAACCGGAACATGGAAGGAGTTGGTATAGTAATCACGGTCGGTGACACCGGGGATTTTTCCGAATTTTTCTGCGTCAATGCGGACAAATCTTCCGGAAAGGCCTTCTGCGGGAGTTGCAAGAAGGGAGAAGTTGAGTCCGTATTTTTCGCTTGCCTCGTCCATTCTCTTTCTCATGAAAGCGATGATTTCAAGACCGAGGTTCTGGGATTCCCTGCTTTCGCCGTGGTGGAAACCGGTGAGTGCTTTAAGGCATTCCGCAAGACCGATGAAACCGACGGAAAGAGTTCCGTGTTTAAGAACTTCGCCGACTTCGTCATCCTCACCGAGTTTTTCGGAATCGATCCAGATTCCCTGTCCCATAAGGAAGGGATAGTTGCGGACTTTTTTCTTTTTCTGAATCTCAAATCTTTCAAGAAGCTGTTCGATTACAAGAGAGATCTTGCTGTCAAGCTGGTCGAAGAAAAGGTCGATATTGTGGTTGGAAAGAATTGCAAGGCGGGGAAGGTTGATGGATGTGAAGGAAAGGTTTCCGCGTCCGGAAACAATTTCTCTTTCCGGGTCATAGGTGTTGCCGATAACTCTGGTGCGGCATCCCATATATGCAATTTCGGTTTCCGGATGTCCTTCTTTATAATACTGAAGGTTATAGGGAGCATCAATGAAAGAGAAGTTCGGGAAAAGGCGTTTTGCGCTTACCTTGCAGGCAAGTTTAAAGAGGTCATAGTTAGGTTCGCCCGGGTTATAGTTGATTCCCTCTTTAACTTTGAAGATATGGATCGGGAAAATGGGGGTTTCGCCGTTTCCAAGACCTGCTTCGGTTGCTTTAAGGATATTTTTGATAACAAGTCTGCCTTCCGGAGTAGTGTCGGTACCGTAGTTGATGGAACTGAACGGAACCTGTGCGCCTGCTCTGGAATGCATGGTGTTAAGGTTATGAACAAGAGCTTTCATCGCCTGGAAGGTTGCGCGGTCAATTTCTTTTTCCGCTCTGCGGAAAGCAAATTCCTGTGCTTTAACGGCAATTTCTTCGCCGTATTTTTCTTTAAGAAGAGAAAGTTCCGCAGCTTTATAAACTTCGCCGTCCTCAAGTTTCGGCCATTCTCCGCAAAGAGTGATGGCTTCATCCATAATATCTTTTGCTACGCAATCGCCGCATTCTTCGTTTGCAAGAAGTTCAAGAGCGCGGCCAAGGTTTTGGCAATAGATTTTTTTATAAGATTTTGCAACACCGGGAGCCATTCCGTAATCGAAGTTAGGGATGCTCTGGCCGCCGTGCTGGTCGTTCTGGTTGGACTGGATAGCAATGCATGCAAGTGCGGCATAACTTTCAATATACTGCGGTTCACGAAGATGGCCGTGACCGGTATCGAAACCGTCTTTGAAAAGTTTGAGGATATCTATCTGGCAGCAGGTTGTGGTAAGAGTAAGGAAGTCGAGGTCGTGGATATGTATATCGCCGTCATGGTGTGCCTGGGCATGGCGGGGATTGAGAATATACATTTCATAGAACTGTTTTGCGGCTTCGCTTCCGTATTTGAGCATTGTGCCCATGGCGGTATCGCCGTTGATGTTCGCGTTTTCGCGTTTTACGTCGTTTTCCTTAGCGGACTGGAAAGTGAGGTTTTCCATAGTCTTCATAAGGCGGGTGTTCATTTCACGGACTTTGTTGCGGTTTGCACGGTAAAGGATATAGCTCTTTGCGGTGCGGGCATGTCCGGTTTCGATAAGCATTTTTTCAACAACGTCCTGAACATGTTCAACATGGGGAGTTTCAATATGTTCGTTGTTTTCTATATAATCAACAACAGAAAGCGCAATGGACATTGCTTCCTCATAGTCGCTTCCTCCGTTTGCTTTTGCGGCCATAAATATAGCGTTTGCGATTTTGTCAATATTGAAATCCGCAATTCTTCCGTCACGTTTTACAATTGTTCTGATCATATATAAAAACCTCCTGTGGATACATTCACGCACAAAAAGGGCGCCATACAATTATTATAGATTACCCGTCCGAAAAGGTCAATTGTAGGATATGTAGAATTAACTGTCCATTTTTGTCATAATATTTTTACCTGTTTTTTTCGATTTTTCACTTGACAAAAAAATTGCTTTTTCCCGGCGGACATTTTATCTTTTCTGTTTACAAAAATTGTGATGCGGTATTATAATGTATTGTAATTTTTTGTTAAACCCGGAGGAAAAAACTTGAAAATCGCCGCAATCCTTCTTTCCCTTCTTCTGCTTTTCGGATGTGCTTCAGCAAAAGAAACAATAACCGAAATCCCGGAAGAAATACCCGAAATTTCGGTGCCGGAAGAACCTTCCGCACCGGAAGAACAGAAACCTTCCGAAATAAAATATATCGCTCCCCCGGCAAAAACTCCGGAAATGGCTGTGATAAACTATTTTGACGCGCTTTACGATTCATATACCGCAATGCTTCCGGTGGATATTTCCCCGGCAATCGATACCGATTCTGAAATGATGCGGAATGTACAAAACTGGAACAGCCTTCTTGCGATGAGAAGAAGCATTATTTCCGAAAAAGGTTATTGTTTTGTTGAAACGGAAAGATTTCCTTTCACGATAGATTATTTTCCAAAAAGCGAACTTGATGACCAAAGAATGGATTACGTCCGGCTTTCGGATTTCGGCGAAGGCGCCGCCGTTCTTCATTTCGTGGTCAGAGGTCTTGAAGGAAAGGCGTATCCGCCGATTTTCGCCCCCAATTCCCAGCATACAATGATTCTGACCTTCGAGGAAGGTATATATAAAATTGCGTATCATTATTTCCCCGGTTCCGAAGGAAAATTCCAGAACGACCTTCCCGTAACCCTTATGGAACGGGAAGAAATGGAAGAACTTATTGTAAAGGAATTTTCCGCAAAAAATGAACCCGAATTCCCCGAACCGGAATTTGAAAGAATCTATAATCCGGAAAAAGCCGCGGAATATGCCTTTCGTTTTTGTGAAGAACAAAATCCGGATTTCTTCTTCGTCGGGGATTGGTACGGAAACTGCATGAACTTTGCTTCCCAATGTATCTGGTCCGGATTCAGAACGGAAGGCGACAGCCCGAAAAACTACGGTTCAATGACAAAAAACTGGTATATGGGCAAAAACGGCGGTTCTCTTATCTGGTCAAGCGTAAGCCGTTTTTGGAATTGGACGGAACAGGAATACTGCCGGATGCAGATACACACTTTTTTTGATATTGCCAAAGTAAAAAAAGGCGACCTTGTTCATATCGGTTCCTATGTTTGCGAAACCGAAGAAAAATATACCCATGCGCTTTTTGTTGCCGACGAAGAAAAAATGATCCTTGCGCAAAACAGCCCCGCCTGCTTTGTTTATTATTCGGACCTTGTAAACAATTACGCAAGATTTATAAGGCCGGTTTCCCTTGATGCATAATTTTTTCATTCCTCCCCTTTCCGGGGAGGCTTTTTTCTTTGTTTTATTTTCCCCGGCGAAAGGCTATTGTTTTTTTCGCCGTTTAAGATTATAATAGTTTGGTAACGATAAACGAAAGGATTGATTTTTTACCATGACTGACCTTATCAAATTGATGCAGCAGCGCCAGAGCTGCAGAAGCTTTTCCGACAAAACCGTTGAAGCAGAAAAAATTGTTTCCTGCATCAACGCCGCCTGCCTTGCTCCTTCCGCTTGCAACACCCAGCCTTACCATTTTTATGTTGCACACGCACCGGAAGCTGTTGCGGTTGCAGCAGAATACTGCAAAGGCGACAAATACAACAAATGGGTCGGCGAAGCAAAAGCTTTTGTAATCATCACCCAGGAACACGCAGAAATTCCCGCGGCAAATTCCGAAGCAAGAAAACGCGATTTCCGCCAGTATGATATCGGTCTTATGATCGAAAACTTCTGCCTTGAAGCAACCGAACTCGGTCTCGGAACCTGCATTCTCGGTCTTTTCAACGAAGAAAAGCTTAAATCCAATTTCAGAATTCCGAGCCCGAAGCAGATCGCCCTTGTTATCGCAATGGGATATCCGGCAGAAAGCGAAATCCGCAAAAAGAACCGCAAACCTCTCGAGGATATGATCACATATCTCAGATAAAATGGAAAACATAAGAAAGGCTCTTCCGAAAGACCTTGAAAGAATTTCCGAAATCGAAATTTTTAACTATCGGCTGAATTTTTATCCGGTTTTTAAAGACGACGGATTTTATTTTTCCGAACTTTCCGTTTCAAAAAAAGCGAAAGAATATGAAGCCGAAGCGGAAAAATTCTTCGTTTATGACGACGGCGCAATAAAAGGTTTTATAATGGTTGACGGAAAAGAAATCCGCAAGCTTTTTGTGGAACCGGTTTTGCAGGGAAATTCAATCGGGAAAAAGCTTCTTGAATTTGCCGTTTCGGAAATGAAGGCGGATTTTCTTTGGGCGTTGGAGAAAAATAAAAGAGCCATCGCTTTTTATGAGCGGAACGGCTTTTCCCTTTCCGGGGAAAGAAAAAACGAAGAAGATACCGAAGAATATCTTGTTAAAATGAAACTTTAAACAAAAAAAAGACAAGGTGAGGAAACATCTTGTCTTTTATATTTATTTACATCAATATTGAAAAAGAATTTTCCCAAAATAACCGGATTTATTTTGCCGCGTTTTTATGGTAAAATTTTATCCAGAGGTGAAAAAAGGTGGATAAAAAACTGATGATCGAAAACGAAAACACCACCCAGCGGGCAATTCTTGTTGCGGCGGATTGCGGCGACTGGGATGCACAGGTTTCCATTGACGAACTTGAGGAACTGGCAAAAAGCGCCGGCGCCGAAGTTGTTGCAAAAGTTATCCAGGTGCGAAAAGATTATGACAAGGCAACCCTCATCGGCCGCGGAAAACTTGACGAAGTCCGGGAACTTGCGGAGGCAAACGATGCGGATATCCTCATCTTCGACCATGAACTTACCGCGGCAAATATCCGCAACCTTGAAGAAGCAACGGGTCTCGGAGTAATCGACCGCACAATGCTTATCCTTGATATTTTCGCCGCAAGGGCGCAGACAAGAGCCGGCCGTCTTCAGGTCGAACTTGCGCAGTATAAATACCGTCTTCCCCGCCTTGAAGGAATGGGCAAAAACCTTTCCCGTCTTGGCGGCGGAATCGGAACAAGAGGCCCCGGCGAATCAAAACTTGAAAGCGACCGCAGACATATAAGAAGGCGTATTGAAAGCCTTGAACGGAAACTTGAGGAACTTTCCGCAAACCGCGAACTTATCCGTTCAAGAAGAAAAAAGGAAGGCGTCATAACCGCCGCAATAATCGGTTATACCAACGCCGGAAAATCAACTCTGCTCAACCGCCTTACCAATGCGGGAGTTCTTTCCGAAGACAAGCTTTTTGCAACTCTTGACCCGACCGCAAGAAGTCTTGAACTTCCGGACGGAAGAAGCATAATGCTTGTGGATACCGTCGGTTTTGTAAGAAGGCTTCCGCACCACCTTGTTGAGGCGTTCAAATCCACCCTTGAGGAAACGATTCAGGCAGACATTCTTCTCAACGTCTGCGATATTTCTTCCGGCGAAGCGGATTCCCAGACGGAAGTCACAAGGGAACTTCTCCGAAGCCTTAAAGCGGACAAAAGCCCCATGCTCAACGTGCTCAACAAATGCGACCTTATCGAAGGCGAACTTCCGATCTGCACGGAGGATTGCGTGCTCATTTCCGCCGCAACCGGTTTCGGAATCGACGAGATGCTCAGAAAACTCGCAAAGCTTCTTCCTCCAAGTCAGATACGGATGAATCTTCTCATCCCCTATTCCGCCGGCGGAATTTCCGCGGAAATCCGGGAAAGCGGAAAAATTTTCACCGAGGAATTCACCGAAAACGGAACTCTTATTGATGCTCTTGTTGACGTGAAGATTCTTCATAAAGTTGAAAAATATCAGGTATAAATAAAAAAAGGCGCTTCATACTGAAGCGCCTTTTTTATCGTTTATTTCAAGGATTATTCTTCGTCATCAAAACCGGTGATTCCGGAAGAAGTATGTGCGGAATGCTGGGACATTCTCTGTCTTTCTTCAAGAGCGGAATTGCGTTTTTCGTTGCTGCGGTTAAGAAGGAAAAGTGCAACAAGAAGAACCATTACAAGAACAACGACCGCAATAACGATCCATACCCAGACCGGGATTCCGGAAGAGGCAGTTTTTCCGCTTCCAACTTCGATCTGGACAAGCATAACGGGAGAAAGGCTTGTTACGTCAATGGATGCGGAAGGAGTTGTTGCGGAAGGAATAAGTCTTACTTCAACAACGGTATCTTCGCTTGCTTTGTATGCAAAGGAGGAAAGTCCGGAAGGATCCTTGATAACAAGGCGGTAAACTCCGTCTTCCTCAAGAAGTTTTACGTTTGCAACTGCGGATCTGAAATCGGTTGCGGGAGTATAAAGATAGGTGTTTTCGCCGTCGGTCATGTAGTAATCGCCGTCATATTTTCCGATGTTTACGGTATGTACCATTGCGAGAACATAGGTGGAATAATTGGAAGTTGCGGTTGCCTGGGTTCCGTTGAGTTCGTAAGTTACGGTACCGAGAAGATCATCTTCATATGCAAGTCCGTTAACAAGTACGGAAATATCGAATGCTGCAAGAGCATCGCCGTCTTCAATGAACTTCTTTGCGGCAGCATCGGTTACGCTGTAACTGTCGATGGGAACGATTCCGAGAGTCGGGTTTTCGCCGATATCTTCCTTGATTTCAAATTCGATTTTGGTTACGGGAATATCGCCCTGGATGCTGAAAGCAAGTTTGATCGGTTCGAAAACGTCGGGCTGCGGAACTTCCACTACGGAAGAACTGCTTTCGGAAGAAACGGAACTTTCGGAAACGGATTCGCTGCTGGAAGAAGAGGGCGGAGCAACGCTGGAACTGGGTTTCGGTTTGGAAGAACTTGCGCTGCTGGGTTTGGAAGAGCTGGAACTGCTGGAACTGGGTTTGGAAGAGCTCGAAGAGCTTGAACTTTCAGAACTGGAGGAACCGGTGATATCGGTTATGCCGTCGCTTTTCCAGACTGCGGTAAAGGAAATATCTCTGTTCGGTGCCTGGAATCCCTGTCCCGGATTATAAACATCGCCGGTCACGCTGAATTCCCAACCGACAAAAGTATGGTTTTTATAACTGAAGGGGTTGTTGATAAGATAGAAAGGATCGCCGAAATTGTAAGTCTTCTTTACAGGATTTCCGCTTCCTGCACCGGGAAGATAGGTTACGGTGTATTTCTGTACCGCGGAGGAACTTGAAGAAGAGGAAGAGGAGGAAGACGAAGAAGAGGACGAGGAAGAAGAACCCTCTTTTGCCCACTGTGCGGTTGCGGTTACGTAATACTGACTATCGGCACCGATTGTTCCGCTTCCGTTGTTGGTATAAGTGCTTCCCTGGGAACCAAGGCTCCATCCGGTGCAGTAATAACCTTCTTTTGTGAATCCGAGTTCGGAAGCATATTTGAGAACAACGCTTGAACCTACGTCGTAAGGTCCGTCGGTATATGTAGCGCCGCTTCCGCCGGTACCGGGAGTATACTTGATATAGAATACACTTTTTTCGGGGCGCATCATTGCTTCGGTTTCAATTCCGGCAAAAGGAACGAAAGTGAAAACAAGAATGAACGCAAGAAGAATTGAGAAAATACGTTTCAAAGAAATGAAACCTCCTTTTTAATTTTGTCTTATAAAAGGACAAATTTATACATATAAATTATATCATAACATACCTGTTTTGTCATTGTTTTTTTGAACAAAAAACATAATATTTCAAATTGGAATAAAAGACTTGTAAAAGATTATAAATTTTGATATAATTTAAAGAAGAATATACGCCGCCGTGGTGGAATGGCAGACACAAGGGACTTAAAATCCCTCGCCCTTAAAGCGTACGGGTTCGAGTCCCGTTGGCGGCACCAACAAAAAGTCCTGTTTATTTTATAAACAGGACTTTTTGAATGATGTTTGCCTTCGGTAAATGATGGCGGACTTCGTCCGATGATGTTCACTTCGTGAATGATGTGCGGCTTTGCCGCAGCTTACGGCAGACATCGCATCGTTGCGACCAACGGGAGCAACATCATTATGCGAAGCATAACATCATTTCGCAAAGCGATGCATCATTGAAACAGTTCTCTTTTTGTGATATATTGAAGCAAAAGGGGTGATTTTTTTGAAAGAAAACAAACTTGCGGAATTTTCTCTTGACTTTTCTGTGGATATTATAAATCTTGTAAAAAATCTAAAGAACAGCCATGAATCAATTATTTCAAATCAGATTGGCAGAAGCGGAACAAGTATTGGAGCAAATATACACGAAGCACAATATGCGCAAGGTAAAAAAGATTTTGTTTCAAAGCTTGAAATTGCCCTTAAAGAAGCAAGCGAAACCGGATATTGGCTTGAACTTCTGCACAGAACCGAATATATTGATGACGAAATTTTCAAAAAACTTTCATCAAAATGCACCTCTCTGCGTGTAATGCTTATAGCATCATGCAAAACCGCAAAGGAGACCCACAATGGACAGAACACAGAAAACTGAAATTGTGAATATGTGCATGGTTTTTGATAAAAACCTTGTTCTTGTAGAGGATAAAATCCATTCCGAATGGGGTGGGCTTACCTTCCCCCGGCGGTCATGTTGAAAAGGAAGAATCTCTTTCCGATGCGGTTATCCGGGAGGTTTTTGAGGAAACAGGGCTTACAATCGAATCTCCGGCGCTTTGCGGAACAAAGGATTGGGTAAACGAAGACGGTTCAAGATATCTTGTTCTTTTTTATAAAACCGATAAATTCAGCGGAGAACTGAAATCTTCGGACGAAGGAAAAGTTTTCTGGATTCCCCTTGATGAACTTCTTGCAAAGAAAAATCTTTCCCTCGATATGGAAGATATGATAAGGGTTTTTCTCGATGATGAACTCAGCGAGTTTTTCTATTATCAGGAAAACGGCGAATGGAAATATAAACTGAAATAAAAAAAGAACCCTTGCGGGTGCTTTTTTGTTATCCTTCAAGTTCCGGAACCCGGAAGGATTCCTTTACGGTGATTTCGCCTTCTTCGGCAGAAACGGAAATTCCTTCGAGTTTTTTGTCGGCGTTTTCGATTATAAGTTCGCAGACTTTGTCTTCGATATCCTTGCGGATAACTCTTACAAGGTCACGGGCGCCGCCTTTGTTGCCGTGGGATTTTTTCGCAATGGCTTTAAGAGCAGCATCGTCATAAGAAAGGCCGATATGTTTTTCCATAAGCGGAGCACGGAGTTCATCAAGGCGGAGAGCGGCGATTCTTTCGTAATCTTCTGCTGTAAGTTCATGGAAAACAACGATTTCGTCAACTCTTCCGATAAATTCCGGACGGAGGAACTGGGAAAGAGCTTTATATACTTTGTCTTTTTCAAGGGAATAGGAATCTCTTCCGAAACCGAGAGCTTTTTCCTTGTTTTCGCTTCCCGCGTTGGAAGTCATTACAATAACGGTATTTGCAAAAGAAACGGTTCTTCCGTGAGCATCGGCGATTTTTCCTTCGTCAAGAATCTGGAGAAGGATATTCATAACGTCCGGATGTGCCTTTTCGATCTCATCAAAAAGAATTACGGAATAGGGCTTTCTGCGGACTTTTTCGGTAAGCTGGCCTGCTTCGTCATAACCGACATAGCCGGGAGGAGAACCTACGATTCTTGAAACCGCATGTTTTTCCATGAACTCGGACATATCAAGACGGATAAGTGGATCTTCGGTCTGGAAAAGTTCGTTTGCAAGAACTTTTACAAGTTCGGTTTTTCCGACACCGGTGGGGCCGACAAAAATAAAGGAAGCCGGTCTGCGTCTTGCGGAAATCTGGACTCTTGAACGTTTTACGGCCGCGGCAACAAGCTTGCAAGCTTCATCCTGGCCCACAACATGCTGTTTAAGAGTTGCTTCAAGTTCGCCGAGCTTTTTAAGGTCGCTTTCCTGAACTTTGCTTGCGGGAATTCCGGTCCAGAGTTCGATGACCGTTGCAAGGTCCTTCGGAGCGACTTCCGCCGCAAGGGCAATGGGTTCAAGGCGGTCGTGTTCCATTTCAAGCTGGAGAGCTTCGGCTTTTGCGGTTGCAAGAGCTTCGTAATCAATGGTTTCCTCCTGCTGAAGAGCCTCGATTTTTGCCTGTACCGCACGGAGTTTCTGTCCGCTTATTTCATATTCCGCAAGTTCCTTGTTTGCAAGGGCGGAGCAGGAGCAGGCTTCGTCAAGAAGGTCTATCGCTTTATCCGGAAGGAAGCGGTCGGTGATATATCTTTCGGAAAGGCGGACGCAGCTTTCGATAAGTTCGTCGCTTATTTTTACATGGTGAAATTTTTCATAGTTGGGCGCAACGCCTTTGAGGATTCCGATGCTGTCCGCAACGGAAGGTTCCTCAACGGTGACCGGCTGGAAACGGCGTTCAAGAGCGGCATCCTTTTCGATATGTTTTCTGTATTCGTTGAAAGTGGTCGCGCCGATAACCTGGAGTTCGCCGCGGGAAAGCGCCGGTTTAAGAATGTTTGCGGCGTTCATGCTGCCTTCGGCGTCGCCTGTTCCCACAAGGTTATGGACTTCGTCGATGAAAAGAATGATATTTCCTTCTCGTTTCACTTCTTCAACAAGGCCCTTTACCCTGCTTTCAAACTGTCCGCGGAACTGGGTTCCCGCAACAAGAGCGGTGAGATCAAGAAGCCAGAGTTCTTTTCCCGCAAGCTTTGCGGGAACTTCGCCGGAAGCGATTTTCTGTGCAATTCCTTCCGCAATTGCGGTTTTACCGACACCGGGTTCACCGATAAGGCAGGGGTTGTTTTTGGTTCTGCGGTTGAGGATCTGGACAACTCTTCCGATTTCCCTGTCTCTTCCGATAATCGGATCAAAACCTCCGTTTTTTGCCTTTTCGGTAAGGTTTTCGCAATAGAGGGAAAGATATTTCTTTTCTTCCTGTTTCCCTTTTTTGCCGGTTTTCTTGGGGTTCTTCGGCGCTTCGTTTTCGGAAAAAGGAGCTTCGCCGCCGGGCATCATTCCGTCGCCGAAAATGCTGTTGAGGAAAGGAAAAGCCTGGGCTCCTCCCATTTCGAAATTCGGGTCTTCCTCATCCATATTCATCATCTGTTCGCTTATTGCGTCCAGTTCTTCGCCGGAAATTCCCATTTTATTCATAAGGTCTTCGACGGGTTTTATTCCGAGTTCCTTTGCGCACTGAAGACAAAGTCCCTCGTTAAAAGTTTTGTCGCCTTCCATTCTTGTGACAAAAACGACCGCCATTCTTTTTTTGCATCTTGAACAAAGCATACTGTTCATCAAAAATCCTCCGTGGGGAAATTTTTATATAAGAGAAAATTTATATCAAAGCATTTTCGCCGCAAAGGGCAAAATATATAAAACGGAAAAGATATGTTCCGGAAATTATTTTTTCGGAAAAATATTCCGGAAAAATTCCCGCTTTTATTACGAAATTAAGGATAAACGCGGCAACCGCAAGTTCCGCCGCGCCGTTCACAATTCCGAAAACGCCGCCGAAAAAGCTGTTTGCTTTTCCGATGATCGGAACGTCGTTCACAAATTTTGAACCTTTTGCGATTATTGAAACCGCAGAAGCAAGAATTATAAGCGCAACCGCAAAAATAAAAGTTTCAAGAATCGGCTCCGCTATAGGCCGGATCACGCTTTCTTCAACCGCAACGGCAATTGCGGAATAATCGAATCCGACGGATTCAATAAGGTTTTCGGCAACGCCGCTGAAATCAAAAAGCAGGAACGAAATTGCCGGAAGGTTTTCGACCGCATCGGTAAGTCCGTTGATAACGCTTTCAGTATCTACCGCGCTTACAAGCGACGCTTCCATCTTTGCAATAACCGCCGGCTGAATTGCCATTGTATAGATAAGTGCGGCACAGATTCTGCTTATAACAAGCGCGGCAATTATCGAACAGATATATCCGACGGTTTGTATCGCCGTTTTTGCAAAACCGTTTTTTGCGCCTTTTGCAATGCAGTTAATAACTATTATAACCGCAAGCACATCATAAATTATCGAGATCAAATTCAAAAGCGGAGATTTTCTCCTTTCAGTTATTTTTCAACTCTGCAAAGGCGGTCCCTTGTTACCGCAATAATGGAATTTTTCATAATTTCAATAAGGGATGCGTCCTTTTCGGATTCAAGAACCGCTGTGCCTTCGCCGTTATTATCAAAAACAAAGGCCGTTCCGGAACAATAAACCGCGGTGTTTGTTTCGCTTCTGTCACAGCAGATATATTTTCCGCTTACCGAAACTGTTTTTTCTTCGCGGAAATCTTCGCCGAGGAAGATAACTTCCGTTGCGCGGTTTTCGGTGAAACGGTCGAAAACAATTGCCGCTCCGTCGTTTCCGGAAATATTCATGCAGGCGGCGGGGACGGAAGAAAATCCGACACTTCCGAGAATCGCGCCTTCCTTCGAAACAGTTGCCGCAAGGGTATCGCAGATTATTTTTGCGTCGCCGTTTCTGTCAAGTTCAAGGCTCAGCACAGATGCACCTTTGAATTCCTTTTTTGCAAGTTCAACTGCCGCTTCGGTAGTGAAGATATGGACAGTTGTTACAATTTCGCCGGAATCACTTGCAGAAATAGCCGCCGCGGCAACGGTTTTTGTGTTTTCGTCTGCGCTTGCGCAAACGATATATTCCCCGGAGGAAGACCAGGTAAAAATTTCCTCCCGGTAGTCGGAATCGAAAACGTGGAGCTGGGAAGCATAGCGCTGGGCGGAAGTTACAACGGAAAGAGTTCCTTCCGGAGTTATATCCGCGCTTATGATTTTATATTCAAATTCCTTTTCAAAAAGAATTTTATCGCGCATTCTTACAAAAAGTCGGTTTCCGCCCTGGTCATAAACAAGGAATCTTCTTCCGGCGGCTTCAACCTTCGGGTTTGCAAAATCGTGCTGGGCGGAAAGAAGCTGTTTTCCGTTTTCGGCATAAAGATAATAGACCGCATCGGTAAGAACACCGAAATGTTCGCCGACCGTAAATGTTTTTATTACGTTTGTTCCGGAAATATCAACAGGAAAACCTTCCCCGGCGGAAGCGGAAGAAGCGATTCTGTCGCCGATTATTCCTGCAACATCCTCTTCGATGAAAAAATATATTCCTCCGCAAAGAATTGCAAAAAGAAGAACAGCGCCGATGAATTTTCTGCTTCTTTGTGCGGCAAATTTTCTGCGGCGTTTTTTTCTTGCAATTTCAAATTCGTTCTGTTCCTTTTTTGCCAAGGCTTTTTTCCTCCAATCAGGATTTTCTTTCGGTATATCTTATAAGTGCGGTGCAGACCGTTCCGCAGACCACCGCGGAAACAATTGCTTCGGTTATTCCTGCACCGGTTATGGTTGCGGAAACGGTTGCAAGAAGAGCGCTGTAAGCGATATCTTTTGCCGCGGAATAGCTTTCGCCGAAGAAAAGCCATATTCCGCCCATTACAAGAACCGTATTGATAAGCGAACCGCAGAAACCGGCGGCTGCGCTTGCGATTGTTTTATTGATTTTAATTTTTGTGAGAAGTACAAAAACAAAGGCGGCGGTAACGCCGATCATAATTCTTGGAAGAAGGCTTATGACTATTGCCCAAAGGCTTCCGCTTTCTTCGCCGAAAACCGGAACAAAGGGAGAAAAAACAAAGGAAGTAAGGTTAGGCTGAATGGTGTTTTTCAGAAGACTTGTTATTCCGAAAACTCCGCCGAGAACAGCGCCTTTTTTCCAACCGAAAAGAACAGCGCCGATTATTACCGGCATCTGGATGGTTGTTGCGTTGATAGCGCCGAGAGGAATATATCCAAGCGGCGTTACGGAAAGCAGTATTATAAGCGCGATAAAAAGCGCCATTTTTACCATATCGGAAGTTTTTTTGCTTCTTACCATTGTCTTTCCTTCTTTGTTTCAAAAATTCTGTAATTAAATAATTATACTACTATTATGTCTGTATGGCAAGTTTTTCAGACCGCCGCTTCTTCAAGAAGCTTTTTGATATTCTTCGAAAGAACTGCGTTTTCGGGTTTATCAAGGCGCGGATCGTCGGAAAGGATTTCCGCGGCGGCTTTTTTTGCAAGTTCAAGAAGTTTTATATCCGTCATCATATCCGCCATTTTAAGCATCGGAAGGCCGCTTTGGCGGAAACCGAAAAAGTCGCCGGGGCCTCTTAATTTAAGGTCCTCCTCCGCGATTTTAAATCCGTCGGCGGTCTTTGCTATAACTTCAAGGCGGCGCTTTGTTTCCGGATTCTTCGTCCCGGAAATAAGGATGCAGTAACTCTGTTCCTTTCCCCTGCCGACTCTTCCGCGAAGCTGGTGAAGCTGGGAAAGTCCGAATCTGTCCGCATTTTCGATTATCATGCAGACGGCGTTCGGAACGTCGACACCGACCTCAACAACGGTCGTTGAAACAAGAACCTGAAGACGGTTTTCCGCAAAGGCTTCCATTACCCTTTCCTTTTCCGCCGGTTTCATTCTTCCGTGAAGAAGTCCGACGTTGCAGTCAACAAGTTCCTGCCCGGCGATCTGTTCCGCAAGATCCGCCGCCGCTTCAAGCGGAAGAGAATCTTCGTTACGTTCAACAAGCGGGCAGATTATATAGCTTTGTTTTCCCTCTTTTGCAAAATTGCGCACAAAATTGAACGCTCTTTGGGAAAGTTCGGGGGTTACAAGATAGGTTTTAACCGGGGTTCTGTTCTTCGGCATTTCGTCAAGCACCGAAACGTCAAGGTCGCCATATAGCACAAAGGCAAGGGTTCTCGGAATCGGCGTTGCGGACATAACTATCGTATGGGGTGCGCTGCCTTTTTTGCCGAGAGCGGTCCTTTGGCGGACGCCGAAACGGTGCTGTTCGTCTGTTATGATAAGACCGAGATTTTTAAATTCAACGTCCTCCTGTATAAGAGCATGGGTTCCTGTAACAACGGTTATTTCTCCGGATTTTATTGCTTCTTTAACCGCAGCTTTTTCCGAAGCCTTCATCGAACCGGTCAGAACGCCGACTTTTATTCCGAAGGGGGCAAACATTTTTTCAAGAGTGGTTTTATGCTGGGCGGCAAGGACCTCCGTCGGCGCCATCATTGCGCTCTGGAATCCGTTTTTTGCCGCAAAATACATACAGGAAGCGGCAACGGCGGTTTTTCCCGAACCGACGTCGCCTTGGATAAGACGGCTCATTGGGACGTTTGAGCACATATCTTTTTTGCATTCCGCTATCACGCGTTTTTGAGCACCGGTAAGTTCAAAACCGAGGGATTTTTCAAAATCTTCCGTGCTCAAAGGAGAAAAGGCCCTTCCGTCGGCGGTTCTGTTCTTGCCTTTGACAAGACTCATTCCGAGGGAAAAGGCAAGGAACTCTTCAAAAACAAGACGTTTTTTTGCTTTTTCAAGAGCTTCGTTTCCGGAAGGGAAATGGATATTTCTTATCGCTTCTGCTTTTGAGCACAGATCATATTTTTCAAGAATCTCCGTGCTCAGGCTTTCTTTTATAAGGTCTCCGCAGCTTTCGAGAGCGGTTTTCATCTGGGCGGAAACCATTTTTGAGGAAAGCCCTTCGGTAAGCGGATATTGCGGAAGAAAACCGCTTTCTTCTGTTTTTATAACGATCGGGGAATTCATTTCGCCACCGGTCATTCTTCTTGTAAAATCTCCGTAGAAGATATATTCTTCGCCGATTTCAAGAGCATCGACCGTATATTTCGCGTTGAAAAAAGTTATCTGCAAATCCCTTTCCATATCCGTTGCCCGGACTTTTGTGACCGCAAGACCTTTTCTTATAAGCTTTGTGATGCTTTTTTGGGTAACGGTTGCGCGGATTGCGCAGGGATGCTCGTCGGAAGCGTCTTTTATGGAAAGGCTTCCGGTTAAATCGAGATATCCTCGCGGATAATGTTCGAGAAGCTCGCCGATATTTTTTATCCCGAGCTTTTCATAAATTTTCTGCCGTTTTTCGCCGACTCCCTTAAGCGCCGTAAGCGGTGAACAAAGATCCATAAAAACGCCTCCTTCCGTAAAAAATCTGTTTTTTTCCCATTATGCTTTTATCTTACATCATTTCCGAAAAAAAACAAGGCATTTTTTGTTAACAATATTTATAAATAAAAACGGCGGGAGCAAGCCCCCGCCTTATTTTACATTTTCAGCGTTCTTAGATATTTTTTCTGTTCTTCGGTTATTCTGTAACTTTCGATTGCCTTTTGAATCGCTTTGTTATGGGTCCATTTTTCAAGCTTTTTATTTTCGATAAATGGCAGAATTTCATCATATTGTTTCGCAAGAGCCGTTGCAAAATACCATGCCTGCATCATCCGGATATAATATTCTTCGGATTTTATTTTTGCGACCCGCTCCGGATATTCAGCGGAAAAATCTTCGCCGAGGAAATGTTCCATAAGCATTTTTATTCCGAAGCGAACCGAATAGGTATCCTTCGCCGAAAGCCATTTTTCGATATACCCGCGAAGTTTTTCTTTATTTTCTCCGAAAATTTTCGGCGACATTGAATCGCAGGTTGCCCAGTTATCAACAAAAGGCAGGAATTTCGTTACCTCTTCCGCACATCCGTCAAAATCATTTATGTATTCCAAAAGAAAAGCATGAAGGTTGTTTTCTTCGTAATATTCATGCGGAAGATTTCCGATAAAAGCTTCCGCTTCGGGATTTTTTGAAAAATCCTTTGCGAATTTCCGGAGAAGAGGCGTTCTTATTCCGATTATTTTTTCTTTCGGAACAGTCGGCATAAGTTTGCTTTGGAAATCGCGGTATTTTTCATCCGCCATTGAAAAAAGAACGCTTTTCAGATCCTGCACGATATCACCTCATTTTTATGAATATATCATATTCTTTTCGGAACGGTCAAGACCGCTCCGAAAAGAAAAACACCGCGGTGGCTCAATTCCGCGGTGTTTTCCGTTTTTTTGTAAAGGCTCTATGGAACAGCGGCAAAAGCCGCTTTTTTTATTTTTCCTTATGTTCGCAGCAGCTGCATGCGCAGCCGGTGTTTTTCGCGCTGCAGGAGCAGCCTTCGGGACATCCGATGCATTTTTTGCCGCTTTTTTTGGCTTTGTAAACATACCATCCCGCAAGCCCGACAATTGCCGCAATGATTACGATTATGATAATATCTTCCATAATGACTGTTCCTTTCTTTTAAATTTTATTTTGCCTTGCTTTTTTCGTTTCTTACGCAAAGATAGAATATTACGGAAACAATTGCAAGAACGGTCATAAGTCCCGGAACAAATCCGGTTCCGAAAGTTCCTTCGGAAACGAGAGTACCGATCTGATATACAAGGAAACTTACGGTGTATCCGACAGCAAACTGAAGTCCGATTCCGCCGAGAAGCCATTTTGTGCTTTTCATTTCGGAGTTCATCGCGCCGATTGCCGCAAAGCAGGGCGGAGTGAAAAGGTTGAACATAAGATACGCAAGAGCGGCGGCTTTTGTAATTGCCATAACTCCGGCAACTTCCACACCCGCACCTTCAAGCATTTCCATTTCTTCGGCATTGATAAGATTTTCAAGGCCGACAAAACAAACCGCAAGCGTTCCGACAACGTTTTCCTTTGCGATAAATCCGGTTATCGCCGCAGCGGCAAGTTCCCAGGAAAGAACGCCTGCTATCGGAACAAGAATATACGCAAACGGTTCCGCAAGAGAAGCAAGAATTGAAACATCCGCGCTTTCCGCAACAGAAAAATCCCAGCTGAAAGTCTGCATGATCTGAACTGCGGTGTTGCAGAGAAGGATAATGGTTGCGGCTTTTACAACGTATGCCCAACCGCGGCTGCACATGGATTCAAACGCTCTTTTGAAGCTCGGAACTTTGTATTCCGGAAGTTCTATTATAAAGAAGGATTTTTTCGCTTTGTATCCGGTTATTTTATTTATGAGAAGCGCACCGAAGAAAATCAGTACGATTCCCGAAAAATACATAAGAGCAGAAACCCAGCCCGCATTATCAAAAAAAGCTCCGGCAAAAAGTGAAATAACCGGGATTTTTGCTCCGCAGGGCATAAAAGGCGCAAGCATTGCCGTTGCGCGGCGTTCTCTTTCGTTGCGGACTGTTCTGCTTGCCATAACTCCGGGGACGGCGCATCCTATTGCAATTACGAAAGGAATTACGGATTTTCCCGAAAGACCGACCCTTTTAAAAATCGGATCGAGAACAACCGCGGCCCTTGCCATATATCCGCAATCTTCCAGAAGCGCGATAAGAAAATACATTATCATTACAAGCGGAAGGAAACCGAGAACCGCGCCGACTCCCCCGATTATTCCGTCAACAAGAAGCGCCGCAAGAATCGGGCTTGCTTCGGAAAGAACTCCGCCAAGCCATCCCTGAAAACTTTCGACCCATCCGGTTATTATGTTCGCAACAAGAACGCCGGGACCTTTTTCGTGTTGGGAAATAATGAAAACAAGAGTCATAACTACCGCAAAAATCGGAAGTCCGAACAATCTGCTTGCAAGGATCTCGTCGATTTTGTCTGCGGTTGTTTTTCTGTTGGTAAGAACTTTTCTTGTTTCGACCGCTTTTACAATTTCGTTTACGAATTCAAAACGTTTTCTGTCCGCCGCAAGAACTGCTTCTTTGTCGGTAAAATCGGTTTCGGCCTGTTTATACGGTGCTTTCTGTTCCTTTCCTGCAACAGAAACGGCGGTTTCAACAACTTTTGCAACACCTTCGGAAACGGTTGAAACAGTATCCACAACCGGACATCCGAGCTTTTCGGAAAGGATTTTTGTATCGATAACCGTTTCTCTTTTTTCATTAACGTCCGCTTTGTTGAGGGCTACAACGGTCGGAATTCCGAGTTCAAGAAGCTGGGTAGTAAAGAAAAGGCTTCTTGAAAGATTCGTTGCGTCAACGATATTTATAAGGACATCCGGGTTTTCGTTTTTGATATAATCCCTTGTCACGCTTTCTTCGGAGGTAAAAGGCGACATGGAATATGCGCCCGGAAGATCAACTGCAATAAGTTTCTCTTCGCCGTTATATATATTTCTTTTTACCGGGTGTTCCTTTTTTTCAACGGTAACCCCGGCCCAGTTTCCGACTTTTTCGCTTCTTCCTGTGATAGCGTTATACATTGTTGTTTTGCCGCTGTTAGGGTTTCCTGTAAGCGCAATTCTCATTAATTGTTTCTCCTTCTGGTTTTAAACAAAATAAGTTAGCGTCAGCTAACTCCCATGTAAAAAAATTGCTGCTGTTTTAGCAGCTAAAATAATTATTCAACAAAAATAGCTTCGGCAAGCTGATTATCGATATTGTATCTTCCATCCTTTATTGAAACGTTGCAGCTTCTTTTAAGACGGGAAACAACGGTAATCGGTTCTCCGCTGTAACATCCGAGAGAAAAGAGAAAGGAGTTGAGTTCCTCGTCATTCGTTTCGATGCTTTTAATAATATATTCAATTCCTTCTTTTGCGTTTCTGAGGCTCATCAATTTCTACCACCTTGCTTAACATTTATAGAAGGGTTAGTTTAAACTAACCGCATATCTGAAATAATAGTTAGGATATCCTAACCATGATATATAATATCATTAATGCACAATTTTGTCAACAGAAATTTGGTAATTATTTCATTTTAATTTATAAATATCAATTTTGCCGCCGTTCTTGTAAAAGATTTGTTTATATAGTATAATTATATTTCAGCCATATACCTTTTAAGATAAAGGAGGATAGGAATGAAGGCTGCTTTTTTCACTCTTGGCTGCAAAGTCAACCAATATGAAACCCAGATCATGGAGCAGGCTTTTTCAAAAGCCGGCTTTGAAATAGTCGAACCGGAGGAAGGCGCGGACGTTTTTGTAATCAACTCCTGCACTGTCACCGGAACCGGCGATAAAAAATCCCGTCAGATGCTTCGCCACTTCCGCCGCAAAAACCCGAACGCGGTAATTGCCCTTACCGGTTGTTATCCCCAGGCTTTTCCGAACGAAGCTTCGCTTCTTCTTGAAGCGGACGTTGTAACAGGTTCCGCAGACAGAAGCCAGGTTCTTCCGGCAATTCTCGATGCGCTTGACGGAAAAAGGGTAGTACATATAACTCCCCACGAAAAATTCGAGGAATTTGAACCCATGCAGGCAAGCGGAATGCTTGACCGCACCCGCGCTTTTGTAAAAATCCAGGACGGTTGTGACAACCGCTGTTCCTACTGCATTATTCCGAAAGCAAGAGGCCATGTCCGTTCAAAACCGCTTAAAGATATCGAACGCGAACTCGAAAGCCTTCTCGGCCACGGTTACAACGAAGTCGTTCTTGCGGGAATCAACCTTCCGTTCTACGGAAGAGATCTCGGTCTTTCCCTTATCAACGCGGTTGAACTTTCCTGTGAAATAATGCCGAGGGTCCGTCTCAGTTCCCTTGAACCGGAACTTCTTTCCCGCGAAGACGTTGAACGCCTTGCCAAACTTCCGAACTTCTGCCCCCAGTTCCATCTTTCTCTCCAAAGCGGATGCGACCGCACCCTTAACCGCATGAGAAGAAGATACAACACCGATATGTACCGCGAAGTTGTCAAGAATATCCGCGAATTTTTCCCAAACGGCGGACTTACCACAGACGTTATAGTCGGCTTCCCCGGAGAAACCGAAGAGGATTTTGAGGAATCCTGCCGTTTCATCGAGGAAATGGGGTTTGCGAAGGTCCATGTTTTCCCCTATTCAAAGAGAACCGGAACCGACGCTGCGGAAATGCCCGACCAGATCCCGAACGCCGTTAAAACCGAAAGAGCGGCAAAAATGGCCGAAAGAGCCGAAGCAGTCCGTCAGGAATTTCTTGCAAAACAGGTCGGCCTTACCGAATCCGTTCTGATCGAATCCGAAATCAAGGACGGAATGATGCAGGGTTACACAATGAACTATACCCCCGTTGTGATTCCCGCGGTAAAATCTCTTCTTTGCACCGTTCAGGAAGTTGTTATAACCGGAGTTTCCGGCGACGTTTGCACCGGAAGAATTAAAAATCCTCCGGTCGGATACGATCCCATGGGCATGTTCGAATAAAAACAAAACGGCATAAACCGCATGTTTATGCCGTTTTTTTAGTTTTCAAAATTTTTTTGAAAAAATTTTAAAAAAAGTGTTGACATTTCGTATATGTTCGTGTATAATAATCAACGTTGACCGCACAAACGGTTTATGTGGCCCGGTAGTTCAGCTGGTTAGAACGCTAGCCTGTCACGCTAGAGGTCGAGGGTTCGAGCCCCTTCCGGGTCGCCACTTTTGCTGATGTAGCTCAGTAGGCAGAGCACTTCCTTGGTAAGGAAGAGGTCATCAGTTCGAATCTGATTATCAGCTCCATCAAGCCGCTACATCAAGCGGCTTTTTGCTATAATGGAGCTTTTATATAGATGAACTTCGCTTGGAACGGTTCCCTGCGGAGTTATTTTTTTGCTTTTTTATATAGATTTTAAAAATCCCGTGTTCGGAAAGAGCACGGGATTTTTTGTTTTCATTTTTCATCAAGGCTTTCAAGAAGTTTTTTATAGGGCATAAGCATTCCCTCGTTCATTCTGTTTCCCATTTTCGCCTTTATTTTCGGGTTCCCTATCATTGCGCCGACGGCATACATTGCAAGCATCCTCGGCCATTTTTTCTGGGGGAAATCATACTGGCCGTGAGATTTGTAGAATTTATGGTCCGCTTTCATCATTCCCTGCATCTGCCAGATAAGATCGCGGAAAATTTTCATTCCTCCGATTCCGTAAAAATTCTGCGGCGGAACGTATTCATTTTCAATGGCGTAATCAAGGGTTTTTGCAAGGCGGTCGATTTCCGCATCCGGGTCTGTTTCATCCGTTGCAACGCCCGCAAGAAAGTTTCCGCCGACCTGCGCTCTTGCTTCGATTATCATCCGGAGGTTTTCCTCTTCGGAAAGATTTCCGGAAACAAGATATCCGAAAGGCATTCCCATGGTGACTGTCCTGTGGCCGTTGCAGAACTGGCGGTCGTCATACATCTTAAATACAGCGCCCATGGAATGATCTTTTATGCTGAAAGCAACAACGATTGCTTCGCCGGTCTGCACTTCATTCCGGAGGAATTCATCAAAACCGTCTTTATAGACGCATTTTCCGGAAACAGCGCAGCTGAAACAACCGAGGCATCCGCCGGAAAAAGGATATTCCCTTATATTTATCACCCTTGTTTTCCTCGGAAAAACAGCAGAAAAACGGTTTATCATGGATTCAAGCTGTTTGTTCTCCGGTTCGCAGTCAGTTATTATCACAACGTCGCCGGATTTTTCCTCTCCGGAATTATCCGGTACAGAAACAGGAATATTTTTCGGTGCGGAAGATTTTTCCGGCGCGGTTCCGAAGAAATTGTTTTCCGTATTCCAGATTACAAAATCGAAGAATTCCCTTGCCTCTTTCTGTCCTTTTTCGGAAAGAAGGTCGTCCATATCTGCGGAAAGGCCTCTGATATATTTCATGCCCATATCGAAGCAGTTGTCGCGGATATAGTTATGCGCGGTGATATCGTAAAAATGCTTGGAAGTTGAAAACTGGGTGACAAATTTTCCTTCGGTCAGAACACCGTTTTCTTTCATAAGTTCAATAAAACGGTGAAGCTGGCAGGGCGCGATAAAAGTATATACCGGATAGGAAAAGATTATAAGTTCCGCGTTTTCGATTGCTTCCTTTGCGGCGGAAAAATCTTTTTCAAAAGCCTTTATCTTCTGTCCTGCATCAAGTACGGAAAATTTGTGTTCCGGATGAAGTTTTTCGAGATATTTAAAAGTCTGAAGGGTTATGCTGTATTTTCCTTTCGGGCTTCCGTTTATAACGAGAATTTTCATTGTTTTTCCCCTTTTTATAAGGTTTTTTACAATTGTGATTATATCATCAAAAGTTATAAAAATCAACAAACACAGCGTCCGTGCTCAAAAAGAAACCCCGTGCTCAAAAATTGAGCACGGGGGTTTTCCGCGTTTTTCATCAGATGTCGAGAACGTATCCGAGAAGAAGATTTGTGGTATTGAGAAGACCGGAAATATGGGTTCTTTCCATTCCGTGGCTGCACCAGACGGCCATTCCGAAGGTTCCTGCGCGAAGATTGTTTCCCGCTCTTACTGCTGCGGTTGCGTCGGTTCCGTAATGATAGTAAATATCGACTTCATAGTCGCATCCGGCTTTTTCGGCATAACCGATAAGGCGGTTTGTAAGTTCGTAATCATAGGGTGCTGCTGCGTCTTTTCCGCAAATCGAAACGGCGTATTCGTTGCCGTCATAACCCGGGCCGATAAGGCCGATATCGATTGCAACATATTCTGAAACTTCCGGCGGAACATAGGTGCCACCCATTCCGATCTCTTCGGAATAAGGGAAGGCAAGAATTGTTCTGTATTTCGGTTTGAGGTTGTTTTCGGTGAGGTATTTAAGCATTGCGAAAACGCATGCAATTGCGCCTTTGTCGTCGATGAAACGGGATTTGATATATCCGTTTTCAGTAACCTGGCAGCGGGGTTCAACAGAGATAAAATCGCCGTGGCGGATTCCGAGAGCTTTTACGTCTTCTTTGGAAGAAACTTTTTCGTCAAGAATTACCATCATTGTGTTTTCGTCGCGGGGAAGAGTTCTTGCGTCATCAAAAACATGGACGGAATGGCTCTGGCAGGTCATAAGGCCGGTATATTCCTTTCCGCTTCTGGTGTGGATGGTTACGGTTTCGCCCTCATAGCTGCTGTAGTTTACTCCTCCAAGCTGGCGGACACGAATCATGCCGTCTTTGTCGATGGTGCGAACGACCATTCCGAGGGTGTCGGGATGTGCGCCGACAAGAACGGTTTTGGAATTATCTTCACCTTCAAGAGTGATATATGCGGTGCTTTTGTTGTCATAAGTTACCTTCTGACCGAATTTTGCGGCATATTCCTCGAGAAGAGGATTCATTTTTACGTAATAGCCGACGGGGCTTGGAGTATTCACGATATCTTTAAAACAATCGATTATAAATTTTTCATCAACATCAAATTTCATTGCAGTCACCTCGCTTGATTTTTAACCGGAGAGGATTACAATTCCTCCGCCGCCTCCCCCCTTCATAGGGGAGCTTATAAGGTAATTATATCACTACTGCGGGAAGTTTCAAGAAGTAAAAATGCAGCAAATCCTGCAAAGTTTTTTTCTTTTTGCGGAAGGCTTTCAGAATGTACCGAATAACCAAAATTTAAGTAATTTTAACTTGTTTTTTGTCCTTGACTTTTGGCTATAATAATGATAAATTATTTATATAATTGAATACACATTCTTTGCAACTGACGGACATAAGTGGAGCACCACGGTGGAGCAAAGAATCATCAGGGAAACGGCTTCCCTTTTTTATTTTGCCGACCGTCTGGGCACATTTACTCCTTTCTTAACGCAAGGAGTAAGTGTGTCCATTTTTTATTTTGTAAAGGAGATTGATTATGAAAAAAGTAGGAATCATCATGGGCAGCGACAGCGATCTTCCGATCGTCACCAAAGCGACCGACACCCTTAAAGCACTCGAAATTCCTTTCGAAGTGCATGTTTATTCCGCGCACAGAACTCCTGTTGAAGCACGCGATTTTGCGGTAAACGCAAGAGAAAACGGCTTCGGCGCAATAATTGCAGCCGCAGGTATGGCAGCACATCTTGCCGGCGCAATTGCCGCAAACACAACCCTTCCGGTAATCGGAATCCCCTGCAAATCTTCCAATCTTGACGGCATTGACGCCCTTCTTTCAACTGTACAGATGCCCACCGGTATTCCCGTAGCAACTGTTGCAATCAACGGAGGAGCCAATGCCGCTTTGCTTTGTGCACAGATTCTTGCTGTTGAAGATAAGGAACTTGCTGCAAAGCTTGATGCAAAACGCGCTTCCGACGCTGCAAAAGTTCTTGAAAAAGACAAAGCAATAAGCGCATCTTTTTAATTTCGTATTTAATTTATTCAAAAAATCTATATATTTAAGGAGCACAAAAATTATGGAAAACAAACTTGTTTACAGCGGCAAAACCAAAGACGTATTCGCACTTGAAAACGGAAACTATCTCCTCAAATTCAAAGACGACTGCACCGGCAAAGACGGCGTTTTTGATCCGGGCGAAAACTCCGTAGGTCTTACCATCGAAGGCGTCGGCGACGTTAACCTTCGTATGTCCATCTATTTCTTCGAAAAAGTAAACGCAGCAGGAATCAAAACCCACTACGTTTCCGCAGACCTTGAAAACACCACTATGGAAGTTCTTCCCGCAAAAGCATTCGGTCACGGTCTTGAAGTTATCTGCCGCCACAAAGCAGTAGGCTCCTTCATCCGCCGTTACGGCGATTATATCGAAGACGGTGCAGATCTTCCCGCATACGTTGAAACCACTTTCAAAAACGACGAAAAAGGCGATCCGCTTGTAACCAAAGATGCTCTCGTAGCTCTCGGCGTAATGAGCGACGAACAGTATGACGATATCAAAAAAATGACCCAGGATATCACCCAGATCGTTGCAGACGACCTTAAAGAAAAAGGCCTTGTTCTTTACGATATCAAATTCGAATTCGGTTACGACGCAGAAGGCAAAGTAATGCTTATCGACGAAATCGCTTCCGGCAATATGCGCGTTTACAAAGACGGAAAATATATCGACCCCATGACCCTTTCCGAACTTTTCTTCGCATAATCCATTCTTAAAACGAAGTAAAACAAAGGAGAAAATATGGGCGGATTTTTTGGCGTAGCCTCTAAAAACGACTGCATGGTCGATGTTTTCTTCGGAACAGACTACCATTCCCACCTCGGCACCCGCCGAGGCGGAATGGCTGCTTTCGATGACGAAACCGGCCTTCAAAGGCAAATCCACAATATCGAAAACTCGCCTTTCAGAACCCGTTTTGAAAACATTTTCGACGAGATGAAAGGCAATTCTGCCATAGGATGCATAAGCTCCATGGAACCCCAGCCCCTTCTTATCCGTTCGGGTCTGGGCGCATTCGCAATCTGCTTCATCGGCATTATCAACAACGCCGACGAACTTATTGAAAAATATCTTTCCCACAAAAGCGGTTTCTTCAACGCCATGACCGGCGGAAGAGTAAACTCCGTTGAACTTCTTGCGGCGCTTATAAGCCTTAAAGAAGATTTTGTTTCCGGAATCCAGTTTGCTCAGGAAGTTATCGACGGAACCGCTTCGGTACTTATCCTTAAAGAAGGCGGACATATCATCGCCGCAAGAGATAAGATGGGAAGACTCCCCGTTATCATCGGAAAGGACGAAAACGGCCATTGCGTCACTTTTGAATCCTTTGCCGCAAAAAAACTTGAATATGAAATCGTAAGGGAACTCGGCCCCGGCGAGATCGTTGAACTCACTCCCGACGAAATGATCCAGCTTGCAGAACCCGGCAAGGAAATGCGGATCTGCGCTTTCCTCTGGTCCTATTACGGATATTCCACTTCCACTTACGAAGGAATCAACGTTGAATCCATGCGTTACCGCAACGGAAGCATCCTTGCACAGATGGATAAAGCAAACGGTTTCTGCGACCACGTCGATTATGTCGGCGGCGTTCCGGATTCCGGCACTCCCCATGCCATCGGTTATGCGAACGAAAGCAAAATTCCTTTTGCACGTCCGTTTATCAAATATACCCCCACCTGGGCAAGAAGCTTTATGTCCACCAAACAGACCGAACGCGCAAAGGTTGCAAAAATGAAACAGATGCCTGTTGATGACCTCATCCGCGGCAAGGATCTTCTTTTTGTTGACGATTCCATCGTCCGCGGAACCCAGCTTCGGGAAACCGTTGATTTCCTTTACAGCAACGGCGCAAAATCCGTACACATGCGTTCCGCATGCCCTCCCATTATGTACGGATGCAAATATCTCAACTTCTCCCGCGCAACAAACGATATGGAACTTATCGCAAGACGCACCATTATGGAACTTGAGGGCGAAGAAGGCTTCAATTATATTGAAGAATACAGCGACGGAAACACCGAACGCGGCAAAAAACTCCGCAAGGCAATTTGCGAAAAGCTCCATTTTGCCTCTCTTGATTTCCAGAACGTCGATGGAATCGTAAAATCCATCGGTCTTCCCGCATGCAAACTTTGTACTTATTGTTGGAACGGAAAGGAATAATTGATTATGAACAACTCCAGATCTGACAGCTATGCAGCAGCCGGTGTTGATATCACCGCAGGTTACAAAGCTGTTGAACTTATGAAACAGCATATTGCAAGAACCATGACTTCCGGAGTCTGCTCCGATGTCGGCGGATTCGGCGGACTTTTTGAACTTGATATCACCGGAATGGAAAGACCCGTTCTCGTTTCCGGAACCGACGGCGTCGGCACCAAGCTCAAACTTGCATTTCTTCTCAACAAACACGACACGGTCGGTATCGACTGCGTTGCAATGTGCGTAAACGACATTATCTGCGTCGGCGCAAAACCGCTTTTCTTCCTTGACTACATTGCCTGCGGCAAAAACGTTCCCGAAAGAATCGCAGACATCGTAAAAGGCGTTGCCGAGGGCTGCGTACAGTCCGGCTGCGCACTTATCGGCGGCGAAACCGCTGAAATGCCCGGTTTCTATCCCGCAGACGAATATGACCTTGCGGGTTATTCCACCGGCGCTGTTGATAAGAAAAACATCATCGACAACAAAACCATGAAACCCGGCGACGTCGTAATCGCTCTTCCTTCAAGTGGCGTTCATTCCAACGGTTTTTCCCTTGTAAGAAAAGTTTTCGACGTTGAAAACACCGATATCACCGTTCCGGAAGAAAGACTCGGCGGAAAATCCATCGGCGAAACCCTTCTCACCCCCACCAGAATTTATGTAAAATCCGTACTTGCACTTCTTGAAAAAGTTAAAGTAAAAGGCATTTCCCATATCACCGGCGGCGGCTTCTATGAAAACATCCCGCGCTCCATTCCCGACGGTCTCGGCGCAAGAATCAACCGCAAAGACGTAAGAGTTCTTCCTATCTTCGAACTTCTTATGGAACGCGGCGGAATTTCCGAACACGATATGTTCAACACTTTCAATATGGGCGTTGGCATGAGCATTGTTGTTTCCGCAGAAGACGCAGAAACCGCACTTGCAATCCTTAAAGAAAACGGCGAAGACGCCTACATCATCGGAACTATCGAAGAATCTGAGGAGAAAATCACCATATGCTGAAACTTATAATCGACGGCATTAAAGCCGGAATTATGATCGCCATCGGCGGAAGCGTTTTCCTTTCCTGTGAAAACAGATACATCGGTGCAATTCTTTTTTCCGTTGCGCTCCTTTGCATTTGCCTTAAAGGATATTCCCTTTTCACCGGAAAGGTTGGATACCTTCCGGAAAACCACAGCAAGGAAGCCGTTAAAATTCTTCTTTGCGGCCTTCTTGGCAACATTGTTTCGACCATTCTTCTCGGCTTCGCCGTCAGCTTCGCAAACCCCGCTCTTGGTGAAGCGGCAAAAGTTATTTGCGAAGCAAAACTTTCGCAGGAAGCTCTTCAGACTTTTGTCCGTGCTTTCTTCTGCGGAGTTCTTATGTATATGGCAGTAAGCACCTACCGCGAAAAAGGAACCCTTGCGGGAATCTTTTTCTGCGTACCTGTTTTTATCCTCAGCGGATTTGAACATTCCATCGCTAATATGTTCTATTTCGGAGCTTCCGGCATTATAAATATTGATTCCATAATTTATCTTGCGGTTGTAATTGCCGGAAACTCCGTCGGCGGAATGGCAATGCCCATTCTCAATATTCTTGGAAAAGGGGAACCGAAAAATGCGTGAAAACCCGGTAAAAATCGCCGTTCTTGTTTCCGGCGGCGGAACAAACCTCCAGGCACTTATCGATGCCCAGGAAAGCGGCATCATCAAAAGCGGAAAAATCGAACTTGTTATTGCGAACAACGCCGGAGCCTATGCTCTTGAACGCGCCGCAAAAGCAGGTATCAGAACCGCAACCGTTCTTAAAAAAGAACTCGGCTCCGCCGAAGCTTTTGAACAGAAGATCAAAGACCTTCTTACCGAAAACGGAATCGAAATCATCGTTCTTGCGGGCTTTATGGCTATACTGAGCGAAAATTTCACCAAAGATTATCCCAAACGTATAATCAACGTACATCCGGCGCTTATCCCTTCCTTCTGCGGAAAAGGTTTTTACGGACTTCATGTTCACGAAGCAGCCCTTGCCTACGGCGTTAAAGTTACCGGCGCAACAGTCCATTTTGTTAATGAAATTCCCGATGGCGGCGAAATCATTATGCAGAAAGCTGTTGCTATCCGCGAAAACGATACCCCCGAAACCCTTCAGAAGCGCGTAATGCGCCAGGCCGAATGGAAGATCCTTCCCCTTTCGGTCGAAAAAGTCTGTGCCAAAATAATTTCGGAATAAACAGAAAAAAGAGAGGAAAAAGATTATGGACATTTACAAAATCAATGACATTGCCGAACTCATCAAAGACAACGCCTATGTTGGCCGCGGAATTGTAATCGGCAAAACCGCCGACGCAAAAAAAGCTGCTTTTGCATATTTCATTATGGGCAGAAGCGCAAACAGCCGCAACCGCGTTTTTGTTGAACGCGACGACGCTCTTTTTACCGAACCTTTTGATGCTTCCAAAGTTGAAGACCCCAGCCTTATCATCTATGCTGCTCTTCGCAAACTCGGCAACAAACTTATCGTAACCAACGGCGACCAGACCGATACTATTTATAATGGTATCAAATGCGGCGGAACTTTTTCCGGTTCTCTTGCAACCCGCGAATTTGAACCCGATGCTCCTAACCTCACTCCCCGTATCAGTGGTATGGCAACTTTCTGCTGCGGCGATTTCACCTATCAGATGAGCATTCTCAAATCCTCCGATGCTGAAGGCACCGCCTGCAACCGTTACACCTTCGATTATCCCGCACTTCCCGGTCTCGGCCATTTCATCCATACTTACGTTTGCGACGGAAACCCCATCCCCACTTTCCAGGGCGAACCCGAAAGAGTTGCAATTCCGGACGATATCGATGCTTTCACCGAATCTCTTTGGAACGCACTTAACGAAGACAACAAAATCTCCCTCTACGTCCGCTATGTTGATCTTGCAACCGGCGAAGCAGAGAACAGACTTATCAATAAAAATAAATGATATATTAATAAGGAGCGCATGAACGATGAAAGAATTCGAACTTAAATACGGATGCAACCCCAACCAGAAACCTTCCAAAATTTTCATGGATAACGGCGAAGATCTTCCTATCGAAATCCTTAACGGCCGCCCCGGCTTTATCAACTTCCTTGATGCATTCAACAGCTGGCAGCTTGTTAAAGAACTTAAAGAAGCTCTCGGTCTTCCCGCAGTAACTTCTTTCAAACACGTAAGCCCCACTTCCGCAGCAGTCGGCATTCCGCTTTCCGAAGATCTTAAAAAAGCCTGCTTTGTTGACGATATCGAAGGCCTTGACGAATCTCCTCTTGCCTGCGCTTACGCAAGAGCACGCGGCACCGACAGAATGTGCTCCTTCGGTGACTGGGTTGCTCTTTCCGACGTTTGCGACGTTACAACCGCTCTTCTCATCAAACGCGAAGTTTCCGACGGCGTAATCGCTCCCGGTTACGAACCTGAAGCTCTCGAGATCCTTAAATCCAAACGCAAAGGCGGATACAATATCGTAAAAATCGATCCCGATTACGTTCCCGAAGTTATTGAACACAAACATGTTTTCGGAATCACTTTCGAACAGGGCAGAAACAATTTCAAAATCGATGCAGACCTTCTTAAAAACATCGTAACCGAAAACAAAGATATGCCCGAAACCGCAATCCGCGACCTCATCGTTGCTCTTATCACCCTTAAATATACCCAGTCCAACTCCGTTTGCTATGCAGTTGACGGACAGGCAATCGGTGTTGGCGCAGGCCAGCAGTCCAGAATCCACTGCACCCGCCTTGCAGGCACCAAAGCAGACACCTGGTTCCTCCGCCAGCACGAAAAAGTTCTTAACCTTCCCTTCAAAGAAGGTCTTGGCCGTCCCGACCGCGACAACGTAATCGACGGTTACATCAACAAAAACGAAGAAGACGTTTGCGCAGACGGCAACTGGCAGAAATATTTCACCGAACAGCCCGCTCCCCTTACCGACGAAGAAGCAAAAGCATTCCTTGCAACCCGCGAAGGCGTTGCTCTCGGTTCCGATGCATTCTTCCCCTTCAGCGACAACATTGAAAGAGCAAAACGCAGCGGTGTAAAATATATCGCAGAACCCGGCGGCTCCATCCGTGATGACGCAGTTATCGATTGCTGCAACAAATATGACATGGTAATGGCATTCACCGGAATGCGTCTCTTCCACCATTAATTTTCAATTCCGTTAACGGAGGCATTTATTATGGAAGTTTTAGTAGTTGGCGGCGGCGGCCGCGAACATGCAATAATCAAAAAAATCAAAGAAAACAGCGAAGTCACCAAAATCTATGCACTTCCCGGCAACGGCGGCATCGCCGCCGATGCCGAATGTGTGGCAATCGGTGCAAAAGACATTGACGCTATCGTTGAATTCGCAGTTTCCCATAACGTTGATTACGCCGTTGTTGCACCGGACGATCCGCTTGTTCTCGGCGCAGTTGATGCTCTTGAAGCAAAAGGAATCCCCTGCTTCGGACCCAGAGCAAACGCAGCAATCATTGAAGGAAGCAAAGTTTTCTCCAAAGACCTTATGAAAAAATACGGCATCCCCACCGCTGAATACGAAGTATTCAACAATATGGAAGCCGCTCTCAAATATCTTGAAACCGCACCCATCCCCACCGTTATCAAAGCGGACGGTCTTGCTCTCGGAAAAGGCGTAATCATTGCCGAAACCAGAGAAGCCGCAATTGAAGCTGTTCATTCCATGATGGAAGACAAAGTTTTCGGAAAAAGCGGCGATAACATCGTAATCGAAGAATTCCTTACCGGCCCGGAAGTTTCCGTTCTTTCCTTCACCGACGGAAAAACAGTTGTTCCGATGATTTCTTCCATGGACCACAAACGCGCCCACGATAACGACACCGGTCTTAACACCGGTGGTATGGGAACCGTTGCTCCGAACCCTTATTACACCGAAGAAATTGCAAAAGAATGCATGGAGAAGATTTTCCTTCCCACCATGAACGCAATGAACGCGGAAGGCAGAACTTTTAAAGGATGCCTTTATTTCGGACTTATGCTTACCCCCAAAGGCCCGAAAGTTATCGAATATAACTGCCGCTTCGGCGACCCGGAAACCCAGGTTGTTCTTCCCCTTCTTGAAAGCGACCTTCTCACCGTAATGAAGGCTGTCACCGAAGAACGCCTTTCCGAAACCGAAGTTAAATTCGCCGATAAAAACGCCTGCTGTGTAATCATGGCTTCCGAAGGTTATCCGGAACATTATGACAAAGGTTTTGAAATCACCATTCCGGAAGAAGTTGCTTCCAACGTTTACGTCGCCGGCGCAGCAATTAACGAAGGCAAACTCGTAACTTCCGGCGGACGCGTTCTCGGCGTTACCGCAATTGCCGGAACTCTTCCCGAAGCAATCAAAGCATCCTACGGCCTTGTTGAAAAAATCCATTTTGACAACGCTTTCTACCGCCATGATATCGGCGCACGCGCCCTTGCCGCAAAGGAGGAATAATTACTTTGGTATATCGTGTTTTTGTTGAAAAGAAAAAGGAACTTGCAAACGAAGCAAAATCCCTTTTTAATGATGCAGTAACCCTTCTCGGAATCAAAGACCTTACCGACGTCCGCGTAATCAACCGTTATGACGCGGAAAACATCGGCGAAGAACTTTTTGATTACGCTAAAAAATACGTTTTTTCCGAACCCCAGCTTGATATCGTTTCCGAAGAAATCGATCTTTCCGGTGCGGTAGCTTTTGCGGTTGAATATCTCCCCGGCCAGTTTGACCAGAGAGCAGACTCCGCCGCACAGTGCATCCAGATCATTTCCCAGGGCGAAAGACCCACCATCAGAACCGCAAAAGTTTATGCTCTCTATGGAGAACTTTCCGATTCCGAAATCGCTGAAATCAAAAAATACGTAATCAACCCGGTTGAAGCAAGAGAAGCAGGTTTTGAAAAACCCGAAACCCTTGCAATTGAATATAACATTCCCACCGAAGTTGCAACTCTTGAAGGCTTCCGTGAGCTTAAGAGAGAAGAAGTTGAAGAATTCGTAAACAAATACGGCCTTGCAATGGATGCCGACGACCTTCAGTTCTGCCAGGAATATTTCCGCAGCGAAGACCGCGACCCCACCATCACCGAAATCCGCATGATCGATACCTATTGGTCCGACCATTGCCGCCACACCACCTTCAACACCACAATCGATTCCGTTAAATTTGAAGACGAACTTCTCCAGAAAGCATACGACGATTATATTGCAACCAGAGAAGAACTTGGCCGCAAAAAACCGGTCTGCCTTATGGATATCGGCACCCTTGCGGTAAAATATCTTAAAAAACACGGAAAACTCGATAAACTCGACGAATCCGAAGAAATCAACGCCTGCACCGTTAAAATTGAAATTGAAGCCGACGGCAAAAAAGAACCCTGGCTCCTTCTTTTCAAAAACGAGACCCACAACCACCCCACCGAAATCGAACCTTTCGGCGGCGCGGCAACCTGTGTCGGCGGCGCTATCCGCGACCCGCTTTCCGGCCGTTCCTATGTTTACGGTGCAATGCGTCTTACCGGCGCGGCAGATCCGCTTAAACCCGTAAGCGAAACCATCAAAGGCAAACTTCCCCAGAGAAAAATCGTCACCACTGCTGCCGCAGGTTATGCTTCCTACGGTAACCAGATCGGTCTTGCAACCGGCATTGTTGATGAAATCTATCACGACGGTTATGCAGCAAAACGTATGGAAATCGGCGCAGTTATTGCTGCTGCTCCCCAGGAAAACGTTCGCCGCGAAAGACCTTGCCCCGGCGATATCGTAATTCTTCTCGGCGGCGCAACCGGCCGTGACGGCTGCGGCGGCGCAACCGGTTCTTCCAAATCCCATACTTCCAAATCCCTTGAAAGCTGCGGCGCGGAAGTTCAGAAAGGCAACGCACCCGAAGAACGCAAACTCCAGCGTCTTTTCCGCAACTATGAAGCCTGCCGCATGATCAAACGCTGCAACGACTTCGGCGCAGGCGGCGTTTCCGTTGCAATCGGCGAACTTGCAGACGGCCTTAACATCGACCTTAACGCAGTTCCGAAAAAATATGAAGGTCTTGACGGCACCGAACTTGCAATTTCCGAATCTCAGGAAAGAATGGCAGTTGTAATCGAAGCCGAAAACCTTGAAAAATTCCTTGCTCTTGCAGAAAAAGAAAACCTTTCCGCAACCAAGGTTGCCGTCGTAACCGAAAGCCCACGGCTCGTTATGAACTGGAACGGCAAAACCATTGTTGACGTAAGCCGCGCTTTCCTTGATTCCAACGGCGCAGAAAAACATATCGACGTTGAAGCAGCAAAACCCGCTTACGAACCGAAAAAAGTAACCGGAACCTTTACCGAAAACTACAAAGCTCTTGCGGGCGACCTTAACGTTTGTTCCAAACGCGGTCTTTCCGAAAGATTCGACTCCACCATCGGCGCAGGCACCGTTCTTATGCCTTTCGGCGGAAAAAATCAGATCACTCCTATCCAGGCAATGGTCCAGAAAATTTCCGTTGAGAAAAAACACACCGACGATTGCTCCTTCATGTCCTGGGGTTATAACCCCTTCATCACCGAACAGAGCCCTTATCACGGCGCATATCTCGCAGTAGTTGAATCCGCCGCAAAACTTGTTGCAACCGGCGCTTCTTTCGAAGACGTTTACCTCACTTTCCAGGAATATTTCGAAAAACTCGGAAAAGATTCCAGACGCTGGGGCAAACCCCTTTCCGCACTTCTCGGTGCTTTTGAAGCACAGAAAAATCTCGGAATCGGCGCAATCGGCGGCAAGGACTCCATGAGCGGTACCTTCGAGGATATCCACGTTCCTCCGACTCTTGTTTCCTTCGCCGTAACCACCGGCAAAGCAAACGAAGTTGTTTCCCCCGAATTCAAGGAAGCGGGACACAAAGTTATTGTTCTTAAACCCGAATATGACGAAAACGGTCTTCCCGAAACCGAAAGCCTTCTTGCAGTATTCAGCAAAGTAACCGAACTTTTCCGCAGCGGAAAAGCCGTTGCAGGCTATACCCCCACCATCGGCGGCATTGCGGAAGCTGTTATGAAGATGTGCTTCGGTAACTCCCTCGGTTTCAGATATGCCGATGACGTTACCGTAGAGGAACTCTTTGGATATTCCTACGGTTCCTTCGTTCTCGAAGTCACCGAAGATGTTGGCGAACGCGTTCTCGGTGAAACCACCGAAGAGCAGCAAATCGTTCTCGGCGAAGAAAAACTTTGCCTTTGCGAAATGCTCGATATCTATGAAGGAAAACTCGAAAGCGTTTTCGCTTGCAACATTCCGGACAGCAATTCTCCAATGGAGAACTTTAATTACAGCGTAAACGAATGGAAAGCTCCCGCAATCAAGGTTGCAAAACCCAAGGTTCTTATCCCCGCATTCCCCGGCACCAACTGTGAATTCGACAGCGCAAAAGCTGTTGCAGACGCAGGCGCAGAACCCGAAATCATGGTAATCAACAACCTTTCCGCAGAAGGAATCCACAGAAGCATTGAAGCTTTTGCAGAAAAAATCAAGGAATCCCAGATGATCTTCATTCCCGGCGGTTTCTCCGGTGGCGACGAACCCGACGGCAGTGCAAAATTCATCACCGCATTCTTCCGCAACGGACTTATCAAAGAAGGCGTAACCGATCTTCTTGATAACCGCGAAGGTCTTATGTGCGGTATCTGCAACGGATTCCAGGCTCTTATCAAACTCGGACTTGTTCCTTACGGAAAAATCATCGATACCGATGAAAACTGCCCGACCCTTACCTTCAACACCATCGACCGCCACCAGTCCAGAATCGTTCATACCAGAATCGCTTCCAACAAATCCCCGTGGCTTTCTCTTACCGAAGTCGGCGACGTTTACACCGTTCCGATCTCCCACGGCGAAGGAAGATTCCTTGCAAGCGAAGAACTTATCCGCAAACTTGCCGAAAACGGCCAGATTGCAACCCAGTACGTTGACCTTGAAGGCAACGCAACCGGCGATGTTCGCTTCAACCCCAACGATTCCATGTACGCTATCGAGGGTATCACTTCTCCCGATGGCCGCGTATTCGGTAAGATGGGTCATGCAGAACGTATCGGTTCCAACCTTTATGCAAACGTTCCCGGTGAATATGATATCCGCATGTTTGAAGCAGCGGTTAAATATTTTAAATAATCAATTTTATTTCATAGGAGGATGATACCAATGGAATTCAAAACCGATATTGAGATCGCCCAGGCTTGCGAAATGAAGCCTATCACCGAGATTGCAAAACTCGCACATGTTGACGAAAAATATCTCGAACAGTACGGCAAATATAAAGCAAAGATCGATCCCAAACTCCTTGCTGAAACCGACCGCGAAAACGGAAAACTTATCCTCGTAACCGCAATTTCCCCCACCCCCGCAGGCGAAGGCAAAACCACCACCACCGTTGGTCTTGCCGACGGTCTTAAACGCATCGGCAAAGACGTTACCGTTGCTCTCCGTGAACCTTCCCTCGGACCGGTTTTCGGCGTTAAAGGCGGCGCGGCAGGCGGCGGCTATGCTCAGGTTGTTCCTATGGAAGATATCAACCTCCATTTCACCGGCGACTTCCACGCAATCGGCGCAGCAAACAACCTTCTTGCAGCAATGCTCGATAACCACATCCAGCAGGACAACTCTCTTGGAATCGACGTTCGCAAAATCA
>JAZQUO010000038.1:0-27468 GCA_045631325.1 Oscillospiraceae bacterium
GTTTCAAACGCGTTGCGGAAGCAATGATCGCCCAAGGCGTTGCATATTGATAATTTTTTAAAAACAGAAAGAGCACACTTCAGGGAAGTGTGCTCTTTCTTATCATGAGAATTTCAAGCTGCAGGGGCGGATAATATCCGCCCCTGCGGTTTTTGTGTTGAAAAATGGAACATGCCGTGTTGCGGTAGGGAACGGGTTGCTGTGCCTTCAAAAACTTTTTTTACCGAAAATTTTCTTAGAACGCAAAAACCGACCCGAAAAACGCGAAAATGTTGATATTATACAAATAAACGCCTGAAAAATCATCCGTTTTAACGTCGCTGAAAATTTGATTTTATCAATTGCAAATTGTAAAATATTGGTAATAAAGGTTTTTGGGGGAGGATTTTTAATGAGTGGGGAAGGAATCGAACCGCATTATACGGTTGTGTCAGAAAAGAAAATATTTTCGGTTTTCGGAAAAGAGGAAACAACCGGAGAAACAGTTTTTATAAAAATTTCTCCGGAGGAAAAAACAGCCTTGCGTCTTGCGGGAATTTTAAACAAAAACAAAGTTTCCGTAAGGCATGCAAAAGATGTTGTAAGGGATATTCTTCTTGAACCGCTTTTGGAAAAATAAAAAAAGTGCGCTTCGTTTTGAAACGCACCTTTTAAATTGATATTATTGAATTTCTCCGGCGGGGTGAACTGTGATATCCCGGATCCATTTTCCGCTTCGAAGACGGAAAAAGCTTATGATGTTTTTAAAAAATTCGTCGGATTTGAGCATGAGATAAACAAAAGGCGGCGTCCAGCCGAGAACAAATCCGGAAATTGCTCCAAGAGGAATTGCGACAAGCCAGAGAAACAGAACGTCAACGATCATTGCGGTTTTTGTGTCGCCGCCGCCGCGGAAAATTCCGACGACATACTGTACGGACATGGACTGGAAAACGATTATAACTGCATAGGAAACGATAAGGTCATAGGCAAGGGCTTTTGTTTCGGCGGAAACTTCATAGAAGTTGATAACCGGTCCGCGGATTATGATAAGCATAACTGCGGAAATAACGCCCATTACAGCGGAAAGAAGAACAATGGTCTTCGCTTTGTTGAGAATAAGGGTTTTGTCTTCGCCTCTTCCTACCGCGTTTCCGATAACGACGGAAGTTGCGTTGCCCATTCCGGAAACGACGACCCAGACGCATTGCCAGATTATGTTTGCAATGCTGTTTGCGGAAACAAATTCGGTGCTTATATGTCCGATTATCATCGAAAGAACGGAAGTTCCGATACTCCAGACCGCTTCGTTGAGAACAACAGGAGCGCCGGTTTTGAGAAATGCGCCAAGATAACTTTTTACCGGAACAAAAAGGTCCTTTAAAGTATAATGTATCCTTTTTTCGAAGAACGCAAGATAGATAAGAAGAATTATAAATTCAACAACCCTTGCGCAGGCGGTTGCAATTGCGGCACCTTCAATTCCGAGAACGGGTGCGCCGAGATTACCGAAGATGAGCACCCAGTTAAGAGAAACGTTTACGATAAGCGAGGAAAGATAGATCACTATCGAAACTTTTACAATATGTGCGGAACGGAGAACCGAAGCCATTGAGTTGGTGATGGAATAAAAAGGATATGCCCAACCGATTATGCGGAGATAGCTTGCGCCCGCAGCAATTACTTCAGGGTCATCCGAATACCAGCTCATGACGGTTTCCGGAATGCAGATTGCAAGAACGGAAGCAACAATGCTTATTGCCGCGGCAAGGCGGAGCATTATTGTTATTACCCTTTTCATCGAATAAACGTCGTCCTTGCCCCAATATTGTGAAGCAAAAACCATCGCCGCAGAAGTTACGCCGAAAGTTACGATCATAAGGATGAAAAAAAGCTGGTTTGCAAGGTTTGCGCCGGAAAGGGCAACTTCGCTTACTTTTCCAAGCATAAGCGAGTCCGCAAGGCTTACGGTGAAGGTTATGAAGTTCTGTGCCGCAATCGGCATTGTTATTGAAAACAAAACCTTATAAAAGTTTTTATCTTTTACTAAAAATGACATGATTCCTCCGGGGAAAATAATAGAATATATCTGCAAAAATAAAAAGGCGGAAAAAAGACCGCCTTTTTAACTGTTTAAAAAACTCAGGGTTTTAAGATATTGAAATCATCGGAATATTCGGGATCTTCACGGTAAGAGGAACCGGTGACTTCTTCCATTTCCTGTTCGGCAAGCTTATCGTCGCAGGTGAATTCCGCAAAAACCTGGAAGTTGTTGCCGTTGTCGTCGAAGAAATAGGTGGAAATACGATAGGTTTTTCCGTTTTCGATTTCATCGGTATAAAGAGAAAGATCGTATCTGGAACTGGTTTCGCTTTCGGGGTCGATTCCGTGGCGATAGTTGGTGTTGAAAGAAACTTCGTCGCCTTTGGAAAGAAGATACCATTCTCCGTCGTTTCCGAGAACATGGAGTTCAAAAGTATCATGGAAAGAAAAACCTTCGGTGCTTTCGTTTTTCCAGATGCAGCGGATATCTCTTTCATCTTCGAAACAATAGCTGTATTGAGTATTGAAAGTTACGTCTTCTCTTGTTTCGGTATAATAAGGTTCTGCTTTCGGAAGATTCTGGCAACCGGAAAGAAGAAGGACAAGACAGAGAAGAATAAGAATTATTTTTTTCAAGAAAACTGCGCCCTTTCGTGTAGTTTATAAAAATATCAAATCATATTATAACACGGTTCATCGGGAAAATAAAGCTTTTTTTGAAAATTAATAACCCAAATGTTCTCCGACGATAATGACCTTGATCCTTCCGGGAATTCTTTGATAACCGAGAAGGGTATAGCTGCAGCAGATTCTTGCCGGGGATTTGCAGTTCATGCAGGTTCCGCTCTCTGCGCAGGGAGTTTTGCAGCCGAGGCGTTTTGCGTTTGCCGGTGCGGCAAGGTTGCGGAGTCTGTCTTCCGCGGCGGCGATATCGGAAACGATTTTATTTGTTCCGGCAACAAGAATTACGTTTTTCGGTCCGTAAATAATCGGAGCGACCCTTGTTCCTGCACCGTCAACGTTGTAAATTTCGCCGTCTTCGGTAATTGCGTTTGCGCTTGCAAGGAAAAAATCTGCAAAGAAAGCTTCTCTTCTTGCGGTTTCAACTTCTTCTGCGGGAACGGCATGGGAATCACGGTAATCGTAATTTCCGTTTTCAAGAAGTCCGATAATTCCGGTTTCGTGAAGAGTTCTTGAACCGCCGACGCGGCAGACGGAACCTTCGGGAATAAGTTCTTTCACAAGTTCAACAGCTTCTTCGGAGGTTTTTACAAAATAAGCATCCATTCTGTTGGAACGGAGAGCTTCCATTGTGCGCTCGGCGCGTTTTTCTTCGGTGAACATTACGTTTTTATCCATTTTTTATTCTCCGTCCTTTCCAAGAATAATTTCAAGAAGGTCGAGGGGTTTTTCGATTAAATAATCCGCGTCTGCGCCGGAAAGTTCCGCTTCGTCGCCGTAACCGTAAAGAGCGCCGATTGCGGTGATTCCGTTTTCATGGGCACCGATCATATCCATATCCCTGTCGCCGACCATATAAACCTGTCCGAGTTCGTCTTCTTTTACACCGAGGCGCTCGAGAGAGAGCTTTATGATTGCGGGTTTTGTGTCAAGAGTTTTATCAAGAGTTGCGCCGGAAACAACGTCAAAATATTTGAGCACGCCGGTTTCCTCAAGAATGATTTTGCAAGCTCCTTCGGGCTTGCAGGAAGCAAGGGCAATTTTGCATCCGTGCTCATGAAGAGTTCTGAGCATTTCGGTGGTGCCTTTATAAGGAATGTTCTGATGGATTCCGGTAACGAGGAATCTTTCACGGTATTTTGCAACAAGTTCCTCGCATTTTTCGGAATCGAAACCGTATTTTGCGAAGGTATCACGAAGGGGAGGACCGATGAAGGAACGGAGAGCTTTGTGGTCGGTTTCATCAAGACCGACTGTTGAAAGGGCATATCTTATGCACATTGTGATTCCTTCATAAGGGTCATTAAGGGTTCCGTCAAGGTCAAAAAGTACGTATTTTGTCATAACATATCTCCGGAAATCTATGATAAAGGGCGTTTCAGCACATGAAACGCCCTTTTTTATAATTATTCTTCTTCTTTTCTGACAACAGCGATATGAAGTTCATCAAGGTTTTTCTGATCAACTTCAGTGGGGCACTGGGTCATAAGTTCGCTTGCGGTCTGTACCTTCGGGAACGCGATAACGTCGCGGATGGAAGGACGGTCGAGCATAAGCATTACCATACGGTCAAGGCCGAAAGCCATGCCGCCGTGGGGCGGAACACCGTATTTTTCAGCATCGAGAAGGAATCCGAAACGTGCCTGTGCAACTTCTTCGGAAAGACCGAGAGCCTGGAGCATTTTATCCTGGATTTCGGTGTCGCTGATACGGATGGAACCGCCGCCGAGTTCACAGCCGTTGAGGACCATGTCGTAAGCTCTTGCATAGCAATCGCCGGGATCGGACATGAGTTTATCTTCGTCGCCGGGTCTCGGGCAGGTGAAGGGATGGTGTTTTGCCATCCAGCGGTTTTCTTCGTCGCTCCACTCGAACAGCGGGAAATCGGTTACCCAAAGGAAGTTATAGGTGCCTTTGGGGATAAGGTCAAGGCGTTTTCCAAGTTCAAGGCGGAGTGCGCCGAGAGAATCGAACACGATGTCGTTTCTGTTATCGCCGACAATGAAGAGAACGTCGCCGGTTTCTGCGCCGAGTCTTTCGCGGATCGCAAGTTTTTCTTCCTCGGTAAGGAATTTTTCATAGCTGGAAGTTTCGCCGTCAGCGGTAAGTCTGGTCCATGCAAGACCTTTTGCTTTATAAAGTTTTACAACCTCGGTGAGTTTGTCGATTTCTTTTCTGGTGAAAACGGAAGCTGCGCCTTTTGCGTTGATTGCGCGGACGGAACCTTTTTCAAGTGCGCCTGCGAAAACTTTGAATTCGCAGTTGGTGAGAAGGTCGGAAAGGTCGCAGATTTCAAGGCCGAAACGGGTATCCGGTTTATCGGAACCGAATCTTGCCATTGCTTCATTATAGGTAAGTCTTTCGAAAGGAGTGGGAACGTCATAATCGAGAACGTCTTTGAAAACACGTTTTACAAGACCTTCGTTAAGGGTCATAACGTCGTTTTCGTCAACGAAGCTCATCTCCATATCGATCTGGGTGAATTCGGGCTGGCGGTCTGCGCGAAGGTCCTCGTCGCGGAAGCAGCGTGCAACCTGCATATATCTGTCGCAGCCGGACATCATAAGAAGCTGTTTGTAAAGCTGGGGGCTCTGGGGAAGAGCATAGAAACAACCGGGATGTACACGGGAAGGAACGAGATAGTCTCTTGCGCCTTCGGGGGTGGATTTGATAAGATCCGGAGTTTCAATTTCCATGAAGCCGTTTTCGTCGTAATAATCTCTTGCGGATTTTACGATTTTGTGGCGCATCATAAGGATGTTCTGCATTTCGCCGCGGCGAAGGTCAAGATAGCGGTATTTAAGGCGAAGGTCCTCTTTTGCGTTGCAGTTGTCGCTGATTTCAAAAGGAGGGGTCTGGCTTTTTGCAAGGATAAAGAGTTCGGTTACAAAAAGTTCTACTGCGCCGGTTGCGATTTCGGTGTTGACGGATTCGCGTTTGCGGATAATGCCTTTTGCTTCAAGAACAAATTCTGCTCTTACGGAAGCTGCTTTTTCAAAAACTTCTTTGTCGGTGCCGTCGCCGAAAGCAAGCTGAAGAATGCCGCTTCTGTCGCGAAGGTCGATGAAGATAAGGTTGCCGAGGTCGCGGGTTTTCTGTGCCCAACCGAAAACGACAACTTCTTTGCCGATATGGCTTTCGTTGAATTCACCGCAATATGCGGTGCGGTTATAACCGTTGATCATTTATATTCCTCCGTTACGGATAATTTATCAGAAATTAATTTCGGGCGGGATGTTGAGAGGGGTGCAGTTGGAAAGTTCTCCTTCGATCGCACCTTCAAGAGCGCCGTAAACGTCGCCGAGTTTTGCTTCATAAACGAATTCGATGAGTTCATCAAGTTCAACTTCTTCGGCTTCGCCGTTTTCCATATTTTTGACTTTTACTTTTCCTTCTTCAAGTTCGGAATCGCCGATGATGCAGGAAAGTTTTGCGCCGATTTTGTCGGCATATTTCATCTGCGCCTTAACGCTTCTTCCGCAAAGGTCGCATTCAGCCTTGAAACCTTCCGCGCGGAGAGAGTTTACAATATTTGCGGCTTCAATGCTTGCTTTTGTTCCCATGGAACCGATGTAAATATCGCAGGAGCTTTCTTCCGGGAAGGAAACGCCGGTGTTTTCCATAAGGAGAAGAAGTCTTTCAAGACCCATTGCGAAACCGATACTGGGGGTTTTGGGTCCGCCGAGAAGTTCGATAAGGCCGTCATATCTTCCGCCGCCGCAAACGGTTCCCTGGGAACCGATGTTGGTGCTTACGAATTCAAAAACGGTGCGGGTGTAATAATCAAGTCCGCGGACAATGGTGGGGTTTACGGTATATTCAATGCCGATGGCATCAAGGCGTTCTTTAAGTTCATCAAAGTGTGACTGGCAGTCATCGCAAAGATAATCGAGAATAACGGGTGCGTCTTCGGCAATTTTATGGCAGACGGGGCTTTTGCAGTCGAGGATTCTCATGGGGTTGCGTTCAAGTCTGCCGCGGCAGGTTTCGCAAAGTTCTTCCTCATGGCTGTGGAAATATTCCTTGAGTGCCTCGTTGTATTTTGCTCTGCATTCCGGACAGCCGATGGAGTTGATTTCGAGTTCGATTCCTTCAATCTGGAGCTGTTCGAAAATCTGGCTGACCATTGAAATCATTTCGGCATCCGCAGCGGGGGAAGCAGCACCGACAAGCTCTGCGCCGAACTGATGGAATTCACGGAGTCTTCCTGCCTGGGGTTTTTCATAACGGAAGCAGCTTGTGAGATAGCTTGCTTTTACGGGAAGCGCACCGTTGAGAAGTCCGTGCTCGATAAGGGTTCTCATGCATCCTGCGGTTCCTTCGGGACGGAGGGTGATGGAACGTTCGCCTTTATCGAGGAAGGTGTACATCTCTTTCTGAACAACGTCGGTGGAATCGCCTACGCCTCTTGCGAAAAGTTCGGTATGTTCAAAGGTGGGGAAGCGGATTTCCTTGAATCCGAAAAGTTCCGCAACCTTCATGGCAGTTTTTTCAACATGCTGCCATTTTGCGCTCTGTTCCGGAAGAACGTCCTGGGTTCCTCTGGGCGCTTTTGTAAGAATAGCCATATAAATTACCTCTTATATAATTTCGATTATAATAATCGAAAATAGTCTGACTTTGTTGATTTTTGATAAAAATGGCTTATTTAAGCCGTTTTTTAGTGAAGAAGATCGCGCCAATCAAGGTCGCCGCGTTCAAGAGCATGGATAAGTGCTTCCGCAGTTGCGATATTGGTTGCAACGGGGATATTGTGTACGTCGCAAAGGCGGAGAAGGGTGGTATAGTCCGCATCCGGGTTCTGGTTCATAGGATCGCGGAAGAAAAGAAGAAGGTCAATTTCGTTGCAGGCGATTCTTGAAGCGATCTGTTCGCAACCGCCGTGGCTTCCGCTGAGGAAGCGGGAAATTGAAAGGCCGGTTGCGTCGGAAACGAGTTTACCGGTTCTTGAGGTGGAGCAGAGTTTGTGTTTTCCGAGGATTCCGCAATAGGCAATGCAGAACTGTACCATAAGTTCTTTTTTGGTGTCCTGTGCAATAATTGCAATATTCATAAGCAAAACCTCCTTTTTTATTTAAAACCGAGGGGGATATTTTTACCGCGGATTCTTTCTTTAAGAGCGCGGAAAGTTTCGTAGTTGGGGCTTGTTCCGTCAAGAGGTTTTCCGAAATCGACCGCGCTTCTTGTGGAAGGATCTTCCCAGATAACGGAGATAAGTCGGATTTCGGAACCGTCGATGATTTCATCAAGATTTTTTATCGGAGCAAGGTTTTTTGCCTTTTGCGGGCATCTTTCAATTATAAGCCTGATTTCCGGAACACCGGAGGAAGAAAGAAGAATTCCGGTGCTTCTCGCTCCGCGGATCGAAGAAGGATCCGGAGTTGCAACAACAAGACCGAAGTCTGCGCAGGCTGCGGCATTTTCGAGGGTTTCGCCGATTCCTGCGGGGCAGTCAAGAATTATATATTCAAAATCTCCGCCAATTTCTTCGGAAATTCTGCGGATAGTTTCGACGGTGACGGAAACCGGTTTTGCTGCGGCTGGAATAAGTGAAAGACCTTCGCAGAAAGGACAGTCGGCAATCGCATCACGGATTCCGCAGGAACCGCGGATTATATCGCCCATATCGAAGACAATTTTTTCGGTAACTCCGAGGGCAACGTCAAGTCCGCGAAGACCGGAATCGAGTTCGATAACGAGAGTTCTGTTTTTTCCGAAGGCAAAAGCTTCGCCGAGAAGAGCGGAAACTGTTGATTTTCCCGCGCCGCCTTTTCCGGAAGCAACAAGAATTATTTTTGCCAAATTCCGCACCTCTTTTCAATACTTATTCCATTTTATTGTAACATATAATTTATAAAGTTGCAATAAGACGAACGCGGTTTTTATCCGTCGCTTCCGGTCAAATTTTGCAGGAAATTATTTATTTTAAATAAAAAAAGGAAAAGCCGGGCGGAAAATTTTCCGCCCGGCTTTTCCCGGTTTGGTTTATGAGGAAATTTTGGGGATAACAATAATTATGCGGCTTTTGCGGTATAAATAGCGGCAACCCTTCTTGCTCTTTCGCGTCTTGCGCGGCGTTTCATTGCTTCAATGGTTCTGCTGCAATTGATTATGCCCCAGATTCCGAAAGAAGCTGCAATAAAGGAAATTCCGCCGTAAACAAAAATTTCCGCGTTGCTGATGTTTCCGAAATCGCTTGCACCGGCAATTCCGAAGAAAGCGATGATTCCTGCTGCTGCCATAACTTTGAAGATGAAGTTTAAAACATATGTTCTTTCCATTTTACTGCGTCCTTTCCAGATGTTTATATGGGGTATGTTCGAAAAATCGAACATCTGTTCTTGTTTTTGTGATTTCATTATACCACCCATTTTTCAAAAAGCAATAGGTTTTGACAAAAAAATCGAACAACTGTTCTTGTTGGTGCGAAAAAGTCGCACATGCGTAAAAACATCCGTTAAAATTTTACGCAAAAAACAAAACATTTTGTATAAAAAAGATGAATTATTACAAAAAAACAGGGTTTCATGCGATTATTTGAAAATAATGTTGACAATAATTTAACAGAATGATATAACTATACCGAACATTATTTTAATATAAAGGAGATTTTTTCTATGGCAAAAATCATCGGAAGCCCCACCAGATATATTCAGGGCAGAGGCGAACTCGCAAATCTTGCAAAACATGCCGGCGCAATCGGCGAAACCATGTTCATCCTTGTTGACAAATTCGTTAAACCTATCGTTATGCCTTCCATCGAAGCAGGCATGGGCGACAGAAAATTTGAAGTTGTAGAATTCGGCGGCGAATGCTCCATGACCGAAATCAACCGCGTAATCGATGTTCTTAAAGAAAAAGGCGGCGACGTTGTTGTCGGTATCGGCGGCGGCAAAACCCACGACACCGCAAAAGCAGTAGGTTATTACACCGGAAAACCCGTTGTGATCGTTCCCACCATCGCTTCCACCGATGCTCCCTGCTCCGCTCTTTCCGTAATTTATACCGACGAGGGCGTTTTTGAAAAATATCTTTTCCTTCCGAGCAACCCCAATATCGTTCTTGTTGATACCGACATCGTTTCAAAAGCTCCCGCAAGACTTCTTGCAGCAGGTATCGGCGATGCTCTTGCAACTTATTTTGAAGCAAGAGCCTGCGCACAGAGTCAGGCAAGCAACTGCGTCGGCGGAAAACCCACCAAAACCGCTCTTGCTCTTGCAAAACTTTGCTATGAAACCCTTCTTGAAGACGGCGTAGCCGCTTATCTTGCAGTTCAGAACAAAGTCTGCACCAAAGCTGTTGAAAACATCATCGAAGCAAACACCTATCTTTCCGGTATCGGTTTTGAATCCGGCGGTCTTGCTGCTGCACACGCAGTTCACAACGGCCTTACCGCAATTGAAGCGACCCATAAATTCTATCACGGCGAAAAAGTTGCTTTCGGCGTTCTCGTACAGCTTGTTCTTGAAAACGCACCCAAAGAAGAAATCGAAGAAGTTGTAACCCTTTGCCAGGAAGTCGGTCTTCCCACCACCCTTGCAGATCTTGACGTTACCGAAATCAAACCCGAAGAGATCATGGCTGTTGCAGAAACCGTTTGCGCCCCCGGAGATACCGTTGGCAACATGCCTTTCGAAGTTACCCCCGAAGACGTTTATGCAGCAATTCTTGCCGCAAACGAAATCGGCGAATATCTCAAATAATAAATATAACAATTTTAAAAGGCCTTCCGAAACGGAAGGTCTTTTTTTATTTTCCGTCGCATATAAATTCCGGAAGGGAGGCGGCGGTTTTGTCAAAACTTCGGAATTTTGCTGTGAATGCGGGGATTTTGACTGCAACGTCACTTTCTCTGGGAATAGTCGGAGCTGCATATAACGCATGGCTGACGAGGAATCTCGGTTCCTCGGGAATGGGACTTTTTTCGCTTATGATGGCGGTATACCGTTTTGCGGTGACTTTTGCCTGTTCCGGTTCCGGCCTTGCGGCAACCCGGCTTGTGGCGGAAGAAACGGCTCTCGGAAACGGAAAAGGGGCCGCTTCCGCCATGAAAAAGAGCATTATATACAGCCTTTGCTTCGGTATATCCGGAGGTATTTTGCTTTTTGCGGCAAGTAATTTTGCGGCGGCTTCAATGGTCGGGGATTTCCGTGCGGCGATCCCTTTCCGGATACTTGCGTTTTCGCTTCCGTTTGTCGGAGTATCTTCCGCATTAAGCGGATATTTCACCGCGGTCACAAGGGTTTTTCCTTCCTCGGCGGCGCAGATTTTTGAACAGCTTTCCCAGATGGCTTTTACCGTTTCGGTCTTTGCGATTATGAAACCGGATGATCTGGGGGAAGCCTGTATTCTTGTTGCGGCGGGAAGCACAGTTTCAGAAGCACTTGCTTTTTTGTTCCATTACATTCTTTATAAAACCGACCGGAAGAGGAATCCTTTTACGGAAAAAGGCGGTGAAAAAAATCTTTCCGTATGGAAAAAAGTTTTTGAAATCGCTCTTCCGGTGGGTGCTTCTGCGGTCCTGCGTTCGGCTTTGAGCACGGTGAAGCATCTTCTTGTTCCGGTTTCCCTTATGAAAAGCGGAATGTCGAACGAAACCGCCCTTTCGGAATACGGAATAGTCGGCGGAATGGTGCTTCCGGTGCTCATGTTTCCCTGCGCTTTTCTTCTTGGCTTTTCGAACCTTCTTGTCCCGGAAATAACCCGCTGCAAAGCTCTTGGAGAGAAGGGGAAAATCGAAAGGATAATGGGATTTGTTTTCCGGCTGACCCTTATGTTTGCGGTTGCGGTCGCGGCTGTTCTTATATGGAAATCGGAGGATTTTGCGGTTTTGCTTTATAATGAACCGGCGGCGGGAAAAGCAATCCGCGCCCTTGCGCCGATCGTTACGGTTATGTATCTTGATTCCGCCGTTGACGGGATTCTTAAAGGTCTTGGCGAGCAGGTTGCGGTAGTGCGCTATAACGTCTATGATACGGCCCTTTGCGTTTTGCTTGTTTATACTCTTGTTCCGCTTTTCGGAACGGCGGGATATCTTACGACCATAGTCATAAGCGAAGTTTTCAATATGGCTCTTTCCGCTTCGCGGCTTGTTTCTGTAACGGGTTTTAAGGTGAATATGCTGCGTTGGGCGGTTTTGCCGGCGGTTTCGGCAATTCTGAGCACGGGGATTTCCGGTGTGGTGCTCAAAAATCCCGCCGTAACAAACGGAGCACCGGGATTGGTGCTCACGGTGCTCACAATGGTTTTTGTGTATTATATTTTTCTCCGGATTTTCCGCTGTATCGGAAAAGAGGATCTTTCATACATAAAAAGAATATTTGAAAAATGATATGTAACCCGCCTTGGACGGCGGAAAAAGCATCAGCCTTTATATTTGAAGGATCTGCAGTCGGTGCATTCGGATTTGGTGGGGTTGACTTCGTGGCTGCCGACTTCAATACGCTCAAGGCTGCAGCAGTTGCAATCCTTGCAATGATATACGCAGTTGTTGACGTTGCATCCGATGTGTCTGTTAGCTTCCATGTTTAAAAACCTCCTTTTCGTTTTGCTTTTATTTTTAACAAAAAACTCTGCTTTATTCAAAAAGGCGTTCTATTCGTAAAAAATTCCGCATAAAAATTTTACGACAAAAATAAAGAAGCGAGGAAGGGTAATTTTTTATGAAAGAAACAAGTGTTTACCGCGATATTGCCGCAAGAACAAACGGAGATATATACATCGGTGTTGTCGGTCCTGTCCGGACCGGAAAAAGCACCTTTATCAAAAAATTTATGGAAAATCTTGTAATTCCGAATATTGAAAACGATTATAAAAGGGAAAGGGCAACGGACGAACTTCCCCAATCCGCCGCGGGAAAAACGATTATGACAACCGAACCGAAATTTGTTCCGGAGGAAGCAGCGGAAATAAATCTTGACGGCGAAACAAATTTCCGTGTCCGCCTTATCGACTGCGTAGGCTATATCGTTCCTTCGTCCATAGGATATTTTGAAAACAACGCGCCGAGAATGGTTCTTACCCCTTGGTTCGAAGAGGAAATTCCGTTCAATATGGCGGCGGAAATCGGAACGGATAAAGTTATCCGGGAACATTCCACCATCGGTCTTGTTGTAACTTCCGAAGGTTCGGTAACCGATATTCCAAGGGAGGAATATCACGAAGCGGAACAAAGGGTGATAGGGGAACTCCGGGAAATAAAAAAGCCCTTTGCGGTGATCCTTAACTGTGCGGAACCGGATTCTCCCGAAACAAAAAGAATCGCGGCGGAAATGGAAGAAGAATATAAAGCGCCGGTAATCGCCCTCAACTGCCTTAAAATGAAGGAAGACGATATCCGGGAAATCCTTTCGGGAATTCTCGGAACTTTCCCCGTAAGGGAAATTGCCGTTGATATCCCGAAATGGCTTATGGGACTTGAAAAGGAACATTGGCTTCGTAAAGCGGTTGTTGAACCCGTTGCGGATTTTGCAAAAAATATTTCAAAAGTTTCCGAAATCCGGAATCTTGTTCCGAAAATTTCCGATTGCGAATATGTAAAAGACGTTTCCCTTAAAAACATCGACCTTGGAACAGGCAGAGCGGATATCACCGTTATAATCAATCCGGAACTTTTTTATAAAATTTTAAGCGAGGAAACAGGGCTTGAAATAAACGGAGAAAGCGGACTTATGCCCTGCATGAAGGAACTTGCGGACATAAAACGGAAATATGAAAGAATAAGAGGCGCCCTCGACCAGGTCGAGGCGGTCGGTTACGGAATCGTTATGCCGACAATTGATGAACTGACCCTTGAAGAACCGGAAATAGTCCGCCAGGGAGGAAAATACGGAGTTAAACTCCGCGCTTCCGCGCCTTCCGTTCATATGATGAGGGCGGATATCACGACCGAAGTTGCGCCGATTGTCGGAAGCGAAAAACAAAGCGAAGATCTTGTTCGTTATCTTCTTGATGAATTTGAGGAAGATCCGGCAAAAATCTGGGAATCCAACATCTTCGGAAAATCTCTTCACGAACTTGTGAACGAAGGACTCCATACAAAGCTCAGCAGAATGCCCCAGGAAGCAAGGCTTAAAATTCAGGAAACCATAAGCAGAATAATCAACGAAGGCTGCAGCGGGCTTGTCTGCCTGATTCTTTGAAAAATTATAATTACGAAAAAAGCCTCCCACGCAAAAGGGAGGCTTTTTTCTGTATTAAACTGTTGTTTTACAATAATATTTGTGCTAAAATCTAAAAACAAATAAAGTTTCGATGGGACGTCCCATATTTTTTGACCTTGTCAGAGAATAAAAGCTTCCTGTCCCAAAAAGCAGGAGGAAAAATGAAAAAAATAATTTCGGTTTTGATATGCTTTTTGATGATTTTTAATATATTTCCGGTAAAAACTTTTGCGGAAGAACAGAATCTTGAAGAAATAATCCGTCCGCAGGTTAAGGCCTTTGCAAAATCCATCGACCAGAAAAACGCAAACAAAAATGCGCAGGATATTATTATCGGACACGGAATTTCCGGAAACGGAAAAAAACTTTCCGTCGGGAAAAATCATGCGATTACGGCAACAATAGCTAACAGTGAACTTATAAAAGAATTTCTGACGAAAGTCTGCGTTATGCTTATTGAAACCGCGAACGAAATGAATACGGACGAAATGTATTCTGTTTGCGTATGCGAATGGCATGTAAACAGTCCGAACGGGTATCAGATTTTTATTTACGATTTTGACGCCACATATCTTTATAATTCGGACGGAACACCGTATGTACAAAGCGGTTCCATAAAAGATAAGAAAGGAATAAAATATAATTTAACAAATTCATATGATGATACCCTTAAATTGTTGGCAGGAGAAATGTTGATTGAAACCGACATAAAACAAATCGGAAGTTACGATGATAAAGTTGTTTATGAAGTATCGAACACAGCATATGATAAATTTGATTTTGATACAGAAAACGGCAGCGCTCTTGAAAACCTCCTTGGCTGGGTCGGGCTTATTCTTTTCGAACCTTTTAACTGGGAAAGCAAATTTAATTTCCGGATCGAAATTCCAATAGAAAAACCTGAAGAAAACATTGTTTTCGGCGATTCGGACGGAAACGGAAGTGTTGACGTTATGGACGCATATTTTGCCCGCCTTGTTGCGGCAAAACTTGTTGTTCCGACGGAAGAACAGCTCACTTTCTGCGACGTTGATTCCGACGGAAAAATAACTGCAATCGACGCAAACCTGATCAGAAAATATGCCCTTGGAATCGTTAAAGAACTTCCGGTGAAATAAGGAATGGAATTTTTAAGGTAAAATAAAAAAAGGTGCTTCTTTACGAAGCACCTTTTTGTTTTCTTTCAAAAAATTATTTAAGTCCGCTTGCAATAACAAGAACGGTAATTGCAATTCCGAAAATCACAAGAAGGGGAATTCCTTTTTTGCCGGCTTTCGGAAGTTTGAATTTAAGGACAAAAGCGGCGGCGCAGCCGAAAAGAGCGATCTGATAGATAACGGGCATTGCGCCTTTAAGAACGGATTCAAGTCCGAAAATCATCGGGAAAAGAAGAGCCGCGGTTGTAACGGGAAGTCCGTAATAACTTTTTCTTTTTCCGGTTTCGTTTTTCTGGCGCTGTGCTTCGTCAACGTTGAAATACGCAAGGCGGATTATTGCGCAAAGAAGATAAAGTACGCAGGAAGCATAGAAAAATCCGCCGGAAAGACCGATTCCGTAACCGATTGCAAGGGGAAGAGCACCGAAGCTTATAAGGTCGCAAAGGGAATCTATCTGGATTCCGAATGCTTTTTCGGAATCGGTGCGTTTCATTGTTGAGGCAACTTTTCCGTCGAACATATCGGTAAGTCCGGCAAAAAGAAGACAGATGATTCCCCAGAAAGGATATCCGGAAGCGGAAAAGAAAATTCCGCAAACTGCTGCCGCTGCACCGAGATAGGTCAATATTACGGTATAGTTATAAAAACCGATAAGATTCATAGAAAACTCCTTATATTTTTGTGGATTTATTTTTAAAATTAGTATATACTTAAGGAAAACTTAACTTGGTTAAGTATAATTATAGATAATTGCTGTCGAAAAAGCAATATTATTATAATATAATACCACAAATAAAAAGATATTACAAATTTTTATTTTCCGGGGTGATTTTTTTGGAAGACTTTGTAAGTTTGAAAAACGTCTGCAAAAGATATAAAATGGGCGAAGTTACAATAACGGCTTCCGACCATGTAAGTTTTGATATCAAAAAAGGCGAGTTTGTGGTAATAGTGGGTCCTTCCGGCGCCGGAAAAACCACTATCCTCAACATCCTCGGAGGAATGGATACCTGCGACGAAGGCGATATTCTTGTTGACGGAAAGAATATTGCAAGATATAACAATCGCGAACTCATCACATACCGCCGCCACGATATCGGATTTGTCTTCCAGTTTTATAACCTTATACAGAATCTTACCGCGAAGGAAAACGTTGAACTTGCTTCCCAGATATGCAAGGATCCCCTTAATCCGGAAGCAGTCCTTCATGAAGTGGGTCTTGCGGAAAGAATGAACAACTTTCCTGCCCAGCTTTCCGGCGGCGAACAGCAAAGGGTTGCAATTGCAAGAGCTCTTGCAAAGAACCCGAAGCTTCTTCTTTGCGACGAACCGACCGGTGCGCTTGATTATGTTACCGGAAAACAGATCCTCCAGCTTCTGCAGAATTGCTGCCGCATTGACGGAATGACAGTTATAGTAATAACCCATAACCTTGCGCTTACTCCGATGGCGGACAAGGTTATCCATATCAACAGCAGCAAAGTCACCGGAATTGAAATCAACGAAAACCCGACCCCAATCGAGGAAATCGAATGGTGAGTTTTGAATTTTTTTCGGAAGGGGGACGGTTTTTATGAAATCGGCTTTCATAAAGGATATTTTCCGCGAAATAGGAAAAACAAAAAGCAGATTCTTTTCGATTTTTGCAATAATCGCCCTCGGAGCGGGCTTTTTTGCCGGATTAAAAGGAACCTGTCCGGATATGCTTGTTACCCAGGACAATTATTTCAGAAACAGCAATCTTATGGATATAAAAATCGTTTCCAACTACGGTTTTGACGAAAATGACGTTACCGCAATTGAAGAAACCGGAGATATCCGCGATATTTGGGCAACTTATTCGAAAGACGTTTTTGTTGAAAACGATAATAATTCAATCATAATAGCAAAGCTGATGTCTTTCCCGGAAAAGGGAATGAACGAAGTTATCCTTGTTGACGGACGTCTTCCGAAAAATCCGGACGAATGTGTTGTTGAAAGACATTCCCAGATGGAAGTCACTTACGAAATCGGCGAAACGGTTTCGGTTTATACGACCGATCCGGACGATCCCATGGGCGACAGCCTTGAACGGACCGAATGGGAAGTTGTGGGAATTGTAATGAGCCCACAGTATATTGCCTACGACAGAGGAAACGCAACAATAGGCGACGGCGCAGCGGACACCTATATCATGGTTCCGGAAGAAAACTTCACAATAAAAGCTTATACCGAAATTTATCTTACCCTTGATTCCACCGAGGAACTTTCCGCTTTTGATGAAAAATATACCGCCGAAGTTGAAAAGGCTTCGGAAGATTTTGAAATAATTGCCGAAAAACGTGCGCCGGAACGCCTTGATGAAATTAAAGAAGAAGCTTACGCCGAAATAAACGACGCAAAGAAAGAAATTGCCGATGCTGAAAAAGAACTTGCGGATGCTGAAGCGGAACTTGCCGAAGCGGAAGCGGAACTTGCTGACGGAAGGGAAAAACTTGACGACGGCTGGGCGGAATATTACAAAGGCGTAAAGGATTATAACGACGGAATAAAACAGTTCGAGGAAGAAATCGCAAAAGCCGAAAGGGAACTTGAAGAAGGCGAAGCGGAAATTTCCGAAGGTTGGGATCAATATTACGAAGGCCTTGAACAGTATGAAGCGGGACTTGCGGAATTTGAAGCGGGCCTTGCCCAATCCGGAATGTCCGTCGGGACCCTTTATTCGATGCGCGACTATCTTCAGAGAACGATTGACGCAATGAGCAGGCTTCCCGGAATGGAATGGATGGTTGCCCAGCTTCAGGCGCAGCTTTCCCAGATGAATGCCGCCATTGCCGGATATGAACAGCTTCTTGCGGCGGAAAAAGAACTTGAAAGCGCAAAAAGAAGACTTCAGAACGGAGCTTCCGAAATTGAAAGAGGAAAAGAAGAACTTAAAAAGGCGAAAATTTCCGGAAAAGAAGAGCTTGAAAAAGGAAAAAAGGAACTCGATAATGCCTATATCGAACTGAAGGACGCGGAAGAGGAATTTGCCGAAGGACTTGAGGAATATAACGAAGGCCTTGCGGAATTCAATGTCGCAAAAGCGGAAGCGGAAACAGAAATTGCCGACGCAAAAAGAGAAATTGCGAATGCCGAAAAGGAACTTGAGGAACTCAAGGATCCTAAATGGTATATTTTCACCCGCGACGATAACCCCGGATACAGCTCTTATGAAAGCGACGTTTATATAATCGAAAGCGTCGGAAAAGTATTTCCGGTTTTCTTTTTCCTTGTTGCAATGCTTGTCTGCCTTACAACAATGACGAGAATGGTCGAGGAACAGCGCACCCAGATCGGAACGATGAAAGCTCTCGGTTACGGAAAAGGCATGATCCTTCTTAAATATCTTGCCTATTCCGCTTTCGCAAGTATAAGCGGTGCGGTTTTCGGAATTGCGGTCTGCTCCTTTGTTTTCCCGATTATAATTTACTATGCCTATGGAATGAGATATATAATTCCGCCTCTTGAAATCGTTCCGATGCCGGGAATGTGGGCGCTTATAATTCTTGTCTGCGTTCTTTGCACAACTTTTGCCGTTGCAATGGCGGGATATGCGGAACTTCGCGAAAGTCCGGCGGGACTTATGCGTCCGAAGGCGCCGAAAGCAGGAAAACGCGTTCTGCTTGAAAGAATCCCTTTCATCTGGAAAAGACTCAACTTCACGAAAAAAGTTACTGTAAGAAACCTTTTCCGATATAAAAAACGTATCTTTATGACGATTCTCGGAATTGCCGGATGCGCGGCCCTTACTCTTACGGGTTTTGGAATTCTTTCTTCGATTTCGGTTGTTTTTGAAAAACAGTACAGCGAAATTTTTAATTATGACCTTATCGTTTCTCTTGATTCGGATTCCGAAGAGGAAAAAATTTCCGAAGTTTTCGAAGAACTTTCAGAAAACAAAACCGTGAAGAAAAACCTGCCGGCATATATGATGTCCGCAAGCTATAACGGAATCCAGAATCTTACCCTTGTTGCGGCAAAAGAACCGGAACTTCTTGAAGAAATGATATGCTTCCGGGATCCGGAAACAGGGGAGATATACGAACTTTCGGATAACGGGGTCATCATAACCGAAAGACTTGCGGAAAAGTTCGGACTTTCCGTCGGGGATGAATTCACTTTTTACTGTGACGACGTTGAACTCACGGCGGAAATCGAAGGAATTGCCGAAAACTACGCAATGCATTTCATCTATATGACCGCTGATTGCTTTGAAAATATTTCCGGCGAGAAACCGGAAATCAACAGCGTTTTTGCTACTATGTCCGAAACTGATGAAGAAACCCAGGAGGAACTTGCGAACACCCTTATGTCCTATGACGGTGTTCTTGCTCTTACCTTCTCGAAAGATTCGATGGAATCCTTCAAAAGCGTTGTGGAAAACCTCAACTATGTTGTAATTCTTATAATCGTATGTGCGGCGGCTTTGGCTTTTGTTGTTCTTTATAACCTTACGAACATCAACATAACCGAAAGGATCCGCGAGATTGCAACAATAAAAGTTCTCGGTTTTTACGATAAGGAAGTTTCCTCCTATGTTTTCCGCGAAAATATAATTCTTTCAATTCTCGGAGCGGGAACAGGACTTCTCCTCGGAAAATGGCTCCATTCTTTCGTAATGTCGGTGATTCAGACCGATGACGTTATGTTTGCAAGATTCATTCCCCTTTGGGCATATGCTTCTGCTTTTGCAATGACGATTTTCTTTGCTTTTGCGGTAAACTGGCTTATGTATTTCCGCCTTAAAAAGGTAAGTATGGTCGAATCGCTTAAATCCGTTGAATAAAAGAAAAATATTTTTTCAAAAAAGGCTTTTTATATCTTTCTTTTTCCTAAAAGCCGTGCTATAATATATTCATCTAATTATGTCTGGAGGATGCTAAATATGCTCAGAATTGAAGATCAGATTGAAAACTCTACCGCTATGATCAAAACCGTTGATTACATCGAATCCCAGATTCGTAAAATCAACTCCGACGAAGGCACCGCAGATGCATTTGTTGCAGAAGCAAAAGTTGCAATCGAAAAACTCCGCGCAATCATGAAAGACGGCGGAATCATCAGATAATCAATAGCGAAAAAGATAAAAATGCCGGTTTTTATAACCGGCATTTTTTATTTTTTGTTAACAGGGAATTAATCACAGTTTACAAAATTGTGTTATAATGATATTATTATATAATAGAATTATCTGAGTTCATAACTTTCGGGAAGGAGGCTTTTTATTGAGAAAAATCCGCGAATTTATAAAAAAATATTATGCGGCTGTTGATAAATGGCTTCTTTTCTTCTGTGTTTCAATTTCCGCAACAGGAATTCTTTGCCAGTATTCCCTTGTTAATTCAAAACAGGCCGCAACTTTAAATATCGGCGACCGAGTTGCGCTTGTTCAGGTTGCCGCATCTCTTCTCGGAATCGGTGCAGCAATTTTTATTTCAAATTTTGATTATCATTTTATGTCAAAACTTTGGAAACTGTATCTTCCGGGTTCGGTTTTTCTTGTAATTCTGACGTTTTTTATAGGAATGCAGGTCGATGAAACCATCGACGATAAAGCATGGCTGCGGCTTCCGTTCGGACTTACTTTCCAGCCTTCGGAACTTCTGAAGATTTGTTTTATTCTGAGCTTTGCGTATCATCTTTCAAAAGTCTGCGGAGAAATCAACAAACCCGCAAACCTTGCGCTTCTTTGCCTTCATGGTGCTTTTCCGGTTCTTTTGATACACTTCCAGGGCGACGACGGAACGGCGCTGATCTTCGGTTGTATCTTCCTGACAATGCTTTTTGCCGCGGGATTAAGCTGGAAATACATAGTTGTTGCAATTCCCGCCGTTGCGGCGGCAATTCCGATAGTATGGCAATATTTCCTTACAGATGACCAGCGGACCCGTTTTCTTGCAGTTTATTTTACGGAATATGCGGATCCTCTCGGTGCGGATTATCAGCAAAGGCTCAGCCGAATTTCAATAGGCCTCGGACAGCTTCAGGGAGAAGGACTTTTTAAGGAAGATTACTGGTATGTTCCGAAAATGCATAACGATTTTGTCTTTTCGTTCATTTGCCAGGCGCTTGGATTTGTGGGCGCGCTTGTAGTTATTTCTCTTCTTTTCGGAATCTGCTTCCGCTGTATCCTTGACGCAAAAAACGCCCTTGATCCTCTCGGAGCATATATCTGCTACGGCGTTTTTGCAATGTTCTTTTTCCAATGCATAATTAATATCGGAATGTGCATAAGCGTTCTTCCGGTAATCGGAATAACCCTTCCTCTGCTGAGCGCGGGAGGAACTTCCATAGCAATCACATATCTCGGCATCGGACTTGTTTTAAGCGTACATGTCCACCGCCGCCGCAATATTTTCTATGAATAAAAATTTCTTTGAGGAGTGTGCAATATGAAATATTCAGCAGCTATCGACCTTGGCGGAACAAATATCGGAATCGGAATCGTAAGCGAAGAAGGCGAACTTGTTTTCAAAACAAGCGTTCCGGTTGAGGACAACAAAAATCACGTTGCTCTTCTTACTCAGATGGCGGAAGGCACAAAGCAGTGCATCGAAGAATGCGGAATTGCTAAGGAAGATATCGTCTTTGTCGGAATCGGTATTCCCGGCCTTATAAAAGGCCCGAAAGGTCCGGTAATCCTTGCCGCAAATATCAACTGGCATAACGTTGATGCGGTTTCTTTCCTTGAAGAAAAAATCGGTCTTCCGGTCTTCCTCGGAAACGACGCGGACTGCGCAGCAATGGGCGAATATTATGCCGGTTCCGGAAAACAATACAAAAGCCTTATCATGATCACCCTTGGAACCGGAATCGGCGGCGGAGCCGTTTCCGACGGAAAACTCTTCCCCGGATTCAACGGTTTCGGCGGCGAATACGGACATATTCCGCTTGTTCATAACGGTGTTCAGTGCGCCTGCGGCAAAAAAGGCTGCTTCGAAGTTTACGGAAGCGCAAACGCCCTTAAACGCGAAACCCGCGAAGCTGCGGAAGCAAATCCGGAATCCCTTATCTGGGAACTTTGCGAAGGCGACCTTGATAACATCGGCGGAAGAACCGCTTTTGATGCTGCAGAACAGGGCGACGAAACCGCAAAGGCAGTTGTTGAGCAGTATATCGACTATCTTGCTGACGGAATTTCCGGAATTGTAAATATGTACCGCCCGGAAGTAATCATCCTCGGCGGCGGCGTTTCCAACCAGGGCGCTTCTCTTCTTGATCCGCTTAACGAAAAAGTTGCAAAACTTTGCGTTGCAAGCGAAACAATCGAAGCTCCGAAGGTTGTAAAAGCCTCTCTCGGCAACTCCGCAGGCATTATCGGTGCGGGACTTCTCGGATTCTGAAACAAATAAAAAAACTCCCCTTGGAAACAAGGGGAGTTTTCTTTTTTTACCTAAAAACGGACAAAAAAACGGCGGGTCTTTCGACTCGCCGTGATTTCAAGCTGTTAGAATTGCTCGGAAACTAACATCTTTGCTCTTTTTTGCTCTGGTTATATAATACCCTCGGAATGTGATGAGTTTGTGATGAAGTTTTTCCAGTTTGGTTACAATCCAAAACCAGTTTGGTTAAACTTTTTCCGGAAATAGTTACAAAAGGCATAAGAAAAACAACAGGCGCTCCGGAGCATTGTCTTTGCAATATTACGATAAATCGGGAGCATTTAATATTAATTTATTTTCCCGCTTGATATTGCGAAAAGAGAAGAAATATAGTATTATATTAAGTTAGAATAGTATGAACGGAGGCGGAAGCTTTTGGAAAAAATTATAACTAAATCGGAAAGCGAAACCGCCGCTTTTGCGAAGGAATTTGCAAAAAGACTTAAACCCGGCGATATAATTGCGTTCAAAGGCGGACTCGGCGCAGGAAAAACAACTTTCACAAGATATATGTGCGAAGCGCTTGATTGCAGGGACGACGTTTCAAGCCCGACTTTTGCGCTTGTTCATTGTTACCGGGCAAAATTCCCGGTCTGCCATTTCGATATGTACCGTATCAACACCTTTGATGATCTTTATTCCACCGGATTTTTTGATTATCTTGATTCCGGTGCGGTGCTTGTAATTGAATGGAGCGAAAATATAATCGAATTCATCGGCGACGAAAATATTATAACCGTTGATATAAAACGCCTCGGCGACACCGAAAGGGAAATCACTGTTGAAAGGGGAGAGGGATGAAATGAGAATACTCGGTTTTGATACTTCCGCAAAAGCGGCCTCCGTCGCTCTTTCCGAAGACGGAAAACTTATCTCCGAATTTTATCTCGACAGCGGTTTTACCCACAGCGAAACCGTTCTTCCGATGGCAAAAGCCGTTCTCGATGCCGCAAGGATAACTCCGGCGGACGTTGACCTTTTTGCGGTGAACTGCGGACCCGGTTCATTCACCGGACTTCGAATCGGAATTGCAGCGGTAAAAGCCCTTGGAATGAGCCTTAATAAGCCCTGTGCCGCAGTTTCGACCCTTGAGGCACTTGCGTATAATATGCAGAGCTTTTCCGGAATAATCTGCGCTGCAATGGACGCCAGATGCAACCAGGTTTACACAGCTTTTTTTGAAAGCGACGGAGAAAACATAACCCGCCTTTGTGAGGACAGAGCGGTTTCCACCGACGTCCTCTTTGAGGATATAAAAAAATACGTTTCCGAAACCGGAAACAAAGTTGTGCTTGTGGGTGACGGCGCAAACCTTTGCCGAAGAAAATTCGGCGAAGAATTTGTAAAAATTGCACCTTCACAGCTTGTTCTCGGACATGCTTCCGGAACTTGCGTTGCCGCGCAAAAGCTTTTTGAAAACGGAAAAACCGTTTCCTCCGGGGAACTTGTTCCGAACTATCTCCGCCTTGCCCAGGCGGAAAGAGAAAAACTTCAGAAAGAAGGTAAATTATGATCGCACTTGGTTCCGACCACGGCGGCTATCTCTATAAAGAGGAGCTTAAAAAACATCTTGATGAAAAGGGTATCGAATATATCGATTTCGGTACCGACAGCACCGCTTCCTGCGATTATCCCGTTTATGCGGAAAAAGTCTGCAGAGCTATCCAGTCCGGAGAATGTGAAAAAGGAATCCTTATCTGCGGAACCGGAATCGGAATGAGCATCTGCGCAAATAAATTTAAAGGAATCCGCGCTGCCTGCTGCGGCGACCATTTTTCCGCCGAATTCACAAGAAAACATAACAATTCCAACGTACTCTGCATGGGCGCAAGAACAATCGGTGCCGGAGTTGCTCTTCAGCTTGCCGATATTTTCCTTTCCACCGAATTTGAAGGCGGACGCCACCAGAACCGCGTTGATATGATCACCGCTTTCGAGGAAGAATAAAATGCCCGTTATATCGAAGTTCGATTACGATAATTTTTATGACATATTTTTTAAGGGGGAACCGAATATTATGAAAAAACCTTTTATTCTTGACCATCCGCTTGTTCAGCACAAACTTTCCATCCTCAGAAGAACCGATACCTGCACCAAAGATTTCCGCGAACTTATCAGCGAAATCGGAAACCTTCTTTGCTATGAAGCAACCCGCGATCTTGAACTTGAACCGGTTGAAATCGAAACCCCTATCTGCAAATGCATTGCAAAACAGATTTCCGGAAAAGACCCTGTTATAGTACCGATTCTTCGCGCAGGTCTTGGTATGGTTGATGGCCTTCAGAAACTTATGCCCCAGGCAAGAGTTGGCCATATCGGTCTTTACCGCGACGAAGAAACCGCACAGCCCGTCGAATATTTCTGCAAACTTCCTAAAGATATCAGCGAAAGAAGAGTTTTCCTTGTTGACCCGATGCTTGCAACCGGCGGCAGCGCAATCGATGCAATCGGCCAGCTTAAAAAACGCGGAGTAAAAGATATCAGCTTCCTCTGCATTATTGCAGCTCCGGAAGGCCTTGAAAAAGTAAACGTTGCACATCCCGACGTACAGATTTACTGTGCTGCTCTTGATGAAAAACTCAACGAAGTAAACTATATCGTTCCGGGCCTCGGCGATGCAGGCGACAGAATTTTCGGTACCAAATAATGAAAATAATGTCCGTCGATTTCGGCGACGCAAGAACGGGAATCGCCATGTGCGACAAAACCGAATTTCTTGCTTCTCCGATAACCGTAATCCATGAAAAACGCTTTGAGCACGCAATCGAAAAAACCGCAGATGAAGCCATTAAAAACAAGGCTGAAGCTGTAATTGTCGGTCTGCCGCTCAATATGAACGGTTCAGAAGGCCCGAGAGCGGAACTTTGCCGCGAATTTGCCGCAAAGCTTTCCGAAAAAATCTCCGTTCCCGTAAGAATGTGGGATGAACGCCAGACAACTGTTTCCGCCGCCGGTTTTCTTAACGAAACCGACACCCGCGGAAAAAAACGCAAAGCAGTTATCGATGCCGTTGCGGCCGTCATAATCCTCGACAGCTATCTTCAGTGGCGCAAAAACCACCCCGGCGAATTTTAATTGCGCCCCTTGTTAAAGGGGAGAGGGCCACATCGCGTAAGCGGTGGCTAGGGGATTCATTAAAAAAATAAAAAAGCTCCCGGCCGAATGGCAGGGAGCTTTTTTAAAATCAGCTTGATTGCAACCTGTTTTTTCAGGGATCTTTTACAATTTCTTTATAACCATCCACAATTTTGTGTTTGATACCAATCCAATGTAAATCTGCCCGGGAAAATTACTTTATTCAATCAGTGGTTTGGTAGTATTTTATACTACTTTATCGTATTTGTCAATATTTCATAAGATTTTGTAGCATACTTTTATCAAAAGGAAGGTGTGCTTAAAAAATGAAACCTCTTAAAGAAAAAATCAGCATTACAATAGATTCGGATTTGCTTGCAAACCTTAAGGAAAGAGCCGAATATGACGGACGTCCCCTTTCTCAATATATCAACATTGTTCTTAAACGCTATATTGAAAACGTTGAAAAAAGGGAAGCGGAAAAACAAAATTAAACCGATAAAAAGTCACAGCTGCCTTCGGGAAGCTGTGCTTTTTCTTTGCAAAAATCTGGAAAACCACTTGATTTAATAATAGAATATGATATAATAATTTACGGATAAAAATTACTAATTGGTATCAATTCTTAATTATAGGAGGCGATTTTATGTGGATTTTTGCGGCAATAGGCTCAGCTTTTTTTGCAGGCCTTACGTCAATTCTTGCTAAATGCGGAATTAAAAATACGGATTCTGACGTTGCAACGGCGATTCGCACCGGAGTTGTGCTTTTGTTTTCATGGATAATGGTTTTTGTGGTCGGTTCCGCCGGAACAATTTTTGAAATAAGCCCGAAAACATTCCTTTTTCTTGCGCTTTCGGGAATTGCAACAGGAGCTTCCTGGATTTGTTATTTCAAGGCGCTTTCCATGGGTGATGTCAACAAAGTTGTTCCGATAGATAAATCAAGCACCGTTCTGACAGTTATTCTTGCAATAATTTTCTTCGGAGAAACAGAAAACATTTTTGTGAAACTTGTTTGTACTGTTTTTCTTGCAATCGGAATTTTTATGATGATCGAGAAAAAGGATTATTCCGGTGAAAACAAAAAAGGGTGGATGGTCTATGCGGTTCTTTCGGCGGTTTTTGCTGCGGCGACTTCAATCCTCGCCAAAATCGGAATAGACGGAGTTGAATCCAACCTTGGAACGGCGCTTCGGACAATAGTTGTTCTGGCTATGGCCTGGGCGGTCGTTTTTATGAGAAAGAAGCAAAAGGAAATTAAAAATATCGATAAAAAAGAATTGGGTTTCATCTGCCTTTCGGGAATTGCAACCGGCGCTTCATGGCTTTGCTATTATTATGCAATTCAAAACGGTGTTGTAAGTATTGTTGTTCCGATAGATAAGCTCAGCATTCTTGTTGCAATTGCTTTTTCCTATTTGGTTTTCGGCGAAAAGCTAAGCAAAAAAAGCGCTTCGGGACTTTTTGTTATGACAGCGGCAACGGTTGCCATGGCGATTTTCGGATAACAAAAAAGCACGGCCATCCTTTTGGAAGACCGTGCTTTTTTTGTGGTTTGTTTTTTAAAAAGAAAAGAGGGGAAAGCGATGAAAAAATTTTGACTTTTTCTGTTGCTGTGGTTATATTATAACCAGGAAATATGAGCAGATTTAGCGGATTTTTTTAATAAAATGTAAAGATATATGCTAAAAAGGACTATTCCTTTCGGAACAGTCCTTTTTAGCGTGACCGGAAAATAAGCCGGGTTCTGTAATGACGACAATCTATCTTCGCCGCCGGTCGCCCGTGCGGCTTTAATGCCACCTTTGCGAAGCGCATCGGGCCGATGCGTTGTTCTTCTGTACGGTGTTGCTCCGGATAGGGTTTACAGACCCCCTATGTTACCATAGGACGTGGTGAGCTCTTACCTCGCCTTTCCACCCTTACCATGCAAAGCATGGCGGTATATCTCTGTTGCACTCTCCCT